>CAMYJZ010000057.1 GCA_947258845.1 uncultured Ectothiorhodospiraceae bacterium | reverse complement strand
TCGTGCTCGAGGTGGTCGGCGCCGTCGTGCTCGAGGTCGTGGTGGTGGTCGGTGCCGTCGTGGTTGTGGTCGTTGTGGTTGTGGTAGTAGTGGTCGTCGTGCTTGCCTGGACTTGGAACGTGAAGGTCACGATTTCGTCACCGTGGTTTGAATTGCCTGGATCCAGGAGCCACAGCGGTCCAAACGTTGTGACACCACTTCTCTGATCCAGATCAAACTGATTGCCGTACCAGGAAGCGGACCAGGTATAGGTGCCCGGATCATTGGGCGCAGGCCAGGTCAGGGTAACCGGGCCGTCGGCGGGGCCGAACGCGCTGGTGATGCCATCAACGCCGCCAACACCGACCGGGCAATTTGCTGTTGCGCAGGTGTTGCTGGCGACGGCCACAGGCACGGGACCACCGGGAGGTGTGCCTCCCGACAGGCAGCCCTCGGCGCTGCAGTCCTGGTTCCAGAGCTTGGCCCGGGCCCAGCCATCCCGGTAACCACCGTTGACGGTGACGGTGACTGTCTCGCCCGGGGCGTATATCGACTTGTTGGAGCTTGCGGTCACATTGATGCTGTTTTTATCACTGTCGGGATGTGTACCGTGGGCGTGGCAACCGGCGCAGGTCGAAACAGAACCATGGCAAATGGAGCAGGCTAATGACCCATCCGGTGGGGCGGTGTAATAATTTGACAGCGCGTTGGCGGCGGGCATCCATGTGGCTGCCACCAAAATAGTGATACAAAATGCAAGAATTGTATTTGCTTTCATGGTTTCTCCAGGTCGGACAACCGATCCAATTCATCGAACCAACAGGCAGTTACCTGCGAAAAATTCAGTACTGCACCAGCCAGCCTTCTCATCTTCCTGAGCGTGTCTATTGGCATTGATGGAACCCAAGAGGAAAACTTAAAGAAATTATAGACATAAGTCAAGTCACTGTCTGCGTATGGAGATGCTGGCATGTTCTTCAGGAGAAAAAGAGATTTAGAGATTAATTAAAATCTAATATGTCGCAATTGCTATAGACCCCGCTTTTCAAGGTTAAATTAGCTGTGAGGCGGGCTCATGCATTGGCAAATAATGATGTTCAGTATGTTCGATGGGTGATGATAATTTAGCGTGGTGATACTGACATCGGTAAAAATGCCGTGGTGGCAAGTGCCTCACTATGGGGTTTTTCGCATTGAGCGATTGTAGCTCCCGGTCTTTGCTATTAAACGGACTGCGCTTACCTGCGATTGTCACTGTAACGGCATGTTAGTAATCCTGCTTAGCAATCCACGTTACCCAGTCCATTTCCCCCGGAATCAATGACGTGCAGCGTGGAATATCTGTCTGTATAGTTCCCTTCTCTCAATAACATAGGTGTGAACGAGGTATATGCCACGCTGCCGGAAACAACCAGATACCAACAGGGGAGTCCGGTCAGCCGTTTTACTATCCGGCCTGGCATGGGCGATGAAACCACCGCTCGATCCCTCTACGAATCGCTACGGTAATGCCACTGCAAGCATGATAGGCCTCTGCCTGCCTGAGTTAGCCCGGAATCCTGGATGAGCAGTAGAAAAAGGGCCATAGTGATTTTCCTTTTAAAGGCGCTGGTAACCCTGGCATGTCTCTGGTGGCTATCCCGTTATTTTGATTTGCAGCAGATGCGCGACGCGTTTGCCGGCATTAACCCGCTTCTTCTGGTGCTTGCAGTCGTGCTGCACTTTCTCTCATTCCTGGCGGGAGGTGTGCGCTGGTGGTTATTGTTCCGTCATGTCAACGGGGCAGTCACATTTCGCCAGGTGTGGCCAAGTTATTACCTTGGCGTTTTCTTTAATAACCTGCTTCCCTCTATCTTCGGCGGCGACCTGGCCCGTACCGCACGACTTTATGCTGCTGGCATGGGTGGCGGAGCGCTGGTGAGTTCAGCGTTTGTCGACCGCGTACTCGGTTTGGCAGCTGTGGTCGGTATGGGTTTGATAGCGCTGATGTTCGCTCCTGACGGTTTCGAAAATCAGCTGGCACTGAGCGTGTTTGGATTGGGTATTCTGGCGATGTTGCCTATCGTGATACTCGCCGCACTTCCCAAGTGGGCAGGCCTGCTGGATGCTGGATTCGGCAATCGCTGGCCGCGTCTGCACGCCGTATTGGCCTGCTTCCCGCGCTACCACGCAGCCCCGGGGCTTATCGTGTATGCATTCGGATTGTCTGTGCTGAACCAGTTACTGGTCGTGCTGGTGATCTTGATGCTGGCTCCTGAATTTGGTGTCCACCTCCCCATATTCCAGTTTATGGTCGTTCTGATGCTGGTATTCCTGGTATCCAGCCTGCCGATTTCGCTAGGGGGGCTGGGCCCGAGAGAGGGTGCCATGATGAGTCTGTTGCTGCCGCTCGGCGTTGATGCTAACTCGGTACTTGCGCTCTCCCTGGCCTATTTACTGGTGCTCTGGTGTACTACCCTCCCGGGTGCCTTCATGCTGCTGTTGCGGGAGCCAGGCGCGCGTAATGCGACAGGTTAGGCGCTGACATGCGACATGAAGTCCAGAGGCTTCAATGCCTCGCCAGGGTGGTTTTCATAGTCACATCGATGATGATCACGTCTGCGTTTGGTGCGTCGATCACGATGGTGACCGATTTCTCCGTTGATATGAAATCAGGCAAACCTGTGCTCAAGATTTCGACCGAGAACCGTGGAAACGTGCCTGCCCAGGACGTGCAGTTCGAAATCATGATCGATGATACGGTCTTTTCCGGTCCGGTTGCCGGGACGCTGGATGTCGGTGAAAAGACGTCCACTGAACAATCCCTGGCGGATGTCCTGAAAGTCCCCGGCCGATACCCCGTCGTTATCAGGACGCACTACAGGGATGATAGTGGTTACCGCTTCTCTGCGCTGAGCGCAGGCTATTTCGATTACAGGTCTGCCGTCATACCGGGAATATTTATCAGCGGCAGGCCGGCCGATATGCCGATCGACGGCAAGACACGCCTTGAGTTCGTGCTGCGCAATGATTCAGACACGGGGCAAATGATCGATCTGACACTCTTCATCCCGAATGAATTGTCGGCCTCTCACGAGCACTCTTCTGTCGAGTTAGGGCCTGGTCAGGTGATGACGGTTGCCTATGGACTGGATAACTACTCGGCGCTGGCGAACAGCAGCTACCAGGTGGTTCTCGTGGGGCGTTATGATAGCGCGGGTAGCCGTCTCGGGGTGAGCGGGGCGACTGTTGTACGGGTCATGGGAGGTGATAGTCCGGAGGACCGACCGGTCTGGGTATGGATTGTCCTGGGCTGTATCCTGCCGGGCATTCTTGTTTTTCTGTGGCTGAAACACAAAAGCCCTGCCCCGGAAAGCAATTGACCTGAAATGCAACTCTCCAAAAGGCACGTATCCCTTTCGTCGGCCGGTATTCCATGCAGATGATTCACGCATCACAGCCAACCTTTAGCCAGCTACTTGGGGCCTGTCTCGCGCTGCTCTGGCTGCTGTTCCCACTGTCGGCAGAATCCGGCCCTGCCGGATTCCAGTACAAGGCAAGTGTGACTGCAACATCCGATGAACTAAGCGGGACGCTTGATTTTCTGCTGTCAGACGAAGAGCCGATCTTCAATGTTGAACTGGCAGTGCGGTCCATGGATCAGTCTGTCCGGATAGCCGGTCCGCGCGTATGGAAACCACAAGAGTCACACGTGTTTCAGGCCAGAATGCCGTCAACCCATGCATTACCGGGCAGGTATCACCTGCTGCTTGCAATCGAATACCAGGACAGCAATAAGGCATGGCACAGCACCCCGGTCGCGATCGAGTATGATTTCGGAGTCTCGAAAGATTCTCCGTTGCGTAAGCCACAGGTTTTGTTCAGGGGAAAGGATCTGCGTTGGCAAGCGGCTGGTGTTGCACCGGAGGATTTATCGCTCACCCTGTTGCCGGGACCTGTTTGGGAAGATGTGCCCCATCTGACGCCGGATGATCGCGTGATCACCCTGGTACAACGCCCTGACCAATCGGCTGAACCGGGTTCCATTTATCCTCAATTGGCACGCCTGGACTGGATCGAGGGCGGGTTCCATCACAGTACAGTGATTACCTGGTCTATCCGCACGGATCAGCGGGGACAATGGCTAGAGTATACGGGCCTTGCCCCTGAGCACGGCTGGTGGAGGTCTCCGCACTGGTTAAAGATGCTTTCCATCGTGTTGGGCGGTATAGCCCTGGTGTGGACGCTGTTGCTGGTCAGGCGACAGCGGGAAAATCATTCCCCTGTGGATGACTCGTCACTGATACGCGGGGCAGGCTGGCTGCTTGCGGCGGGCATTTCCCTGTGGGTGGCGGACCACACCCGGCTGGACCTCTGGGTCCTGCCCACCTGGGCGACCGGTGGCGACACGGCCTCCCATATTCTCTATGCGAATGTGTTCAGGGACTGGGTGGCAGAAGGCAGGATATCAGGCTGGATGCCGGAAGTGTTCATGGGATTTCCGGCATTCAGCTATTACTTTCCCATGCCCTTCGTGCTGGGTGTCTTTCTATCGAAGCTGACCGGATTACCCGTTGCGTTCAAGTTTGTTGCCATGCTCCCGGCGGTACTGCTGCCGCTTGGCACCTATGCAATGGGGAGCCTGTTGCGCTGGCCGGTTGCCGCCCGAATCATGGGGGCCGCAGGTGCCGCCGGGTTCATCCTGACAACGGGTACATCGATCTGGGGCGGTAATCTCATGGCGCAACTGTCGGGTGAATTCGCCTACAGCTGGGGATTTCTCTGGACGGTCATTTTCTGGGGTGTGCTGGGCTGGGCGCTGAGAAGGGGCGGGCGCGTCTGGATACTGGCGGCACTTTTGGAAGTGCTGGTGGCCTTCAGTCATGGCTACGCGCTGCTTACGGCCGGATTCGGGGCCTTCTTTTTCCCTCTTTTGTACCGTAACTGGAGGCAGGTGCTGCCAACAGTCCTGAAGGTTCACACGTTGGCATTCTTGCTGCTGGGGTTCTGGTTGATACCCCTGATCGGCAATCTTCCCTGGACAATCCCCAATGACACTTCAATGTGGGTCAATGACTGGAAGATGCTGTGGCCACGACAGCTGTGGCCCCTGGCCATTGGTATCCCCTACCTGATTGCCATCCTGATCGTGTCCAGGTCGGCGCGGACGGGCCTGGGTTTCCCCCTGGGAATCTGTGTATTCGGACTCATGACCTTTCACCTTGCGCATCAGATCGGGCTCGCGGACATCAGGTTTTTTCCTTATGCACAATGGGGGGCGGTAGTTGCCCTGGCTGCGGGGACCGGTTGGCTGATTTCACGATGGGTGCCGGTACCCATTCTATGGGTGGGTTGTATCGTGTTCGCGTTGATGTCCTGGTGGGAGCCCGATACCGATGGTATAGAAAACTGGTCACGCTGGAATCTCGAGGGTTACGAGGTCAAGTCGAGGTGGCCGGCCTACCGGGCAGTCGCTGACTCACTGGCGGGTGAGCTCGATGATGCGCGGGTGATGTTTGAGCATGACCCGGATAACAACGATATCGGCTCTACCCGAACCGTGGAGGCCATGCCGTTGTTCGGAACACGCCCCGTCATGGAAGGGCTCTACATGGAGTCCGCTATCAGTTCCGCCTTTATCTACCAGCTGCAGGCCGAGATCTCGAACCGCCCGTCTTCTCCCTTATCCCGCTTTCCCTCCAGCAAGGGCGGCGTCGATGCGGCGGTTGGGCATATGAACGAGTTGTATGCCGATACCCTGGTCCTGCGATCGGAGCGAATGAAACAGCGTTTCAGTGAGGATCAGCGGTTCGAAGTGCTGGCACGTGAGGATCCATTCCTCGTGCTGCGGCTGAAAACTCCCGAATCCAGTCTGATTGACGTCATAGAGGGCCCGTTCGATATCAAGTCGCGACAGAACTGGATGAATAGTGCGTTTCGCCGGTTCCGGCTCTCACACCCCTATAGCTCCAGGGAGGTCTATTTGAGACCTGACCAGGAGTGGCCGGCCGTCGCCACGGCTACAGGTGGGGATATCCGCATCCTCGATATGGACCGGGAGCGGCTTGTCTTCGAGACCTCCGCCGTCGATCAGCCGCACCTGATTCGGATGACCTACCATCCGAAATGGAAGAGCATGACAGGTGAGCCGGTTTATCTCACAGAGCCCGCATTCATGCTGGTCGTTCCAGGCCAGTCACGCGTTGAACTGCGCTATGCGTTGACCACCGCAGACCATGTTGGCATTGGATTGACGCTGATCGGTCTCGCCGCTCTCGTGCTACTGGTGATCTTCCCGGTGTCCTTGCCTGTCCCCGTATCCGCGCAGGGTCCTGCTTTGAATCCTGCGTTGACCGTCCTGCTGGTCGCGCTGGGGCTGGCGCTTCTGAGTTGGGTGAACAATCCGGAACGGGTCTACAAGCAGGGGCACGAATTGCTCTCTGAAAAGCACTACCTCCCGGCATCCCGTGCATTCGATCGTGCCTATGATGCCCGGAATGTGCCGGGACAAAAGGCAGAGGCATTGTTCTGGGCAGGCCGCAGCCTTGATTTTGCCGGTGAACATGCCGGGGCGCTCGACCGATACAGGGAACTCGCGAGTCTATATCCCGACAACTACTGGGCGGCCGAATCGCTGTACCGGCTGATGCTGTTGGGAAGGCAGGCCGGGGATGAACAGGGTGCCGGGCGTGCCTATGACCAGTTGCAGCAGGATTTTCCGGACAACAGCTGGACCCGGAAGGCCGTCAGGGAGTTGGGCAACGAACCGTGACAGATGCTGTCCGGTGTTCGATTACGGGACCGTTGCCGGTACAGACTGCCATGTCCGGATTTATTGCTGAAAATCAGGGCTGCTGTCCAGGCCGATCACACGGCTGACCAGGCAAACGGGACGGCCCTTGATTTCGTCGAACATCCGGGCCAGGTACTGGCCGATGACGCCCAGGCCGATCATGACCAGGCTTCCGGTAAACAGGATCGTAATTTCCAGCGTGGCGAAGCCGCTGATGGCATCGCCCGAGACCTTTGAATATATCGCCTCGATGCCAAGTATGATGGCGATGACGAGCATGACCAGTCCAAGAATGGGCACGATCATCAGGGGCAGTGAACTGAATGCCGTCACTGTCCGGATGGCGTACCGTACCAGGCCGAGTCCTCCCCAGCGGCTTTCGCCGGATTCCCTGGGGGCGACATCAAAGGGGACGGAGACCTGCCGGTAGCCAACCCAGGCACTCAATCCACGATAGAACCGCCCATATTCCGGCAGGCTTTGGGTCAGCACATCGACAACCCGGCGGTCCAGCAGTTTGAAGTCAGAGCTGCCGCGCAGATTAAACCCGGAGAGACGTGAGAACACGGCGTTGTAGGCTGACGCCGCAAAGCGTTGCAGGAGACTGTCTGCATGGCGGTCCCGTTTCACGCCATGCACGATCTCGGCCCCCTTGCGCCAGTGCTCGAGCATCTCGGGTATGAGAGTCGGCGGGTGCTGAAGATCGGCATCCAGGGTGATGACCGCATTTCCGCTGGCGTGCCTCAGGCCGGCATAGAGTGCGGCCTCCTTTCCGAACTGGCGTGAAAGCACGATGCCTTTGATCTCCGGGGTGATGGCATGAGCGGCAGCGACGACACCGGAGGTGCCATCGCTTGACCCATCATCCACGATGATGATTTCGTAGCTGGTCGCTGCCTCATCGGCAACGGTCTTGACGACATCCAGGGTATGAGACATTCCCTCGCCTTCATTAAAGGCGGGGATGACGATGCTTAATTCGCAAGGCATGGGTATCTTTCCATGGTTTTATGTTACTGATTTCCGGAGGGCAGGTCGATACAGTCATAACGTGGGATGTGAAAAGGCAGTCGATGCGAGATCCCGTAGGCGCGATTAGATGGCTCAGGTATGCCTGCCGCGGCCTTTGCCATACCTCGGAAACGTACCTTGTACGACCGGGATGAGCGGCAACCCCGCAATCAGTGCATGGTGCAGCTGGTGACAAGGCAGAGATCGGTTGCGCGATAGATCAGGGGGCGGATCTGTCGATTGTGGCAAGTAGTTGATGCAGCGTTTGGCGAGTGTTCGTCATTGGAATAATCAAGCAAGGAGGGTTCGCGCGTGTTCTCTGGCTGATTACGACCGGAGATTAAGAACATTATTGTATTAGGTGGGTCTAATTAACCGGTCTTTGCGCGTATCATGCCGCAATTCCGGACTACATGATTGTTTTTATGAGTAACTACTTCGCTTGCGGGTACTGGTCCCTCGTAGTCCGTCAAGACAGAGGGCGCCGGGGTTATTTGAAATTTCCATGTTCAAAGTACATCGTGATTTTGTTGGCGAGAACATGACCTATGTCAATAGCAATGTCCTGATGATGTGCTATATAATTAATCTAATTCGGGTATAAAAAGGGCGCCATCATAAATGGTGGCATCAAATAGACACCCACTAAAACGGAATGAGGGGCAAGATTCTCAGGTCAGAATGAATATCTTAATGCGACCCTGTCGGGTGGCTGTCACTTGTTGTGAGGTAAGACAATGAAAATAAAAAGAATCCTTGAAGTTTGTGCCGCAGTGCTGATGGCGGGTCTGTGTCTAACCAATGCCAATGCGCGTTCCAATTTCTTTAATGACCCGGATGTGTCATCTCCGACTTGTGAGACTTGCCATGGTGATGTAGCCACCTGTGCCGGTTGTCACGCGCACGGCACGCATACAGACAGTGATAAGAACGATATCAATGTGGTGGCCACACCCGACAAGACAATCTATGCGCCCGGGGAGACGGTCACCGTCAGTATCACCGGCAGCTACCGTGATGGCTGGGCGCGTGCCAAGCTCTGGGCTCAAAATTGTAATGAGAGTGCCTGTGTGCCAGGCCAGGAAGTGGCTGTCGCCACCAACACCTGCGCATCCGTAGATTGTCCGGTGGGTGTCGGCGGCGCTGATGGTGCCACCGAAAGCGAGTTCCCGGGCCCGGTCGAACTGACCTGGCCAGCGCCGACAGATCCAGGCACCTATACCTGGGGCGCTTCCTGGTATGGCAATAAATATGATTTAGGTGATATAGGTGGAACCACAACCTTTGGTCCGCTATGGAACGAAGATACGCGCAACCCCAACCACGGTGACGAAATCGTGACCTTCACGTTCCAAGTCCAGGCAAGCACGACGACCACTACTACCACAACGACCACAACCACGACGGCACCGACCACCACCACGACGACTGCGCCGCCGACGACCACCACGACGACCGCGCCACCGACCACGACCACGACGACCGCGCCGCCGACGACCACCACGACGACTGCGCCGCCGACGACCACCACGACGACCGCGCCGCCGACGACCACCACGACGACCGCGCCGCCGACGACCACCACGACGACTGCGCCGCCGACGACCACCACGACGACTGCGCCGCCGACGACCACCACGACGACTGCGCCGCCGACGACTACAACGACCTTACCGCCGGTATTCGATCTTGATATCAAGCGCTTCCAGGTTAGCAAGCGCATACGGCTTGGCGGTCAGAAAGACCCGGTGGTTAAAATCAAGCTGGTGGTTCGAAACGAAAGCCCCTTGGTTGGATCAGGTCTCGCCACTATCGAAGGGCGCCAGGGCGGTGCACTTCTGTTCTCGCATGAGCAAGTAATCACCGATGCCGTCGGCAATGGTTCGACGACGCTGCAATTGCTCTACCTGCCTGATGCCAGTGTCGAGCCGGGTACTATTGAATGGACTGCAACGCTTGACGATGGCAATCCGGATACAGACGAGGCAGCTGCCACGACAGTCGTAAGGTAGAAATGCTGTAATGTTCGATATCGGGGGGCAGGTGTTCTACCTGCCCCTTTTTTATTCAGGGCAGGGCACATCCCGTGAGCCTGTTGTTTCCCGGCCGGGGAAGGCTTACTGCTGGAGAAGTGGCAAAAATCGAGCCTGTATGCGCCAGGCACCACCGATATCATCGACACGAAAACAGAGTCGGTTCTCGCCCTTTTCCAGCTGGACGGGAATTCGGTGCTGGTTGGGCGAGAAGGCCTGGGGGCCCGGGATCTCTGCCAGCAGCTGTTGTCCTGACCAGATCACTGCACCATCATCCACCCCGAGCGAGATCTCGATCTGCTGGGTTTCCGCGGAATCGACCCATGCCTGCAGGTAGACCGATCGCTGGCCTGCGATGGGAAAAACCGAGGCAAGATCCAGGTCTATTATCGTTTCATCCGCCTGTTTCACCACATGGCCGGTCGATATATCACAACCCTTTTGATTTCCCCCGTATTCCATTACCTCGCCAAGCTCCACCCGGCTTACCCTGAGCTGGTGTGATTCTCGATAGGACGTCCAATCGGCCAGTGCTGCCTCCCGGGGGAGACGTTCCTCGCGCATTCGTTTGAGTACGTCTATCCGCTCACTCTGCCAGATATAACTAAACACGCCTGTATTGACCAGGTAGGCAATCAGGTCTGTCAGGTCCCTGTTTGAGGTCACGTGCCCGGGATTCAATACCAGGTAATCCACCCGGTTGGGATGGTGGCTTCCTTCGCCGGTCACGCCCCAGTACCAGTTCCGCCAGGGATTGGGGAACAGGTAGATGGATTTGCGGTTGACCAGATGCGGCAGGTAGTAATCAGTGGCGGCAACCCCGCTTTCGGGTCCGATGAGCCCGGATATCTGCCGGAATTCATTTCGTAGATCAGCGGTTTCAAGCCATTGCCTGGTTCCTCCCGCAAGCCCCGAGTAGGAGAGTACTGATCCTTGCCGGGCAGCAACCATTGCCACGAGCATCAGGAACAACATGATCGGTAACTGACCTGATGGGATTCTGTACAGTAGCCGACGAGTACCAACCAGTGCGGCCATAAAGATAAAGGGCATGGCGTTAACCGAATAATGATATTCGATCTGGGTACTGTAACCACCGACCAGTGGATTAAGCAGCAGGGTCGGCAATGCAGGAAGCAGGTACAGGGGTGACAACAGGCTGAGCCCTGCCAGTGGGAGAATCAGCCATGCCCAGTAACCAAAGGCACGTTGATTCAGCAACTGGCTGGTGTAGAAATCGATATTGAACAGGTTCTGGTAGAGGACCTGGAGTGTGCCATGTTCCAGGCGAAAATAACCAACATCGTTCAATTCGGGCATTATCACCCTCGTTACCAATAGCCACCAGAGAATCGAGCTGATCAATACCGGTATGCCGTAGCGGTAGCGGCGTTGGATGATCGCTACCATTCCGAAGGCCGCTGTGGTGATGCACATATCCTCACGGATGGACAGCAACAGGAAAAACATCAGGAAAAATGGCCAGGTGCGGCGCTCCAGATAGAACCAGATCCAGAGGAGGTAGAGTCCGCTTGCCAGTACCACGGGATGGTATTGCCAGAGCAGGGGGTTATGTACCGCCGGATTGAGCAGGTAGCTGAGGGCGAATGCCGGTGCCACCCAGCGCATGGCGGGTAGTTCTCGCCGGGCCAGTCGGTACAGGGCCAGGCAACCCAGGCCTACCGAAAGTGACTGTGCCAGGAAGGCCCAGTAGATAGATGGTGCCACCATATAGAGAGGGATGAACAAGTAGTCTACAGGGCGAAAGTGGTCGCCGTGACTATGCATGCCGCGTACTGTGTTGAAAGGTTCCTCAAACTGGCTGATCAGCCAGAGGGCCTGCTGGAATACACCCAGGTCATAGGCCGATGTACGGAATACCTCGTGTGTCTGGATTGACTTCAGGGTGAAAAGTCCAACGAAGAGTATGGCGCAGACCGATATCAGGATGGCTATTTTGTCCTTGAAAAAGACAGGACCGGCAGAGGGAGGTGGCATTTTTTGTTTTTGCTTGTTTCTGACAAAATGGAAT
>CAMYJZ010000056.1 GCA_947258845.1 uncultured Ectothiorhodospiraceae bacterium | reverse complement strand
GGAAATAACCGTGAGGATGACCTGCACCTCGTTGGTGAATCCCTTGGGGAACAGCGGACGCAGCGGGCGGTCGGTCAGTCGGCACAGCAGGGTTTCCGCTTCGCTGGGACGACCCTCGCGGCGAAAGAAGTTGCCCGGGATCTGTCCGGCCGCGTAACCCTTCTCCTGGTAATCGACGGTCAGGGGGAAGAAGTCGCGACCCTCCATGGGCTGTTTCGCGCCCACGACGGTTGCCAGCACCGAGGTCTCGCCCATGCTGACGATAACGGCACTGCACTGACGGGCAATTTCCCCGGTTTCGAACGTGACCGTCTGGTCACCGTACTGAAAGGTTTTCTTGATAGCACTCACGGACGTTTCCTTAACTCTTGATGAGATGGCGCTGGAAACCAGCGGGGATCGGGTTTGATCGGGGTGACTAGCGGCGCAGGCCCAGGCGCCCGATCAGGTCCTGGTAACGCTTGCTGTCTTTCCCCTTGAGGTAATCGAGCAGCTTGCGGCGCTTGTTGACCATGCGCAGCAGGCCCTGACGGGAATGGTGATCACCCTTGTGTTTGGAAAAATGACCGGTCAATTCCTGGATGTTGGCGGTTAACAGGGCAACCTGTACTTCGGGTGAACCGGTATCGGCTCCACCGACCTGGTATTCCTTAACGATCTGCCCTTTCTGTTCGGCACTTAAAGCCATGTATAGACTCCCAAAATCACTTCTAATTTAGCAAGCTGCGTATTCTAACCGGCGCACCCGCCAGCCACAAGCTACCCAAAAGGGGATATCAGCTCACATTCAGCAACCGGCGCGGCGCCACCCGGCCGTCATCGAGGATCTCCCCGACCCCAAGAAAGCGCTTGTCGCCCAGGTAGAGCCGCACCCAGCCGGTGGTGGGGGCATGCGGCACCAGCACCGGCTGCCCCTGGCGCAGGTAGAAGGCGGCATCGCCGCTGAGACGCACATCGGGCCACTGGGTCAGGCCGCTCTCCATCGGCAGCAGCAGCGCATCCAGGGCTGCCTCGCCACCATCGGCCAGGCGGTGCTCGAGGGCGGCGAGGGTCACCATGGAGCGGTCGTCATAGGGACCGACACCCAGCCGGCGCAGGTCCGCGACATGGGCACCGCAGCCCAGCAGTTCGCCGATATCCTCTACCAGGGTGCGCACATAGGTGCCCTTGGAGCAGCGCACGCTGATTTCCACCCGGGGCGAGTCGAAATCGAGCAGATCGATCGAATGAATGGTGATGCGACGCGGCTCGCGTTCCACCTCCAGCCCCTGGCGGGCCAGCTTGTAGAGGCGTTGCCCCTGGTGCTTGACGGCCGAATACATCGGGGGGATCTGCTCGATATCACCCAAAAACCCGTCCATGACCTTGCGGAACTGTTTCTCAGTCACCTCGACAGGACGCTGTTCCAGCAGCTCGCCCTCGGCGTCACCCGTACTGGTGCGCTCTCCCAGCTTGCAGGCAACCCAGTAATGCTTGTCGGCATCGAGCAGGTAGCCGGACACCTTGGTGGCCTCTCCCAGACAGATCGGCAACAGGCCGCTGGCCAGCGGGTCCAGGCTGCCGGTATGACCCGCCTTGCGGGCCCGGAACAGCTTCTTGACCTTCTGCAGGGCTGCATTTGAGGTAATACCGGATGGCTTGTCCAGCAGCAAAATACCATTCACGCGCCGTTGGTTAGTATGACGTCGACCCATAGGTGTCTGATTACCTCATTGCAGCAGCCCGCTCCGGGCTACTCCGTGTTGTCCTTTTTCGTGGAAGAGGAGATGGCGGTGTTGATCAGCGCGTCCATACGTGCACCCTCTTCAATCGACTGATCGTAATGAAAATGCAGGCGGGGCACTGCCCGGATACGCATCTGCTGGCCAAGTCGGCGGCGCAGAAAACCGGCGGCGTTGTTCAGCACCCTGAGCGATGCCGTCACCGCCGCCTCATCGCCGAGCACGGAGACATACACCTTGGCATGCGCCAGGTCGCGCGACACCGTAACCCCGGAGATACTGACCATGCCCAGGCGGGGGTCCTTGATCTCCTCGTGCAGCAAGCTGGCAAGCTCGCGCTGGATCTGTTCACCGACGCGTCGCGTCCTTGGAAATTCTCTGGGCATTGGATTGCGGCAGGCGTGAGGTCAGCAAATCGCTACAGGGCATGGCCGGGGCGCTGGTGTGTACGGCTTGCAGGACGCTACCGGCAACCCGAATGCACCCGTGTCCTACAGCTGCCGGGCGACCTCGGTCCGCTCGAATACCTCGATCTGGTCACCGGCCGAGACGCTGTAGTTCTTTACGCCGATACCGCATTCGGTGCCGGCCTTGACCTCGTTGACGTCGTCCTTGAAACGACGCAGCGATTCAAGCTCGCCCTCGTAGATGACCACATTGTCGCGCAGGACCCTGATCGGTGCACTGCGGCGTACCACACCCTCGACCACGATACAGCCGGCAATATCGCCCAGCTTGCGTGAACGGAACACTTCCTTTACCTCGGCAAGCCCGATGATTTCCTCCTTGACCTCGGGCGACAGCATGCCGCTGACCGCGTTTTTCACATCATCGATGGCATCGTAGATCACGCTGTAGTACTTGAGCTCAACCTCGTTTTCCTCGACCAGGCGTCTGGCCGAGTTATCGGCACGTACATTGAAACCGATGATGATGGCATTCGAGGCCACCGCCAGGTTGACATCGGACTCATTGATACCGCCGACGCCGCTGGACACTACCTTGACCTTCACCTCGCGCTCCTCCGAGGCGATATTAACCAGGGCATCGCTGAGGGCCTCGGCACTGCCCTGCACATCGGCCTTGAGAACGATATTCAGGGCCATCACCTTGCCTTCGCCCACCTGCGAGAACACGTCTTCCAGCCGCGCCTGCTGTTGCCTGGCCAGACGCTGGTCACGCGATTTCTCATGACGCCACATGGCAAGCTCACGGGCCTTGCGTTCATCGCTGATTACATTGACCTCATCACCGGCATTGGGCACCGCCGACAGGCCCAGGACCATGGCCGGAATCGACGGACCGGCCGCTTCGATCTGCTTGCCGTTTTCGTCGAACATGGCACGCACCCGTCCGTATTCCTCACCGGTCAGGATCAGGTCACCGCGATGCAACACGCCGTTCTGCACCAGGATGGTGGCCACTGCGCCGCGCCCCTTGTCGAGGCTGGACTCCACCACGATACCGGTGGCCGGACAGTCCTTGACGGCTGTCAGTTCCAGCATCTCCGACTGCAACAGCACGGCGTCGAGCAGATCGTCGATACCCTCGCCGGTCTTGGCCGAGACCGGCACGAACATGGTGTCTCCACCCCAGTCCTCCGGGATGACCTCGAGTGCCGCCAGTTCGTTCTTGACGCGTTCCAGGTCGGCCTCCGGTTTGTCGATCTTGTTGACGGCCACCAGCAGCGGGACCCCGGCCGCCCTGGCGTGCTGTACGGCCTCCTGGGTCTGCGGTTTCACACCATCATCAGCGGCCACCACCAGGATCACGATATCCGTGACCTGGGCGCCACGCGCACGCATGGCGGTAAAGGCGGCGTGACCCGGGGTATCGAGGAAACTGATCATGCCCTTGGGTGTTTCCACGTGGTAGGCGCCGATATGCTGGGTGATGCCGCCGGCCTCGCCTTCGGCCACCCGGGTGGTGCGGATGTAGTCCAGCAAAGAAGTCTTGCCATGATCGACGTGGCCCATGATGGTGACCACCGGGGGACGCGCTGTCCTATCGCCGGAGATTTCCCTGACCTGCTGCTCGAGCTCCGCCTCCAGGGTATCGGTCTGCAACGGCTTGGCGACGTGCCCCAGCTCCTCGACCACCAGGATTGCCGTATCCTGATCGAGCACCTGGTTGATGGTGGCCATGACGCCCATCTTCATCATGGCCTTGATGACCTCGGCGGCCTTCACAGACATCTTCTGGGCCAGCTCCGACACCGAAATATTCTCCGGCACGTCTACCTGACGTACGACCGGGGCCGTTGGCAGCGCGAAACCATGCTCACCGGTGGGTGCAATGGTGACCCGCCTGGCGGATCTCGGCTTCTTCTTGCGCCGCCCGCTCTTGTCAGCGGCGACATGCAGTTCCTGGCGACCATAACGCGTATGTTTGCCGGCATCTTCCTTGCGCTTGCCCTCGCCCCGCTTCTTCTGGCGTTCTTCTTCACGCGCGCGGGATTCCACCTCTGCCTGCGACTGTTGCTTGGCGGCCTCCGCAGCCTTGAGTTTCTCCTCTTGCTCGGCCTTGAGCCGGGATTCTTCCTCGGCGCGCTTTTCTTCCTCGAGCCGGCGGACCTCTTCCTTTTCCTTGCGGATGGCATCGATACGGGCCTGTTCTTCCGCCTCGATACGCGCCTTCTCGGCGGCCTCCTGTTCCTGGCGTTCCTGTTCCTCGGCAACCAGGTCGGCACGCTTCACGTAGGTGCGTTTCTTGCGCACCTCGACCGTCACGATCTTCTTTTCGGTGCGCGCGCCACGCAGGGTGCCCCTGGCGCCGGGGGCCCGGACAGCAGGCACACTGGTCTGCAGTTCACTCAGGGACTTGCGCTTAAGTGTGATCTTTTTCGGCGCCGCACTGGCAGTGGTGCCGCGCTTGCCATGACTTTCCCGGAGGAAATCGAGCAGCTGGGTCTTCTCGCTCTCGGAGATGGTAGCGTTTTCATCGCTGATCTCCATGCCCGCCTCGCCCAGCTGGGCCAGCAAACGATCGGTCGGCACCCCGACAACCTCCGCGAACTGTTTTACTGTGACTTCTGTCATACCCTGTCTGCTCCTGTCAGTCCTGAGCCTCTTCCGCAAACCACGGTGCCCTTGCCGTCATGATCAGGCTGCCGGCACGTTCCTCGTCCATGCCATCGACCTCCATGAGCTCGTCGATTGACTGCTCTGCCAGGTCCTCCATGCTGATGATGTCCTTGCTGGCCAGCTGATAGGCCAGTTCGCGGTCCATGCCCTCCATTTCCAGCAAGTCCCGGGCCGGTTCCTTGTCACCGATTTTTTCCTCGTTGATGATGGCCTGGGTCAGCAGCACATCACGCGCCCGGCCACGCAGCTCGTCAACGATCTCCTCCTCGAACTCCTCGATCTCCAGCAGTTCGCTCTTGGGAACGTAGACGATCTCCTCGATGGTGGAATAACCCTCCTGTACCAGGATGGCGGCGATCTCCTCGTCCACGTCGAGCTGTTCCTTGAACAGGCCCTGCAGCTCGCGGGCCTCGGTCTCGCTCTTTTCCTCGGCCTGCGATTCATCCATGACATTGAGTTCCCAGCCAGTCAGCTGGCTGGCCAGGCGCACATTTTGCCCGCCGCGACCGATTGCCTGGGAGAGCAGCTCCTCGTTAACCGCAATATCCATGGCATGGGTATCCTCGTCGACCACGATAGAGGTCACCTCGGCCGGGGACATCGCATTGATAACAAACTGGGCGGGATTCTCGTCCCAGAGGATGATATCGACGCGTTCACCTGAAAGCTCCGTGGAAACGGTCTGCACCCGGGAGCCGCGCATACCGACGCAGGCGCCCACCGGGTCGATGCGCGGATCATTGGTCTTGACAGCGATCTTGGCGCGCAGTCCGGGGTCGCGGGCCGCGCCCAGGATCTCGATCAGGCCCTGGCCGACCTCGGGCACTTCCAGCTTGAACAGTTCGATCAGGAAATGCGGGGCCACCCGGCTGACAAACAGCTGCGGGCCACGCTGCTCGGAACTGACCTCCCGCAGGTAGCCGCGCAGGCGGTCACCGGGACGCACGGCCTCACGCGGGATCATTTCCTCGCGCAGGATGATGGCTTCGGCATTGCTGCCCAGATCGAGGTAGACGTTGCCACGCTCGACGCGCTTGACGACACCGGTGACCAGGTCACCCACGCGATCCTTGTAGGCCTCCACCACCTGCGCGCGCTCGGCCTCGCGCACCTTCTGCACGATGACCTGTTTTGCCGTCTGGGCACCGATACGACCGAAGTCGACCGACTCCATGGGCTCCTCGACAAAGTCACCGTGATTGAGATCCGGATCCCGCTGGCGTGCCTCTGTCAGGGTAATCTGGCGTTCCGGGTACTCGTAGATCAGCACGTCTTCTCCGTCTTCGCCTTCTTCGCCTTCTTCGCCTTCTTCCCCGGCTTCATCAGGCACCCGTGTCTCATCGATGACCTGCCAGCGCCGGAAGGTCTCGTAGGCGCCGGTCTGCCGGTCAATGGCGACGCGTGCATCGATCTCCCCGCCGTGCCGCTTGCGGGTGGCGGTTGCCAATGCAGCCTCGATTGCCTGGAAAATGATCTCCTTGTCGATACCCTTTTCATTGGATACCACATCCACCACCAGCAAGATCTCTTTATCCATTCCTTTTAAACCTCCGAATACGACTTTCAGTATTCCGGCACCAAACGCGCCTGTTCAATCTGATCGAATGGCATGCTGACCTCGACGCCATCCTGCTCGATAACAACGTTTCCGTCTTCTATCCCCCTCAGCCTGCCCTTGAACCTGCGACGCCCCTCCAGCGGGTAGCCAAGGCGCAGCTTGATCACGCTGCCGGCAAAGCGTTCATAATCGCCCGGCTTGAACAGCAGTCGGTCAAGTCCCGGCGAGGATACCTCCAGGGTGTAGTTCCCCGGGATCGGATTCTCCACGTCCAGCAGGCCACTCACCTGGTAACTGACGGACTGGCAGTCATCCACCGTGATGCCCTGTTCGCTGTCGATATAGACACGCAACAGGCCACCGCCGGGACCGCCGGCGCTATGGTATTCCACGCCGACGAGTTCGTACCCCAGCGCCTGTACCGCCGGTTCCAGCAACTCGCCGATATGTAACGGATCCTGCATCAGCCTGTCTCCGGAAACAAAAAATGGGCCAAAGGCCCACTCCGTGAACTCCGAATTATTATCCGGCAAGTATAGCAAATAGCACTGACTCGCCCAAGCAATCACCCCGCGGATATCCTTATCCCGGTTACAAAAAAACCCCGAATACGGGGTCTTATTAATTGGTAGCGGGGGCAGGATTTGAACCTGCGACCTTCGGGTTATGAGCCCGACGAGCTGCCAGACTGCTCCACCCCGCAGCAACGGCCGGGAAGTGTAGCGACTGGACCCGGATAATTCAAGCCTTGGACTACCCCGGCGGGAAAGGGGGAAACATCACCCGCGCCGGCGCCGAAACGGCTGCAAGGGTATTTTGCTGGGAAACGTCAGGCCAGGACAGCGGCGCACAGGGTCAGCAGCCCGCCCGGAAACACCCCCAGACCCAGCACCGCGAGGCCGTTGAGACTCATGACGATCTGCAGATCGGTGCTGGGGCGCAGGGGTTCCGCGGTCTCCGGCTCGTCGAAATACATCAGCTTGATCACGCGGATGTAATAAAAGGCGCCGATAATGGAGAAGAATACCGCCGTCACGGCCAGCCAGACCATGTCCACGTGGATAACCGCCTGCAGCACGGACAGCTTGGCGTAGAAGCCAACGGTGGGCGGCACCCCCGCCATGGAGAACATCAGGATCAGCATCATCAGGGCGAACCAGGGGCTGCGCTCGTTGAGGCCCTTGAAGTCGTCCAGCCGGTCGGCCTCGAAGCCTGCGCGGCTCAGCAGGATGATCATGCCGAAGCCGCCGATCGCCATCAGCGCGTAGGTGATGGCATAAAACATGGCGGCGGAATAACCCTCGTCAGTACCGGCGATCAGACCCAGGAGGAGAAACCCGACATGCGAGATGGTTGAATAGGCCAGCATGCGCTTGATATTGCTCTGGGCTATGGCGATGACATTACCGATGGCGAGCGAGAGCACGGCCAGGATGGTCAGCATGTCCTGCCAGTCGGCGGACAAGCCGCCCAGGGTCTGCTCGAGCAGACGCAGGGCCATGGCGAAGGCGGCGATCTTGGGGGCGCTGCCGATAAACAGCGTGACCGGCGTGGGGGCACCGTGATAGACATCGGGTACCCACATGTGGAACGGCACGGCACCGAACTTGAAGGCCAGCCCTACCACGATGAAGCACAGGGCAAAAATCTGGATTATCCCCATCTCGTCACTAGCCGAGATCGCGGTGGTGATTTCGGCGATATCGAGGCTGCCGGTCGAACCATAGAGCATGGAGATGCCGTACAGCAGCATGCCCGATGCCAGGGCGCCCAGGACAAAGTATTTCATCGCCGCCTCGGATGCATCCGCCGAGTCGCGGTTGAAGGCCACCAGTGCATACAGCGACAGTGACAGCAGTTCCAGGCCGAGGTAAATGGTCAGCAGATTATGGGCGGAGACCAGCACCATCATGCCCAGCACGGCGAACAGGCCGAGCACGTAGTATTCGCCGCTGAAGATCCCCCGCGCCACCAGGTAGGCGCGCGAGTACATGAACACCCCGAAGGTGATCAGGAAAATACTGGTCTTCAGCAGGGCTGCCATGGGGTCGCTGACAAAGGTCCCGTTCAGCACCACCGCGGTTTCGTTGTCGAGCATACTCCCGCTGATCAGCGCCGCGACCAGCAGGGTAGCCAGCGACAGCACATAGCTGACGATACGGTGCTGTTCACTGAGAAAGACATCAACGATCAGGATAATGCATGCCATGGTGAGCACGAAGATCTCGGTCGACAGGGGTGCAAATTCGGATAAGGCGATATTCATGTGACTAACCTGTTAGTTCCCGGCGCCGAGCAGGACCAGCCCTGTCTCGTGCGGCAACTTGGATACCGAGACGTGGGCCAGCAGATTGTCCACACTGGCATGCATGATCTCGATGAGTGGCGCGGGCCACAGTCCGAACAGCAGCACCACGGCCGCCAGGCTTGCCAGGATGGTGAACTCGCGCTTGTTGATGTCCTCGAGCTGGCGCACACCGTCGTTGGCGATCTCGCCGAAGATGACCCGCTTGACCAGCCACAGGCTGTAGGCCGCACCCAGGATCAGGGTCGTTGCCGCCAGCAGGGCGAACCAGAAATTTGCCTTGAAGCTGGCGAGGATCACCATGAACTCGCCGACGAAGCCCGAGGTGCCCGGCAGGCCGGCATTGGCCAGGGCGAACATCACCATGAAGGCAGCGAACACCGGCATGGTGTTGACCACCCCGCCGTAATCGCTGATCTGGCGGCTGTGCAGCCGGTCATAGAGCACCCCGACGCAGAGGAACAGCGCCCCGGAGATAAAACCGTGCGAGATCATCTGCACCATGCCACCCTCCATACCGAGGGCCGCACCCTGGGTGGAGCCGGTGTTATCCAGCAGGGTGAATACCAGGAAGATGCCGAGGGTCACAAAGCCCATATGGGCGATCGAGGAATAGGCGATCAGCTTCTTCATGTCCTCCTGCACCAGCGCGACGAAGCCGATGTAGACCACCGCCACCAGTGACATCAGGATGATGAGCCAGTCCAGCGCGTGGCTGGCGTCCGGCGTGATCGGCAGGCTAAAACGCAGGAAGCCGTAGCCGCCGATCTTCAGCATGATCGCCGCCAGGATCACGGAGCCGCCGGTCGGGGCCTCCACGTGCGCGTCCGGCAGCCAGGTATGCACCGGCCACATCGGCACCTTGACGGCAAACGCCATGAGAAAGGCCAGGAAGATCAGGATCTGCTCGGTCATGCCCAGCGGCAGGCGGTGGAAATCGAGAATGCCGAAGGCCCCCGACTGCAGGTGCATGTAGATCAGTGCCACCAGCATGAACACCGAACCGAGGAAGGTATACAGGAAGAACTTGATGGTCGCATACACGCGCCGCGGCCCGCCCCAGACGCCGATGATCAGGAACATCGGCACCAGCATGGCCTCCCAGAACACGTAGAACAGCACGGCATCCAGGGCCGCGAACACCCCGTTCATCAGGCCCTCCATGATCAGGAACGCCGCCATGTACTGGCCGATCTTGTGCTTGATCACCTCCCAGCCGGCCAGCACCACCAGCACAGTGGTGAAGGTGGTCAGGATGATCAGCGGCATGGAGATACCGTCTACGCCAAGGTGATAGTTCACCTTGAAGGCAGCGATCCACGGTGCCAGTTCCTGGAACTGCATACTGGCGGTGTTCATATCGAAATTCGTGTACAGCAGCATACTCAGCAGGAAGGTCGCGAGTGCCACGATCAGCGCAGTCGGGCGGATATCCGGGAAACCCAGGGCCTCCATTACCAGCAGGGTGACGCCGCCGAGTATCGGCAGCCAGACCAGTACGCTCAGCAGGGGAAAATCCATCATGCGCTGAACTCCTGTGCGATGAAGACGAACCAGAACAGCATCAACAACAGGCCGATGATCATGCTGAAGGCATAGTGATAGAGGTAACCGGACTGAACGTGGCGCACCACACTGGCGACCCAGCCGACCACGCGCGCACTGCCGTTGACAATCAGGCCGTCGATGATCAGCACGTCACCGATCCGCCACAGCAGGCGACCGACACCACGCGCACCCCCGGCGAACACGGCCTCGTTGAAATCGTCGGCGTAGTACTTGTTGACCAGCACCGTGTGGAGCCCCCGGAAACGCTGCGCGGCATTGTCCGCGATGGCCGGGTTCTTCATGTAGATATACCATGCCGTCGCCACGCCGGCAGCGGCCAGGTAGACCGCCGGACCCGCGAGTGCGTGCAGCACGAAGCTCAGCGGCCCGTGATAGTGCTCACCGATACCGCTCAGCACGTCGTGGCGCGGGTCGACATGCAGCACCCCGTTGAACCAGTCGCCGAACACCACCGGGTCGATCAGGTAGCCGGCCAGCACCGAGGGGATGGCCAGCAGGATCAGCGGCAGGGTCACCATCCAGGGTGTTTCATGCAGGTGCTTGCGGGTGTGCTCGTCCATGCGCGGCTTGCCGTGGAACACCAGGAAATACATGCGGAAGCTGTACAGTGCCGTAATGAACACGCCGATCAGCACCGCCCAGTAGGCGATGCCGGCACCGGGAGTCTGCGAGTGGTGCACCGCCTCGATGATGGTGTCCTTGGAATAGAAGCCGGAGAAGAACGGTGTTCCGATCAGTGCCAGCGAACCGATCAGCGAGGTAATCCAGGTGATCGGCATGTATTTGCGCAGCCCGCCCATGTTGCGGATGTCCTGGTCATGGTGCATGGCGATGATCACCGAGCCGGCGCCCAGGAACAGCAGCGCCTTGAAGAAGGCGTGGGTCATCAGGTGGAAGATGCCGGCGGCATAGGCCGAGGCCCCCAGGGCGACGGTCATGTAACCCAGCTGCGACAGCGTGGAATAGGCAATGACCCGCTTGATGTCATTCTGCACAATGCCGAGCAGGCCCATGAACAGGGCGGTAATGGCACCGATGATCAGCACGAAGGACAGCGCGGTCTCGGAGAGCTCGAACAACGGCGACATGCGTGCCACCATGAAGATACCCGCCGTGACCATGGTGGCCGCGTGGATGAGCGCGGAAATCGGGGTCGGGCCTTCCATCGAATCCGGCAGCCACACGTGCAGCGGCACCTGGGCCGACTTGCCCATGGCGCCGATGAACAGGAAGATGCAGATCACCGTCAGCAGCGACCACTCGAGACCGGAGAAGATCTCGAACGAGGCGGTTTCCATGGCCGGCGCCGCGGCAAACACGGTGGCGTAGTCCATGCTGTTGAAGGCCATGTAGATCGCGCCGATCCCCAGCAGGAAGCCGAAGTCCCCTACCCGGTTCACCAGGAAGGCCTTGAGGTTGGCATGGATCGCCGTCGGTCTTTTGTACCAGAAACCGATCAGCAGGTAGGACACCAGACCCACCGCCTCCCAGCCGAAGAACAGCTGCAGGAAGTTGTTGGACATCACCAGCATCAGCATGGAGAAGGTGAACAGCGCGATATAGCTGAAGAAGCGCTGGTAACCCGGGTCGTCATGCATGTAGCCGATGGTGTAGATGTGCACCATCAGGGACACGAAGCTCACCACGGTAATCATCAGGGCGGTGAGATTATCGATCAGGAAGCCGATCTCGAAACGCACGCCATCGGAAATCATCCAGGTGTAGACGCTGGCGTTGTAGGTCTGCGCCCCGTCG
>CAMYJZ010000055.1 GCA_947258845.1 uncultured Ectothiorhodospiraceae bacterium | reverse complement strand
CACCGCGGGCTGGTGGGGTCGGCGATTGTCAGGCGGCTGACGCAGGACGGCTTTACCAACCTGCTGACAGTGACCAGCAGGGAGCTGGACCTGCGCAACCAGGCAGCGGTGCGGGGGTTCTTTGAGCGTGAGCGGCCGGAATATGTGTTCCTGGCGGCGGCCAAGGTTGGTGGGATCCTGGCGAACAATAATTTCCCGGCGGATTTCATTTACCAGAACCTGATGATCGAGGTAAACGTCATCGAGAGTGCGCGCCTCGTGGATGTGAAGAAGCTCTTATTTCTGGGCAGTACCTGCATCTATCCCAAGATGGCGCCGCAGCCGTTGAAGGAAGAGTACCTGCTGACGGCACCGCTGGAGCCGACCAACGAGTGGTACGCGGTGGCAAAGATCGCTGGGATCAAGCTGTGCCAGGCCTACCAGCGCCAGTACGGCTGCAAGTTCATTTCAGCCATGCCGACCAACCTCTACGGCCCCGAGGACAACTTCGACCTGGAGTCCTCGCACGTGATGCCGGCGCTGATCCGCAAGTTCCACGAGGCCAAGGAGCAGGGCGCGCCCACGGTGACGGTCTGGGGGACGGGCAAGCCGCTGCGCGAGTTCCTGCACGTGGACGACTGTGCCGCGGCCTGCCTGTTCCTGATGGAGCACTACGACGGCGAGGGGATCGTCAACATCGGTGTGGGCCAGGATCTCTCGATCGCGGAACTGGCGGGGCAGGTGAAGCAGGCCGTGGGTTACAAGGGTGAGATCGTGTTCGATACCAGCAAGCCGGACGGAACACCGCGCAAGCTGGTGGATGTGTCACGGATCAACGGGCTGGGGTGGCAGGCGGGGATTTCGCTGGAAGAGGGGATTGCGGCTACGTATGGGTGGTTTTTGGAACAAGAAAGTAAGAAGTGATAAGTGAAGCGTGAAAAGTAAGAAGAAAAAATATCTAGCCACGGAATCCACGGAATCCACGGAAAGATCAAAACAAAGTGAAGAGCGAGAAATGAAGGCTATGACGGGGCTGTGGATGCGCTATTTTGGTGCAATAATCCATAGGCGCTGCTTTGTAGTGTGAAAGAACATTTTACAATTAGGGGCTTGCTTCAATTACTGACAATGATACAAGTTCCTAAATAACTAACTGATTTAATTAGTTTCCTGTCGTTCTTGTCGATTTTTCTTTCATTCTGTCCTTTTCTGGATTTATCGGTTAAAGTTGTTAAATTAACCGTCAATTTTCTGTTGCCATACGAATCATCTCCTGGGGGTCATCAATGGGTTTTTTGAGCAAACACTTCTCTTTTCTGGCGGCTGCGCTGCTGTCGGTTTTTATTCTGAGCGGCTGCGGGGGGGCCGAGGAGCGCAAGGCGAAGTACCTGGAACGGGGCAAGGCCTATTTCGAGGAGGAGAACTTCGACAAGGCCCGGGTTGAGTTCAAGAACGTGCTGCAGATCGACCCCAAGACGGCGGCGCCATATTTCTACCTGGGGCAGATCGAGGAGAAGGACCAGGAGTGGCGCAAGGCCTTTGGCAACTACAGCAAGGCGGTGAAGCTGGATCCGGAACTGGTGGATGCGCGTTTCCACCTGGGGCGTTTCTATGTGCTGGCCGGGGACCTGGAGAAGGCCTCGACTGAGGCCGACGAGGCCCTGGCGCGTGAGCCGGAGAATGTCGATGCCAGGACCCTGCGTGCCACCATCCTGATGCGACAGGGCAAGGAAGCGGAGTCGGTGGCGTTGCTGGAAGAGGTGCGTGCTGCCGAGCCAGGCCACGTGGGTGCAGCTTCCCTGCTCGCCGCCATCCTGGAGAAACAGGACAAGGAGGATGAAGCTCTGCAGGTGATGGAGAGCGCGGTCGCGGCCAACAGGGACAGTGTGGCCTTGCAGGTGCGCCTGGCGCAGGCCTACCTGAAGCGCAAGGAGAACGAGAAGGCCGAGCAGATCCTGGCGGGCCTGGTCAGTGACTACCCGGAGGAATTGCAGTACCGCGTGACGCTGGCGTCCTATTACGCCCAGACCACTCAGCACGACAAGGCCGAAGCGGTACTGCGCGAGGCCATCGCGGCCGATCCCGAGGATGCCCAGCGCTACCTGCTGCTGGCCGACTTCTTCAACAACAAGGAGGGTCCGGCGCGGGCGATCGCCGAGCTGGATACGGCCATTGAAGCACAGCCGGAACTCAACCGGCTGAAGTTCGCCCAGGCCCGGCTGTACCTGCAGGCTGAACAGCCGGACCAGGCCGAGGCCGTGTATCGCGGCATTATCGACGACCAGGGTACGGAGCCGGATGGCCTGACGGCGCGCAATGCCCTGGCCGGCCTGCTGCTGCAGCAGGACCAGCGTGACGAGGCCGTGGCGGTCATCGACGCGGTGCTGAAGGAAAACCCCAAGGACAACCAGGCGCTGTTGATGCAGGGCCGGCTGGCCCTGCAGGACAAGGACTATTCCACCGCAGTGGCCGCGTTTCGCTCGATCCTCAAGGACCAGCCGGACTCGGTCGAGGTACTGACTCTCTTGGCCAGTGCCCACCAGGCCAATGGCGAGAAGGAGCTGGCGCTGGAGAACCTGTCGCGTGCCGTCGAGGTCAAGTCGGATGATGTGCAGGCCAGGATACGCCTCGCCCAGTATCTGGCAAACACCGGTGCCATGGAAGCGGCCAGCGAGCAGATCGACGCCGTGCTGGAGCTGGATGCCGCGAATGTCCCGGCGCTGCGCGCCAAGGCGGAGATCCTGGCGGCCCAGGGTAAGGCGGAAGAACTGGAAGCGGTGCTGGGCAAGCTGGAGCAGGCCTCGCCCGATACCGGCCTGGGTGCCTTCGGCAAGGGCCGGCTCTACAAGGCCCAGAAGAAATATGCCGAGGCCGTGGCCGCCTTCGAGGAGGCCCTGGCGCGCGAGCCTGACTCCATACTGGGGCTGACCGAACTGGTCAATAGCGAGCTGGCCATGGGCAACGTGGACGGTACCATCAGCCGCCTGCAGCGTGTCCTCAAGGCCAATCCCGAACACCGCGCGGCGTATGACCTTCTCGGTATCGCCTACATGAACAAGCAGGACTTTACCGCGGCCGAGGCGGAGTTCCAGAAACAGCTGAAGATCAATCCCGATAGCAGCGTGGTGTATGCGCAAATTGCCCAGGCGCGTATCAGCCAGGGCAAGCTGCCGGCGGCGGTCGAGATTTACCAGACGGGTCTTGAGCGTCTGCCGAATGATGCGCGACTGCTGATCGGCCTGGCGCAGCTGTATATCCGCCAGGGGGACCTGCACAACGCGGCCGAGACCTACCAGAAGGGTCTGGAGAGTGCGCCGGACAACACGCAATTTGCGCTGGGTTTTGCCGCAGTGCGCGAGCGCGAGGGCCGCCATGAGGAGGCGATCGCGACCTATGAGCAGCTCCTCGAGAAGCAGCCGGGCAACGTGCTGGCAACCAACAATCTGGCGGCGTTGCTGTCCGATCACCGGGAGGACGAGGCCAGCCTGGCCCGCGCGAAAGAGCTGGCGGGCAAGCTCAGCGGCGCCACGCAGCCAGCTCTGCAGGATACCGTGGGCTGGGTGCACTACCGGGTGGGTGAATACGACCAGGCGGTGGAAGTACTGAGCGGGGTGGTCGAAAAGCACCCCGATGTGGCGGTGTTCAACTATCACCTGGGTATGGCGCTTTACAAGCAGGGCAATGCCGAAGCGGCCAGGGAGTACCTGTCGAAGGCGGTGGGTGAGAAGAATACCTACCTCGGTGTGGAAGAGGCGCGGCAGGTGCTGGAAGAGCTCAGTAAGTAAAAAGTGAGAAGTGAAGAGTGAAACGTGAAGCGTGAAAAGTGAATAAAAAGATTAGCCACGGAATCCACGGAAGGACACGGAAAGATAAAACAAGTAAAGAGTAAGACGTGAAGCGTGAAATGTGGAACGGTTGGTGTAGGAGCGCCTTGCAGGCGCGAATAAATGCGCCACGGAAATACACGGAAGATAAAATCAGGTAAAGCGTAAAACGCGAAAAGTGAAAAGTGAACCGTAAAACGCACCAGGCGGCATTAAGGCGAGATTGATTTGATAAACACCGGTGTAATCAGTTTTGTTACCGGGGCCGTGTTTTTCCTGGTCCTGTCACTGGTGCTGCTGACCGGGCAGCAGGGCCGGTCGCGCAAGAATGCCCTGAAGGTGGCCTCGATTGCGAGTACGGTCTGGCTGGGTGTGTCGGCGCTGGCGGTCTACCACGGGGTCTCCTTTCTGTCCTATCTGCTGGAGCCGTTGCGCAGCTTTGCCTGGTTGCTGTTTCTTGGATATGTGATGCTTTCGGCAGTCGCCGACACGCAACTGGCCAGCCAGCGCTTCCGCAAGACTGCACTGCTGCTGGCCAGCTATACCGTGATGCTGATCATGATTGTGATCTACCGCATCTTTGCCGGTCCCGGTGCTACAAATTACCTGGGTATCGACCTGTTGTTTGCAGGTTTCCTGGTCATGGCAGTTGCCGGGCTGGTCCTGGTCGAGCAGATCATGCGCAATGCCCACGTGGAATCGCGCCGGGCGGTCAAGTACCTCTGCATCGGTCTCGGCGTGATCTTTGCCTATGACTTCTATATCTATTCTCATGCCCTGTTGTTCCAGGGCCTGGATGACACTCTGTGGGGCGCGCGCGGGTTCGTGAATGCCATGGCAGTGCCGGTCATGGGTGTTGCGGTCGCACGCGATCCGCGGCTTTCACTGGATATCTTCGTCTCGCGCCGTATGGTGTTCCATACTACCGCGCTGCTCGGTACCGGCCTGTATCTGCTGGCCATGGGTGTAGGCGGCTACTATATCCGCTCCTTCGGCGGGGAATGGGGCACGGTTGCCCAGGTGATCTTCCTGTTCGGTGCCGGCCTGGTATTGATGGTATTGCTGTTCTCCGGGCGGGTCCGTAGCAGCCTGCGGGTACTGATCAACAAGCACTTCTTTCAGTATAAATACGACTACCGTGATGAATGGCTGCGCTTTATCCATACACTGTCTTCCGGGCAGCCGGACGAGCGCATGCGCGAGCGGGCGATTCATTCGCTGGCCGAGATCATCGGCAGCCCGGGCGGGGTGTTGTGGATTCGCCAGCAGTCTGACCGCTATGTACCGATGGCCAGCTGGCAGATGGAGGTGTCCGGGAACGCCACCGTGGAAAAATCCCACCCGCTCATACAGTTCATGAGCCGGCGTGAGTGGCTGATCAACCTGGACGAATACGAGCGCGCCCCCGAGCTCTATAACAACATGACGATCCCTGAATGGCTGGCAAAGATGCCGCGCGCCTGGCTGGTGGTCCCCCTGATCGTCCATGAACACCTGCTCGGGTTTGTGGTGCTGGCCCGTTCACCCGCCCAGCGCAGCTTCAACTGGGAGGACTCCGACCTCATCAAGACGGCCGGACGCCAGGCGGCCGTCCACCTGGCGCAGCTCGAGGCCTCGCAGGCCCTGGCGGAGGCCAGGCAGTTCGAGGCCTGCAATCGCCTGACTGCTTACGTCATGCATGATCTCAAGAACCTCATAGCACAGCTCTCCCTCGTGGTGACCAACGCGGCCAAACACAAGGCCAATCCGCAATTCATGGAGGATGCGATCCACACCGTGGACAACTCGGTGCAAAAGATGACCCGGCTGCTGGCACACCTGCAAAGCGATACCCTGCAGCCGCAGGAGGCCGAGGATGTCGAGCTTTGTGCCCTGCTGAGCGATGTCGTCAGGACCATGTCGAACGGCCGGCCGCTACCGTCGCTGGATTGTCAGGCAGAGGGGATAGCGCTGAGTGCCGACCGCGATCGCTTTGCCGCCATCATCGGTCACCTCATCCGCAATGCCCAGGACGCGACCGCGGACGATGGCCGGATTATCGTGCGCCTTTTCCGGCGCGACGAGCGCGCCATCGTCGAGGTGCAGGATACCGGGACCGGCATGGACAGGGAGTTCATCAAGAATCGCCTGTTCAGACCGTTTGACAGCACCAAGGGCAAGTCCGGCATGGGTATCGGCGTGTACGAAGCGCGTGATTATGTGCACAAGCTCGGGGGCGATATCGAGGTCATCAGCCGGGTTGGCGAAGGCACCACCTTCAGGATATATCTGCCGATCAGCGATGCCGGTGAAGAAAACATACACATTGAAGTTGCCTAGGCATCTCAGGAAATTTTATGGAAACAGCTACAAGAAAATTACTGGTCATCGAGGACGACCCCGGTCTGCAGACGCAGCTGCGCTGGTGTTTCGAGAACTACGAAGTGTTGATCGCGGGCGACCGGGATGCCGCCATCGCAGAACTCGAGCAACACCAGCTGCCGGTGCTTACCCTTGACCTGGGCCTGCCGCCGGATGCAGACGGGACCAGCGCAGGCTTCGGTTTACTGGAAGAGATCCTGATGAAGGCGCCGCACACCAAGGTGGTCGTCGTCACCGGCAACAATGATCGCGAGCACGCCACCCGGTCGGTCGCCATGGGTGCCTATGATTTTTTCTACAAGCCGATCGATGCGGACATGCTCGAGTTGATTGTGAATCGTGCCTACCGGCTCTATGAACTGGAAGAAGAAAACCGCCGATTGAGTGTCAGCCGGACGGAATCGCCCCTCGAGGGTGTGATCACCGGCAGTGACGACATGCTGCAGGTGTGCCGTACGGTGGAGAAGGTGGCGCCGACCGATGCCACGGTGCTGGTGCTGGGCGAGTCAGGTACCGGCAAGGAATTGCTGGCCAGGTCATTGCATGGGCTCAGCGCGCGGAATGACCAGCACTTCGTCGCGATCAACTGTGCTGCCATCCCCGAGAATCTGCTCGAGAGTGAACTGTTCGGTTACGAAAAGGGTGCATTTACCGGCGCGGCCAAGCAGACGCTAGGCAAGATCGAGATGGCCTCGGGCGGGACCCTGTTTCTGGATGAGGTCGGCGACATGCCGCTGCCCCTGCAGGCCAAGCTGTTGCGCTTCCTTCAGGAGCGCGTGGTCGAGCGCGTTGGCGGTCGCAAGGAGATACCGGTCGATGTACGCGTTATCTGCGCCACCCACAAGGACCTGCATGAATTGATCGGGGACAGTCAGTTCCGCGAGGACCTCTATTACCGCATCAGCGAGGTCTCGATCGCAATCCCGTCATTAAAGGAACGCGAGGGCGACGCCCTGTTGCTGGCGCGGGTATTTCTCGAGCGTATCAGCAAGCAGCAGGGCAAGAAGGGCTGTCGTTTTACCAAGGATGCCGTTGCGGCCATCGAGAACTACGGCTGGCCGGGCAATGTCCGGGAGCTGGAGAACCGCGTCAAGCGTGCCGTGATCATGGCCGAGCGCAACCAGATCACCGCTGCCGACCTGGAACTGGGTGGCAACACGCCCCAGGAACTCGCCACCTTCAATTTGCGCGAGATCCGCGAACGCACAGACCGCCAGGCCGTAAGCCGTGCCCTGAATCACGTGGGTGGCAAGGTCTCAAAGGCAGCGGAGCTGCTGGGCATCAGCCGTCCGACCATGTATGACCTGATACGGAAATTCGACCTTAAGCCGAAGTAATACAAGTAAAGCGTGAAGGGTGAAATGTGAAGCGTGAGACGCGAAACGTGAAACGTGAGACGTGAGACGTGAGACGTGAAATGTAGGAGCGCCCCGCGGGTGCGATGAATCAAAAATAATTCAGCCACGGAAACCACTGAACCCACGGAAAGATAACATTCAATAAAACAAAAATTCTGGGCCACAGAAATACACGGAAAGATAAAAACAAAGTGAAACGTAAGAGCGCCTCGTTTATGCCCGGCGCTTAATCGGGTGCAGGCGCGATTAATCAAAATGTAGCCACGGAATCCACGGAAGGACACGGAAGGATAAAAAATTCCGTAGAGCCGTAGGATGGGCAAAGGCCGACAGGCCGTGCCCGTCAAAACCCTCCTACACAACAGGTTTCATGTTTTTTGTAATTTTTTACTTTCCGTGGTTTCAGTGGATTCCGTGGCTATTTATCTTGTTAATGTTTCTCGGCGTACTCCGCGTCTCTGCGGTAATTTTAAGTGCCGAGGAAAACCTAATTCCCTAACGCACCCTTCACATGCTCCAGAAAATTATCGGCGTTCATGTAGCCTACCAGCCGGTGGTTACGGTGTTCTTCGCCGTCCGTGCCGAAGAACAGGATGGCGGGCGGGGCGAACAGCTTGAAGTGGTTGAGCAGGGCCAGGTCGGTCGCGTCGTTGGCGGTGACGTCGGCCTGCAGCAGGGTGACGCTGGCGAGCGCCTGCTGCACGCGGCTGTCGGAGAAGGTGTAGTCCTCCATCTTGATGCAGTAGGTGCACCAGTCGGCATAGAAGTCCAGCATCACCGGCTTGCCCTGCCGGTTGCTGTCCGCCAGTGCGGCGTTGAAATCGTCGATGCTCTTGATGCGGTTGAAGGCCAGGTGCTGGGAGGCATGCTCGCCACTGCCGGTGACGCTCACGGCGGCCGTGGTGATGTTGCGTAACGGGTCGAAGGGGTTGCGTGCCCCGGTGGCGGCACCGAGCAGCAGGATGATGCCGTAGATCAGCATGGCGACACCCAGGCCCTTCCAGAGTTTGCGCCAGCCGGACGCCCCGGCAGCGACCGGATCCAGGGCACCCATGTAGATGGCCGGGATGATCAGCCACAGGGCCCACAGGGCCAGGGTTACCGGCCCGGGCAGCACGCGTTCCAGCATCAGGATGGCCACGCCCAGCAGGATGACGCCGAACACCGCCTTGACCGTGTCCATCCAGCCGCCGGCCTTCGGCAGCAGCTTGCCGCCGGAGGTGCAGATAACCAGCAGGGGCGCACCCATGCCGTTGCCGAGGGCGAACATGGCCAGCGCCCCGGTCAGGTAGTCGCCGCTCTGGCTGGTGTAGAGCAGGGCGCCGATGAGGACCGGCCCGGCGCAAGGTCCCACGATCAGTGCCGACAGCACGCCCATCACGGCCACACCGATGAGCGAACCGCCCTTCTGGCGGTGGCTGGTCTCACTGAGTTTCGCCTGCAGGGATGCCGGCACCTGCAGGGTGTAGAAGCCGAACATGGAGAACGCCAGCCCGATGAAGATCAGGGCAAACAGCCCCAGGATCCACGGGTTCTGGAAAAAGGCCTGCACACCGGCGCCGAGCTGGGCCGAGATCAGGCCGATGACGGCATAGGTGAGGGCCACCGCCTCGACGTATATCAGGGAAAGCACAAAGGCCTTGCGTACCGTGATGCTCTCGCCGTGCCCGACGATGATGCTGGAGAGGATCGGGATCATCGGGTACATGCAGGCGGTGAAGGCCAGCAGCACGCCTGCACCGAAGAAAAACAGCATGACCCACAGCAGGCCGCTTTCACTGAGCACCCGGACGATGTCGTCCTGTTGGGTCGAGATACCGGTCGTCGCGGCCGCCGGCATGCTGTCGGCACCCGGGGTGAACGCGGTCCCGGGTGCATCCGGATCAAAGGCCGCCAGTGTGAGTGGCAGCGACTTCTTGATTGGCGGGTAGCAGATCCCGGCCTCTGCGCAGCCCTGGTAGCCCACCTTGAGCGTGATATCCGCCGCATCGCCCGTGCTGCGCTGCAGCGGGACCTCGGCGCTGGCCTCGTGGTAGAAGACCTGGACGTCGCCGAAGAATTCATCGTGCTTGGTCTTGCCCGCCGGAATGACGGGGGTGCCCAGAATAATGTTCTCGCCCGAATCGAGTTCGACCTTCAGCTTGTCGCGGTAGAGGTAATAGCCCTCGGCGATGGCCCAGTGCACGGTCACGCGGTCGGGGCGCTCGGCAATTACGCTGACCTTGAAGGCCTCGTCCGGATCCAGGAACTCATCCTCACCGGCACCACCGAAGCCCAGGCGGTCAGCGAGCGGATCCAGCGCCGCCAGCCCGGCGGTCTGGATGCCGGTGTCCGCGGGCAGATCCAGCTGTGCGACCTGGGTATGCGGGGGGTAGCACACGCCGATGTCGGCGCAGCCCTGGGAAACGGCGTTCAGCCTGAAGGAGTTTGGCGCCTCGGGGGCGCGGGTGACCGGTATGTCGGCCGTGACCTGGCCACGGAGGATGGCGATCTTGCCGAAGAACTCGTCGTCCTTGATCTTGCCCGCCGGCAGTACGGGTGTGCCCAGTTCGATCCCCGGGGTGTCGGTGCTGAAGCGGATCCGGTCGCGGTAGAGGTAGTAGCCGTCGGCGACCTCCCAGCTGACCCGGGCCGTGCCGGCGTCCGTGATGCCGGCCGTGAAGCTGAAGGCCTGGTCCGGATCGAGCAGCTCCGGTTCCTGGGCGTCGATGACCAACGCGGGTGCCATGAACAGGCCGAGCAGGGCGATGAAGGGTTTGAAGTGTCTCATGATATTGTTTTTAATGAGCCTTTTATCCAGTCAAGGTATTCCGGCAGGCCACTTTCAATTGGGACTGCGATCACCTCGGGAAGTTCGTAGGGATGCAATGCCCGGATCCTGCGTTCCAGGTCGGGGTAGGCGCCTTGCCCGCTTTTGATTATCAGCAGCAGCTCCCGATCGTGCTCGATGGCCCCCTTCCAGCGGTAGATCGAGGTGATGCCGGGAACGATATTAACGCATGCGGCCAGATTTTCGGCAACCAGCGTGCCGGCGATGGTCTCGGCGGTGTCCTCGTCAGGGACGGTGCACAGGACGATGAGCGGGTCGGCGGCCATGGATCGAATATACCGGAGTAGCGGGTGAAACGTGAGACGTGAAGGGTGAAAAGTGAGACGTGAAGGGTGAAACGTGAGGATAGAAAAAACTACTGGCCACGGAATCCACGGAAGGACACGGAAAGATAAAACCCAGGTGAAAAGTGAAACGTGAAGAGTGAAACGTGAAAAAAACCAATTGCCACGGGAATACACGGAATTCATCATTGAATGCAGGAGCGGCTTGCAGCCGCGATCGGACAGGCGGGCACGATATGCAAAATATGAAGTGAACGGGTCTTGATGAAAGTACGGGTTTTTCCGTGGTTTCTGTGGATTCCGTGGCTATCACCCAGCATAGCCAGGATTTAAGCGCGGTTAATTCGGGCCGCGTCACTGCCGTGGCCATTATTATCTGATTCGGTTATGTTGCCCCCATGGCGCCGTTTCCCGTTTTTCTGCTGCTGTTTCTGAGTATCCCGCTGGTGGAGATCTATTTCCTGATCAAGATCGGGAGCTGGATCGGTGCCCTGCCGACCGTGCTGCTGGTGGTGGTCACGGCGGTGCTGGGTGCGGCGCTGGTCCGCTACCAGGGGTTTGCAACCCTGCAACGGCTGCAGATGACCCTGGCGCGCGGCGAGATGCCGGCCATCGAGATGCTGGAGGGGGTGATCCTGCTGGTGGCCGCGGTGCTGCTGCTGACGCCGGGCTTTTTTACCGACGTCATCGGTTTTGCCTGCCTGTTCCCGGCCCTGCGCCGCAGCCTGGCGCTGTGGGGACTGAAGCGCGCGATGGTCGACCCGACGGGGCAGGGGCCGTTCGGTCCGTCCCCGGGCTCCGGTCCTGGCCAGCGGACCATCGAGGGGGAATTCCGCCGGGATGATGATAATAAAGGTGAGAAGTGAGGGGTGAGAAGTGAGACGTGAGGGGTGAGACGTGAGAAGTGAGAAGTGAGAAGTGAGACGTGAGGGGTGAGACGTGAGAAGTGAGAAGTGAGAAGTGAGACGTGAGGGGTGAGACGTGAGGGGTGAGACGTGAAAAGAATAGCCACGGAATCCACGGAAGGGCACTGAAAAATAAAAGAAAATTGTATAAGCGCCTTGTTTATGCCCGGTGCTTAATCGGGTGCAGGCGCGATCCTTCGGACGGAGGCGGTTAGAGTAAGGAGTAAGGAGTAAGGAGTAAGGAGTAAGGAGTAAGGAGTAAGGAGTAAGCATGGTACTGCCTGCCATCTCCAGTTTTTCACAATAAATACTTTTTGGTCTTTCCGTGTATTTCCGTGCACTGCTGTCCCATAACTGCTTATTGAGTTACCTGTAACACCATGAAAGAAATTATTTATCCAGACTGTTATTACACGCTGGACATGAATGTCAGTCACCGCAAACCAAACAGAACATCCCCTCTCCCACCGGGAGA
>CAMYJZ010000054.1 GCA_947258845.1 uncultured Ectothiorhodospiraceae bacterium | reverse complement strand
TGCCGGTGCCTTCGGCAACGACGGCATGGTCGGCAAACACTTCCAGGTCAACCTGATCGGCGTCTCGCACGACAAGATCGTGGATATGACGGATAGCAACCGGCGGGCAATCTTCGTCCCCCTGGGCAATGGCGACGAAGTCGCCCGCAAGGTCAAGATCAAGTACGTGGCGGGCGACAGCTTCGAGGTGCTGGACGGCAATGCCACCGATGACAATCTCGCCGTCATCCAGGTCCCCCACGAGTATTGCGATGACTACATGACGGGCTGCACCGACCTGGTCGCCTATGATGTCTACGTTATCGCCCTGGGCAAACCCCATGGCGGTGCCCTGGTGTCCGCTGAATGCAACTATACCCTGGATGTCGTGAGTACCGGGGACCTGACCTGCGAGGACACCCTGCTGATGGGCTCTTTTGAACTCAGCCGCACCAAGGGCAAACCCAGGGTCGAGGACATCACCGACATCTTCCGCGCCGAGGGCTGCCTGGACGTTGCCGAGCTAGATGGCACCTTTAGCGGTACCTGCGAATCGGGCGATATCGAGTTCCGTAATCTCTGGATATTCAACATTGAACAGCTCGAATACTACATGTGGGACTATGACAATAACGGCCTGAAACTGATGCAGGTCCGCTTCTACCCTTCTGCCGACAGGGGCTACATTGGCACTGTCCAGTAGATCCAGGTCAGCGGGGAACAAGGGGACATTCCGGTTTTCATTCCTGATGAAAAATCAGAATGTCCCCTTTTTATCTATAGCACACCCGTGTAGCGCAGGCCGATTAGGATCAGCACCAGGCACAGGAAGGCACGCAGGCCATTCTCCGGAATATACTTGCTGAGCGCCGGCCCGGTTGCCGAGCCGGCCACGACCCCGGCCATCAGGATACCCAGCAGGGCGATATCAAGCTCCACCCCGAGGCGGACATAATTGCTGATGGAGGTGATGGAGTGGATCGCGATCGCCAGCGCCGAGGTGCCCGCGATCACGTACATCGGCAGGCGCATCACGATGCTCATGAACGGCACCAGCAGGAAGCCGCCGCCCACCCCCAGCGCCGACGAGAGCACCGCGATGCCCATGCCGGTCAGGAACGGCAGCCACGGGTTGTAGGCGAACTTTTCCTTGCCGAAGCGGATCACGATCCGACGCAGCGAGAAAAACACGCATTCCACGCCCACGTCGCACAGGCGGCCACCGCTCTTTACATGCAGCTCGAAGGTCTCCGCCGCACGCATGGTTCTGGTCAGCTCGGTGGTTTTACGGCTGTGGTGAAACAGCTGCCAGGCCAGTTGGGCCGCGATGAAAAACACCAGCACCGCGAACACCGGCTTGAAGACCTGCATGTCGGACAGCAGGTTGACGGACAGGCTGCTACCCAGCAACGCCCCCAGCACCCCGCCCGCTCCGAGCAGGACGGCCAGGCTGATGACCACGCGGCACTGACGCAGGTATAGCGGCACGGCGATCAGCGGAGTCACCAGGGTCAGCGCCTGCGCCATCGGCTTGACCATGTTCGGGTCCTGGATCCCGAACACCGAGATCAGTCCCACCGAGGCCAGGATCCCACCGGCCGCACCCACGGTCGAGAACACGAAACCCACCAGCACGCCCCAGCCCAGCAGCAGCCAGACGGAAACGACCACGTCGGCGGTTTCAAAATACATGTTCAGTCCCATCGTGGAAACAAGCGTAAGTCGTGGCGCGCCACTATACCGTAAAACAGTTTGCGGCCGTTTCGGCATCGCGCGCACCGCACAGGCGCTTCGCCACTGCCCGGGCGTCGCAGACCCGGACCCCGGCGGCGGCCTGGACCAGCCAGGGCAGCTGGTTGGCCTCCACCGAGAACACCCGGAAACCCAGCCCCAGCAGGATGGGCAGTACCCCCGGCAGCTGCGGCAGCACACCGCAGAGCTGGACGGTATCGAGCTGCGGACCGGCCGCCGCGGCCACCTGCCCCAGAAAGCGGTACAGGGACGGGGCATGGGGATCGAGGTAATGCGCCAGTTCCGGACAGTCTCGGTCGGCGCCGAACAGACATTGCATCAGGTCATTGCAACCGATGGCAACAAAATCCGCCGTATCCAGCCAACTCGCAATCGCGAGTGTGGCCGCCGGGGTCTCGGCCATGACACCGACGGGTAGCGGGCGCGACAGCCGCGTGCGCACATCACTGCACCACTCGATCACCTCGGCCGTATCGGCCACGTAGGGCAGCAGCACCCGCAGGCTGAACTCACCGGCGAGTACATCGATGGCCTCCAGCTGCGCCCGGTAGATGTCCCGCAGCGGTCCCTCCCGGAACAGGCGCACTCCCTGCAGTCCCAGCACACCGCCCGCCGCGGACGACCGCGGCAGCCAGGACGGTCTCTTGTCGGCCGCCACGTCAAACAGGCGGATGGTCACCGGCCTGCCGTCCGCGGCCTCGCACACGTCACGAAACACGCGCCGGTAAAAGCTCGCATCCGGCCGTCGCCCTCTGGCAGGCAAAAAGAATTCGCTGCGCACCAGGCCGATGGACTCGGCCCCGTTTTCCACGGCCCGGCGCACCGCCCGGGTATCGCGCGCACTGACGCGCAGGCAAATCCCCTGCCCGTCCGCCGTGGTACAACCCGCGGCGGACACGGTCGGCGTCGCCACCGGCGCAATGCGCTTTACATCGGACGTAATCAGACCGCTGGCGCCATCGAGCGCCAGCTCCCGGCCTTCTTGCAACGCCCGGGCCTGGTGGCGCGTGATGATGACGGTCGGCACCCCGCTGTCCAGCAGCGGGATCATGGCATGCGAAAACGGCGCGCCATCGACAACCACAAAGCCGGCAGGTGCCTGGGCGATCGGTCCGGCCGGCGCCCCCTCGAGCAGCACGATCCGGACGGCGGCCCTGTCTGACAGTCCACGCTGCAGGACACCGCGCGCGGTTCCCGGCACATAGGGCATCCCGGTGAGCTGCACATTACTCAAACGGTCAGCCCCCGGGCGTCCACCGGCTCAGATCCGGCTGACCGGAAGGCCTTCACGTATCCAGCGGGTGATGCCGTCGCGGACGTTGTAGACCTGCGTGTAGCCCAGCTTTTCCACCATCAGACGCCCCAGCACGTCGGTGCGGTTGCCGGTACGGCAGATGAGGATCACCGGGTCATCCTTGTCGGCCACTTCCGAGAACCGTGGCAGGAAGTCGGGCATCGGCCGCCCCCTGTCGTCCACGAAGGTGATGAGATGGCTGCTCTCAACCACACCGGTCCTGGTCCATTCGTCGGGGCGCCGTATGTCGACGATCGGGATGCCCTGCGCCAGCAGAGCCTGCAGCTGGAGATTGTCCAGGTTGGTGTAAGGCGGTTCGCTGCAGGCGCCAAGCGCAACGACAAAAAGCAGGATTCCCGTCAATCTCACTCGCATGTTCCAGTCTCCGTATCGGCCCGCGTATCAACACCGGGACAATGTTTCCCTTGCTCGCAAGTACGGCAGGGAGAGTAGCGAAGAATGGTACCCCAGCAGGCGGGGAAAGCAATTTTCCAAATAATCGACTGACGATCACGCCCTTGTTCGGCAAGTATTAGCGCTGATCTGCAGGACGATATTACCGTCCAGGGCATCGCAGTCGATCAAGCCGGTAGAGGCCCGGAAAGACGGTAATGGTCGATGTTTTTACGCCCGGCGCAGGAAGGCCAGCCAGCGGGCGAGGTTTAGCAGGCTGGCAAGCGAACTGGCCACGTAGGTGAACGCCGCTGCTCGCAGGATTCGACGCACGGCGACTTCATCCCCGGGTTCGATATAGTTGCCGGCCTTGAGGATCGGCAGCGCCTTGCCGTAACTGGCGTCGAGTTCAACCGGCAGCGTGACCAGGTGCACCAGCGTGGCGCTGGCCATGCTGGCCAGGCCGATGGCGGCCATCACCAGCCCCGAGGCAGGTGCCCGGGTGATCGCCATCGCTACCGGCATCAGGAACATGGCGCCGGCACCCAGCTGCTGGGTGGTCTGGGCCAGTTTCACCAGCCGGTGGCGCAAGGCAAGCTTCCGATCGTTGCGCTGGTGCTGGATGGCGTGACCGACCTCATGGGCAGCCACCGCCACGGCCGTCAGCGAATTGTGATCGTAATTGTCGGGGCTGAGACGTACGGTACGGCTCTCCGGGTCATAGTGGTCGCCCTTATCGGTCTTCTCCACTGGCACGCCCGCCATCCCGAATTGATCCAGCAGATGGCGGGCCAGCTCTCCACCCGTACCCGGTATGCGCGGCAGCGCATCCGCATAGCGCCGGAAGGTATAACGCGCCCACCACTGCGGGCCGAACACCAGCAGCAACAGGAACACGATGATGAGCAGGATATGCATAAACGCTAATTCGATCACCGGTTGACCGGGTTGTTGACATGAACGGGCCGGACACAACCGGCCCGGCGAGAAATAAACAATTTCTTCTTTCAATAAATCAACAAGATGAGATACATTACCCCCTGTACAGTCGGCTGGATCATGAATACCGTCCCGCTGCCGATAATCATCATTATATTGGAGCGACCCCTGATTTTCAGGCCATCGATCGGACGACATCGCCTATGCGTATTTTGAAAAAACACCTCCTGCTTTTCGCGCTCACGGCCAGCGTGCTGGCTGCGGCCAGCAGCGCCGGGGATGCACCCCTGCAGCTGGCCAGCCTGGGACAGGAAAGCCGGGACAACCACAGCACGGCATCCTCACCCTGGCAGGCGCTGAATCCGCGCAAGCTGAAACTCAGGTCCGCCACCGCCCTGGTTGTTGACCGGTTTGGCAACGAGGTCTATGCCAAGCAGGTGGACACAGCCATGCCCATCGCCTCGATTACCAAGCTGATGACCGCCATGGTTATCCTGGACGCGGGGCAGCCGCTGCAGGAACGGATCACCATCACCCGGGAGGATCGCGACCGCATCCGCAACACGGGATCGCGCCTGGGTTACGGCGCCACGCTGACCCGGAAACAACTGCTGCGACTGATGCTGATGGCCTCGGAAAACCGCGCGGCCAGCGCACTCGCCCGCAACTGGCCCGGAGGCAAGCGGGAATTTGCAAAGGCCATGAACCTGAAGGCCTTCGCACTGGGCATGCATGACAGCCACTTTGCCGACCCCTCCGGACTGGATGCCGGCAATGTTGCATCGGCCCGCGACCTGGCGAAGCTGGTACGTGCCGCCAGCGAGTACCCGCTGATCCACGAGGCGACCACCACGCGCAGCATCAGCGTCAGGCCCTGGAAGGGACGCGGAAAACTGACCTTTGGCAACACCAACCGCCTGCTGAGAAACGAGAACTGGGAGATCCGGCTGAGCAAGACCGGCTATATCAGGGAGGCCGGGCGCTGCCTGACAATGCAGGCGGAAATCGCCGAGCAGCCTCTCACCATCATCCTGCTCAACTCCTACGGCAAGCTGACCCCCATCGGAGACTCCAACCGCCTCCGCAAATGGATCGAGGGCGGGCTCGAGGGTTAGTCAAATAAACTGAACCGGACTCGCTGTTACCCTTTTATCCATTCGCACTACGGCCTGAGGAAAGTCTTATCAAGCCGCCGTTCCGGTCTTCACCGGAATATTGATGGATGAATTAACCAGGCTTGCTGTAATACGATCGCGCCCGCCGGGTGGTCCTGAGCAATCCATAATCTGTACAACATCCCCCTGTTGGGCACGCGGCGCATTGCCCAACCTGCCGCAAGTCGCATCAGCCTGCGAATCCGTAACCCGGTAACCGTTATTCAGGATCACCAAGCGGTCATTTACCACCCCATCAATCTGGCCTTCAGCCACTTGACGGGCAACAGCATCGAAACCCTTTGCTGGTAGTCCCGGTACTTCTCCCCGAACTCCCGCACCAGCTTCCTTTCTTCAAGAAAGGCTCCGATGACAATATAGACGGAAAAGACCGCATTCAGCACGATGACCGAAGGATCGAGCGGTCGTGCCCAGATAAGCAGCAGCAATGCCAGGTACCAGGGATGCCGTATAACACTCGATATGCCGGAGGTATCCAGCTCGCCGCCGTGTGTCATCGCCCTGGTCGAAACACCTTCCTTGATCTGGGTCAGGCCCAGGAAACGACGCGCATCGTATCGCCGCGCCCCCAGGACAAACAGCAACAGTCCCAACCCGATCAGCATCCCCTGGATCACTCGCAGGTAATCGTTCCAGTCGAACACCGGCGCGGTCCTTATCGACCACTGGTAAAGGATCACAACAGCCAGGCTCAGGACGGCGAAGAAATTGAAGAACAGGCGATAGAACCGGTAGTGCGCGGCCAGGCGACGCTCCAGGAATTCGGTTACCGTGATCGAAATCAGCGCACTGTGCAGGACGCACCAGCAGGCCGCCAGCAAGGCGAGGACAACATGGTCAGTGTAATTCGATAGTTCCATTCGCATCCAGTGGAATCGAATTGAGCAGCAGCGAAGTCAGACACCCCTGGCCAATGACTGCTGGCCGAAGCGGATGTCCATGCAGGCGCAGATATCTTCAAGTTGTTTTAGCTGAAATTCGATATCAAACTGGCCGGCAAGCCGTTGCTGCGCATCGGCCAGCGACTGCGGCGGCGGGGACAGCCGCTTCAGAAACCCGGCGATATCTTCATAAACCGCCCAGGGATAGATCAACCAGCGCCACTTGATCACCTTTCTGGCGTAATAATCCACCCTGAAACTCGTCGTCGTTTTGTGGTGCATGACCGCCGTGCGGATCTCGCCGGGGTCAAATGTCTGCAGGTGCCCGATGGCGAGCTCCAGGGTTTCGCCGCTGTCGTTCACATCATCCACCAGCAGCACCCTCAGGTTCCGGATATCGGCCTTCAGGGGATAACGGATCACGGCCTGTTCCTGCCGGCTGGCACCGGACAGATAATGTTCGATCTTGATGGTTGTCAACGCCATGATATCGAGACAGTCACACACCAGCCGGGCAGGCACATAACCGCCGCGCCCGATGGCGATGACGATATCGGGGCGGTAGCCCGACGCCCTCACCCTGCCCGCCAGCCGACGACAGAGCCGTTGCACCTCTGCCCAGGAAATCAGCTCGCAGCGAATTTTCTCTGCCACACGGACACCTGCATCAAAGAATGGATAGAGTAAAGTATAAACCACTCAATTTAACCCGTTTCACAGGCTCGACATTCCCTGCACGGAGGCAATGCAGGGCTGGTTTCTGTCACAGTGGAATGGAATACCGTGGATGGAGGGTGTCCGCGCCGGCCGGGGCAATCAACCCCGATGGCCTGCTGCAACCCAGCGGACGATATCGAATTTGAAGCGATTGCCGGCAGAAAACCAGCCGCTGACCCCCGCCGATGCTGATTTTACAGAAAGACCGGAGAGGGATTCCCGGTTTCAGGCTGGCTGAAAGATCAGCGGCGCCCGCGACCACGCCCGCGCGAGGTACGGGGCTCCTCGAAGTTCACGCGCAGCGACTTGTCGCCCAGCGTCTTGCCATCGAGTCCGGCTATTGCCGCACGGGCCTCGTGGCCTTCCATTTCGATAAAACCGAAACCCTTGCATTTTCCCGAAAACACATCGGCGGCCAGTTTGATGGAGCGCACCGTACCGTACTCGGAAAACATCGCCTGCACGGATTCCTCGGTGGCATCATAAGGCAGGTTGCCCACAAACATCTTTTTCATATACATCTCCCCCCTGAGGGAAGGGACCGTGTGGTCGGTGCGGTAAAAAAAGAACCCCGCAAACATACGGGGTTCCCTGCTGTTTCAGCCAGGCTGAACTGTCAGCTTGCCGTAACCTTGCTGGCCTGCAGACCCTTGGGTCCGCGCTCAACCTCGAAGCTCACGCTCTGGCCCTCGACGAGGGTCTTGAAACCGCCGCCCTCGATCGATGAGAAGTGTACGAACACATCCTCACTGCCATCGGCGGGAGCGATAAAACCGAAGCCCTTGGATTCATTGAACCACTTCACGGTACCTGTATTCATGTAAATTACCTCTGGTAAATCAATATATGTATTTTCAATTGCAAATCATGGAAGGTAATCAACGAGAGATACAGCCTGTGAATTATCCTGAACAACATGCAACTGTGACTAATGAACCGGTGGCGGCGGCAATACAGGACTGCTACCCTGCTTACCGGTTGCAACGGCAGTATATACCATATCAGGCAATAATGTACTGATTTCCAAAAAGGTGCGCGGGCATCGGCCCGCAACGGCCCTGCCGACCCGGTGTACACCAGCGCCAGTGGAACGCAGGGCAGAGCTGACGAATCGGGACCCGAAGTTCAGGATTTTTCCCTTAGGCATACCGAGGAATAACCATGTCGATACCTTCCGAGGCACTGGCGACAGCACAGCCAGCGCCGGCCCCCGTCTCTCTGCGGGAAGCCTTCCTCTACTGGCTCAAGCTCGGTTTTATCAGCTTCGGCGGCCCGGCGGGCCAGATCTCCATGATGCACACCGAGCTGGTGGAACGGCGGCGCTGGATCAGCGAGCACCGTTTTCTGCATGCCCTCAACTACACCATGGTACTGCCGGGTCCCGAGGCCCAGCAGCTCGCCACCTACATCGGCTGGCTGATGCACGGCACCCTGGGCGGGGTGATGGCCGGCATGCTGTTCGTGCTGCCCTCGCTGGGCATCCTGATTGCACTGACCTGGGTCTACCTGGGCTACGGTGACGTGCCGGTGGTGGCCGGTGTGCTCTACGGCATCAAGCCGGCGGTGACCGCCATCGTGGTCTTCGCCGCCTACCGCATCGGCTCGCGGGCGCTGCGCAACGGCACGCTCTGGACCATCGCGGCGGCGGCCTTCGTCGCCATCTTCGCCCTGCACATCCACTTCCCCTACATCGTCCTGGCGGCCGGCATTATCGGCTACCTCGGCGGCCGTATTGCCCCCGACAGGTTCAGGGCCGGCGGCGGCCACGGTGCCTCCGACAAGTCGTTCGGACCGGCCCTCATCGACGACCACACGCCGGTGCCGGACTGGGCCCGGTTCAGCTGGCGATCCACCTTTATCCACCTGGCGGTGGGGCTCGGACTCTGGATACTCGCCGAAGGACTCCTCTACCTGAGCTACGGCTGGCAAGGCCCACTCACCCAGATGGGCTGGTTCTTCACCAAGGCGGCACTGGTGACCTTCGGCGGCGCCTATGCCGTGCTGCCCTACGTCTACCAGGGCGGCGTCGAACACTACGGCTGGCTGACCGGCACCCAGATGATCGACGGTCTGGCGCTGGGCGAGACCACCCCCGGACCACTCATTATGGTGGTTGCCTTCGTGGGTTTCGTGGGGGGCTGGACCAAGGAGATCTTCGGCCCCGAAAGCCTGGCCCTGGCCGGTATCGCTGGCGCCAGCGTGGCCACCCTCTTCACCTTTCTGCCCTCGTTTCTTTTCATTCTGATCGGTGGACCGGCAGTGGAGGCGACCCGGCACGACGTGAAGTTTACCGCCCCGCTGACCGGCATCACCGCGGCCGTGGTGGGCGTGGTCCTGAACCTGGCGGTGTTTTTCGCCTGGCACGTGTTGTGGCCGGAAGCCACGCAGGCGGCACCCTTCGCCGGGCGCTTCGAGTGGTTCTCGCTGCTGATAACCCTCGCCGCGTTTATCGCACTGTGGCGTTACAAAGTCGGCATCATCCCGGTAATCGGCGCCTGTGCCGCGGCGGGCCTGGCCTGGTCATTCCTGGCGTGAGGGGGGGCGCCTTCACTTCCGGCTCTACACCGGAACTCATTGCGCAGATACCGGTCAGATGGGCAAGGATGAATGCCCGTATCTCCATTTCGAGTTTGCCTGCCCTGCTGCTATTCGTGCCTGCCCTGCTGCTGGCGGGCCATGCTGGTGCCGATCCACTGGTTTTCAACAGTGGCGCTACCCAGGTCACCCTGCTCGAACTCTATACCTCCCAGGGCTGCAGCAGTTGCCCGCCGGCTGAACGCTGGCTGAACGAATATGTCGACAGCGAGGACCTGTGGACCCGGACCGTCCCCGTCGCCTTTCATGTGGATTACTGGGACTACATTGGCTGGAAGGATATTTTTGCCACCCCGGGACACGGGGAACGCCAGCGCGACTATGCCCGTGCCGGGAGGGCCAGGACGGTCTATACGCCGGGGATGTTCGTCAACGGACGTGAGTGGCGGGGCTGGACCTTCGGGCTGAAACCGCGCGCCAGCACCAGGCAGCCGGGCAACCTGTCGATGACCATTGCCGACGACAGGCTCGAGGTCAGGTACCCGGCTGCGGCCGCACCGCTGGAACTCCATATCGCCCTGCTTGGTTTCGGAATCGACACCCGCATCGAAAGCGGTGAAAACCGCAACAGCACGCTCAGGCAGGAATTCGTCGTGCTCGCCCACGAAGTGCATAACAGGACAGACGGGCACTGGGACGTGTCCCTGCCCGGGGACCAGTCTGGCCAGGCCGAACGCTACGGCGTGGCCGTCTGGATAAACGTCCCCGGCAAACCGGCACCACTCCAGGCAACCGGCGGCTGGCTGGACTGAAGCCGGCGACTCCAACCGGAGCATGGCCTAGTCCCTGCTGCCGTGCACAAGCAGGTGACGGTCGCTGATCACCTCTACCGACAAGCCGTCCAGGCCTGCTGCGACAAGTTGCGCCTCTACCTCCCGGGGTTCGAATGCCGCCAGCAGCGAATTGTAGAAATCCCGCTGCAGGATCTCGGGTTCGCCCTCCGCGTATTCATCCACCAGCCGCCTGGCCTCGGCGGTGCCCGGCGGTCGCAACAGGTCGGCCACGAAAATCCGCGTACCGGCGCTGGCATAACGGGTAATGGAATTCCACAGGACACCGGGGTCATGCAGGTGATGCAACAGGCTGTTGCTGATGATCGCCACGTAAGGTATCCGCGGGATGGCGGCTCCGGGCAGCACTCCCTCGATGAAACTGACGCGCCCGGCAGTCGCACCCTCCTGCGCCCTGCGCAGATTGGCCAGCTCGATCATGGCCGCGGCACCGTCAATACCGGTAACCGTACTGCCAGGGAAGCGTGCGGCAAACCTGAAGCTGATATCCCCCGGGCCACAGCCGAGATCCAGTATATTTCCGGCCAGTTCGACGCCAGGAAAATACACACCGAATTGCTCCACTATTCGGCTATGCGCCGCCTCGAAATCCGCCCGCGCGTAGGCTTGCGCATGCGAGGGGTCATTCATCAGTTCCGGTTCGGTTACCCGCTGCATATCGGTCACCAGTCCGTAGCTCGGAGTGGCGATTGCGCAATCCGACACCACCACTGTCATGTTACAGATAAGTTCAGCGCGCTAGTGAAACGCTCCTGCAAACAGCCAGACGTTCAAGGCGCACCCCGCAGGCACGATTCCAGGCTACGGCGCCAGCCGCTCGATGCGCCAGTCGCCCTCGTCTTCATCACGGGTATAGATAAAGCGGTCATGCAGGCGGTTGCTACGCGCCTGCCAGAATTCGATGGTGGAGGGCCGCACCCGGAAACCGCCCCAGAAGGCCGGCAGCGGGATCTCGTGCTCGTGCAGCTTGTGCTTCATCTCCTCAAAGCGGGCGTCCAGCAGCGAGCGCGAGGTGATGACCTGGCTCTGGGGCGAGGCCCAGGCGCCGATCTGGCTGCCACGCGGACGGGTGGCGAAATAACCGGCCGACTCGGTGAAGGAGACCCTGGACGCCGCGCCGGTAACCTTCACCTCCCAGCCCAGCGCAAACCAGGGAAACGACATCGCCACCCGGGCATTGTGCGCAATCTGCCTGGCCTTGCGGCTTTCGTAATTGGTAAAGAACACGAAGCCCCGCTCGTCGTAGGTCTTCAGCAGCACGGTGCGCACCCAGGGCTGGTCGTTCTCGTCGACCGTGGCCAGGCTCATGGCATTGGGCTCGGGAATGCCCGACTCGATCGCCAGGGTGAAGCGCTTTTCGAATTCCTTGTAGGGGTCCGCATCCAGCTCCGCCCGCTTGAGACCGGCGGTCATCCCCTGTTCCCTGATTTCGTCTGCAGTTGTGGTCATGGCTCAATTAACGGCACGCTGTGGCGCGCGTCGTCCCTTTCGTCTCCGGATGGAATTAAAAACTGTTCTCGAACAAAACCTCGTCCAGCGGCAGTTGCCCGGGTCGCGGCCAGGACTCACGAATGCCCTTGCCGATGGCGATCATAAAGGCAATGTCATGGTCCTCGGGCAGATCGATGATCCACGCACCACCTGTGGCTTGCCGCCATAATAGTCATTGATTGCCGGTACCAGCATATCCTGCACCTCCTGTGGTGCATGGACCCAGTAGCGCTCGGGGGCATGTGACCAGGCCCTGTTGTCGAAACACAGCACCAGCAGCTCCGAGGCCTCCGTGACCTGGGCCTGGTCCCAGGCCACCGCGCGGATTGCCTGGCGCTGTTTCGGATCGGTGACCCGCACGAAGCGCCAGTTCTGGATGTTGAACGCCGTCGGCGAAAGAATGGCATGCTCCATCAATGCCTCAAAGGTCGCCTCGGGCATCTTGTGTTCCGGGTCGTACCACTTGATCGCACGCCGTGCGCGCACTGCCTCGTTTACTTGCATGTTTGTTTCCTCGAAATAGGCTGTCAGACCGGCTTACTGGCTATATAAGGGATAAAGATGTCCTTACGCGGCGTCAGATCCACTCTCCAGGATCATGGCAATGCTATTCTGATCAGTTAGCGACAGCCTGGAATAGAATATACAAACACCTATACCGTTCGCCATAGTGTGCATGATCCGGCAACCGACCTTCAATGTATCCGGAGCTCCGTTTTTCTTGAATTGCAGGACAAGCATCCCGATGTCACCCACTTTAGGCTTGAGATGTTGCTGATGTGTTTGCAGGTTCTGGCTTTCCATGAATACCCCATCACACGATATGTCATGGGTATAGCCGTGCATCCGCAGACCGGTATTCAATTGCAGGTGACATGCCAGCCTGATCCTGCGGCGCTTGAATTTACGTCTATCGATCGGTGTGTCGGCCATCTTCTTCCCTGGGTATCCAACCTGACGATTATAACCATCAACGGGGACGGGCACATTGCCGTTTCATTCACAATTCAGATAAATACCGTAAGGCGTGGTCCTGATCGTGAACGGAGCCCCCGTTGCTCCTAGTTCTGCCACACCGCGCAGCCCTGTCTTCTCAGCCACTCGGCCAGTGCGGCCTCCTGCTCCGCATCGCTCAGACCCTCACCGTCAAACCCCTCGATGAGCTCCTGCGCCAGCTCGATGCCGTATTTGTGTGGATACTTGCTGCTTCGGTACCCGGTCCGGTGCTGCTCGAAGCGGTCGCCCGGTTCATGGATGGTGAGCCCGACATACACGCAGGGCATGCCCGCGATATAGCCCGGATTCGCCTGGCGAAACTCCCTGGACCACAACACCTCCGGATCCAGGGTAATGACATAGAGTTTGCGACCCTGTTTCTTTCTGGCCGCCGCCCGGGCCTTGTTCTGCCACTCCAGGATCTTTCTGTCGCGCTCGATATCATCCATTGTCAGTCAATGAAAAAAAAGATGCGGGTACACCCTGCAAACAAATCGACAGGTCCAGGAGGGCATTAAAGCAGAAAGCCCCTTGCTACTCACTAGTTTTGGATACTATCTCCAGGACAGGGATCAACTCCCAATTGCGGCGGTCCCGCCCCCGGGTCCGGCCATATACCTGGCACCCAAATACCAAGTCACCCTGCCCCCGGGTAACAACTCCCCGCTTTACAGCGACGCCTCAGCCGCCAGCGGGTCAGCGGGGCATAAACGCGCTCCAGGGTGCCTTCCAGTCGCAATCTGCGAACCAGCCCGGCCAGCCAGCGGTAGCCGGGCAACTTTTCCCATATGCAGAGAAATGCCGCTACTCCCGTACGGGTGACACCTTTGTCATCAATGACGTGCAGGCGAGTGATGGCAGCGTCGTAATCGATCGCGTGCTCACTCAGCCGCTCTTGGCACCGAGTGATATCGACCCATTCGAAAACACGGCGCCGATCTCGCCTGCGGTAATGGTCAATCTCTCGCCGACACAGGCGGCATGCACCGTCATAGAAGACCAGCGGCACACACCGTGTCACCTCGGCATTTGCCTCCACGCCCGAAGCTTCCATGCGGGTATCACTCATTTGTCTGGATCCCCTCGACTTCAATGACATGCGCCAGCGCATCCTCGATAAGGTTTCTGGCGCGCGAGGCGGTGGCATGCAGATAGGCATGCAATGCAGCATCTTTGAGGTGTCGGTTTTCACATTCCGAGCTGTAACGTTCAAAGGCCACCAGATCGGTAATCAATTCAGCCAGGTGTTTCGGACACTCGCAATTGACGGTGGTCGAAAGCCGCGCCAGCCTGGCCAGTGTCTCGTTACTATAACGGCGCGGTGATATTGACAGACTGCCATCAGTCCCGCCAGGACCACTATCTGCTGCCACTGGTAGAGGCCGCATGCCCATGCAGAGCCTGTGAACCACATGCGAAGTCACGGGTGCCTGCACTGAATGGACGCGTGTGACTGGCAAGCCTTGCAGGGCTTCAGTCGAGGCAAATCGGTAGACAAGCAGCGCCTTTCGGGACCCAATATCATCTAGCCAGCGAATGATCTGCCGGACGCTATCCACATGCACGGTCGGGATCTCGATCACCAGCACATCCGAGGGCGGGTACGGACGCCCGGAGAGACACGCCTCGACGGTTGCGCTGGCCGCCACTAACTGCAAGTCCTCCATGATTGAGGCCTCAGCCTGCAGTCGTTCCGCCAGGGTCTCACCAATGACTATTATCCTGCAGGGCTTGCGCGGCGCCCGCTGGATGACCTCTGTCGAACTGAAGGCCTGCAGGGACCTGGTCATGAGCATTTCGGTGTCCAGCCCGGCGACACTGCCGATGGCATCACCGCAGTCAACCACTGTACGACTCGGTAGCGCCGCTCCCAGATGCGCAGGGTGTCAGGACTGATGCCAGTGAGTCTGGCGACTGTACCTATTCGATACTTTTGCTCCGCTTGTGTCGTGTTCATGAATCCGCTCCTGGCTTGTCCATATTTTGTCTAGATATAGATGACTTAATACTTCTACATTTCCTTGACATGATAACCTAATTGGCTTAATTTTTCTATACAAGATGTGTACATAATGTCGCATCCCGTACAGGAGGACAAGCCATGAAAAATGCAACCACGATGCGGATGGGTACAGAAGATTACCGTCTATCTCAGATACTTATTGGCTTTTTGGCAACACCCTTGCTGCTGATGGTAGTGGCAGCTGCCCTGCAGGCAATGTCCATCGTCTAGCCGGACAGTGGGCCCAGACAACGCCTGCTGGACAGACCCTGATAACGGAACAGTTTACTACCTCACCCGTCCCGTGTTTTTCGGGACGGATGAGGTCAGTAACAGCCAGAGGAGGTACCCATGTCGTCAAAATTTTGCCAATCGTGTCGCCACTTCCCATGGCCGTCCTTCATGCTGCTGCTGGCGATGACCGGTCTGCTTTTATTGATGCTGACGGGATCACCTGGAGAGCGACCCTCTGCTTTGTATCTGAGCCCCCTGACTGGTCAGGCACATGTCACGCCCGGCTCACTTGATAATGCAACTTATGGAGGATTTGATCGTGCGCACGTATATCGATTTTGAAGCAGCAAACAAAAAAGCCGATGCTATGCATGGACGCAAAGACAGTAATGCACGCCGGCGCAATGCCCTGGCACGCAAAAAGCTGGAGCGCCGGCGCGACCGGGAACTACTCAGGAGCCACATCGAGGAAGTCTGGAACTCAGCCGGGCCAGTTCTTCACCCTACTGGCTTACAGTGTGCTGCTTACACCGAAATGCTATCTCTTGATGCCCGTTCAGGGGTGGTCTAGAACTCGAACTCCATGCTCTGGAATACCTGACCCGCGTTGCGCTTGGCCAGGAACTCGGCCGTCGGCAGGTGCATGTACGGCGACTGGTCGATCTCGTAGGCCTCCTGCAGGGTACCGCCGTTCTCGATCACTTCGCCGATCTTCTCGCGCAGGTACACCAGATAATCGCGGGTGTACTTCCGCACCGTCGCCATGTCGGTGGGCCCGCCGTGACCGGGGATCACCACCTCGGCGCCCAGCGCCTCGAACGTGTCCCAGGTCTCGATCCATGCCTTTGAATCGGTGTGTTCGAACAAGGGCAGCATGCGCTGGTGAAAGGCCATGTCGCCCGAGATCACCAGTTTCTTGCCGGGCAGCCAGACAATGATATCGCCGGGGCTGTGTGCCGGGCCGATGTTCAGCAACTCGATGCGCTCGCCACCCAGCTCGATGATCTTTTTGTCCTCGAAGGTCTCGTCCGGGATCACGACCTTCGTCCCCTCTGCCTTCTCCTTCACGCGCCCCTGCATGACCTCCAGCAGCGCGAACGACTCTTCCTCGATCTCGTGCGCGGCATCGACATGGGCGATCACTTTTGCACCCTGCTCCTGCCAGTAGCTAGAGCCCAGCATGGCATGGCCCTGGCCGTTCTCCAGTACCACGTATTTCACCGGCTGGTCGGTGACCTTTTTAATCTCGTCATGCAGGCCCCTGGCCAGCAGGTAATTGCCCCCGGCGTTGACCACCAGCACACCCGCGTCGGTAATCACGAACGAGAGATTGTTGTTGTGCCCGGAATTGGCATAGGTACCCGGTGCCGTCGCCCCGATCGCGGACCATACCCCTGGTACCACCTCCTGCGGCAGATCGTAAAGCACCGATCCAGGGGCCTTGTCGCTGTTATACAGCGCCTCACCCGTCAGCGGCTCGGCCGTGACCTCACTCACCGCCGGCTTTGCCAGGTGCCTGCGCATGAACTTCGCCGCCCGCTGCACGGCATCTTTCGAGGCCAGGTCATCGGCGAAGCTGCGTACGTTCTCGGGACGAAAATCAAAACCGCGCCCAACCCCTGGATAGATGATCAGGCGCGCATCCAGGCCCTTGTCCTGCATCACATCGATACTGGTCTCGATCACGCGACGGCGCTGGTACTGTTCCTCGTCACCGATAAATACCAGCATCGGCAGGGTCAGCTCATCGATCTCGGGCGCATAGCCATAGACCTGCTGTGGCTCGGGCGCATTCGGGTCCTGCAGGTGGGGATAGTAGGAGACGTAACAGCCGATGTCTTTTTCCTGCCGTTTGAAGGTGGTCGCCACCTTGAGGGTGTAGTAGCCGCCGCGGGTATGCGAATACAGGCAGGCCCTGTCCGTGCTGATATCTTCGCGCGCCAGCAACACGTCCACCGCCGCGTCGATATCCTTCTCCAGATCGTAATCGTGCTCGATGGGATGGGTGCCGAGAAAGTGCGCCTTGTAGATATCCGGCGCCAGCACCACGAAGCCGCGCGCCGCAACCCGCTTTGCGTGACGCTGGATCAGTTCATCCAGCCCGCGCCGGCCGTGCACGAACAACACCGCGGGGTATTTTCCATCATCCGCCGGCCGCGCCACCAGGGCCGGCACTTCCACGTCACCACTCTGGTAGCTGGTCCAGGCGGTCTCGATGGTGTAATTGTCCGGCGCCTCGATCTGGCCGTTATTCCACCAGGCATCGTTCCACCACCAGGAATTGTCCTCGGGCGCCGGTTCGGCAGCCGCCGGGCTGTTGGCAAACAGGAAACCAGTGAACAAAAAAACCGTGAATTTCATGTGCATGTGAAGATCCTTTATTAATTCTATTTTAAGAGTATATACATATCAGCCCTGCAGCAGGAACGCCCCACGGGCACAATCCTGTATTGAATCAGGGTATAACGACTCCCGACACCTGTTTCCCCCAGTTCCAGGTCTTCTCGACTGCCTTTCCGGACAGGGCAAACACCTCCACGGTCATTTCCGGCAGGCGCAGAACCGCGCAGGAATGATTGAACGCCGAGCTGCCCGGGTTGACCACCAGGGTATTGCCCACGCGCTCGGCAAACACCTGGTGGGTATGCCCGACCACCAGCACGTCGCTTTCGAATGACTGCAACTGCTCCGACCAGAGCGCCACCCGGTCAGGCCGCACCTCACCCTGCGGGTCCAGCAACTTGATGCCCCCGTGGCAGGCATCCGGCGGATGGGCATGCACCATGTACACCCGTTTGCCGGCAATGGTGGTATCGATCGATGCCGGCAGTTGCTTCAGAAACGCCACGACTCCGTTGCCGGGCTCGTCGGCATAATGATCCAGGTACAGCAGGTCATGATTGCCCATGACGGTCTGACAGCCGCTTTCCAACAGCAGCGCTACGGTCTGCTCCAGCTGATCCCGGTAGCCTGCAATGTCACCGGCACAGAAGACCTGTTCCACACCCGCCCGCTCGAACAGGGACAGGGCCTCTGCCACCGGGGAGGGCGTTGCATGGACATCGCTGATTAAACCGATTGCTGTCATGTCAGCCACCCGTCATCACTCTGCCAACTCCCGCACCAGCGAGGTCCTCTCCGCCTTCCGGGTCATGCCCACGGGGAAGGCCGATCCGGCTCGCTGTTGCCTGCCTTATTCCGGAACGCCCTGCCAGAGCATCTGGTAACCCAGCTCATAGGTCTCGTCGCAGAATTCCGCCAGCGCCTGGAATTTCTCTTTGAAGATCCTGTCGGCGTGCGACTTCTCGTGCTGATCAAACGATTCCCAGAAGGTCACGATGGCCAGTTCACCCTGCTTGATCTTGGCAGCGGTCTGGTTGTCCTCCGGGGCATCGCCAACGCTACCCTCTTCGGACACAAAGCCCGAATACTTGTAGACCTGCCCTGCGATAAAGCCACCCTTATCGTCACCGTAGGTGTTCTTCACGACATTGCACATCTCGCCAAGCGCCAGCTCGACATCCTCGACAGTGACGCCGTCCTTCAGGTCAACCACGTTGAACATCATCACACAGCCAAAGGGTATTTCTATAGGTGAAAACATACACATTCTCCATTAACGAAATGACAGTTCAAACAATCGCACTTGCAAAGCGCTCCTGCAGCAATCGATACCGCTGTGGAAACACCTCGCAGGCGCAACCTTATTTACGATAAAACCATCGCGCCTGCAAAGCGCCGCTGCGATAGTCGACGCCCCTGCAGGAGCGCCTCGTTAATGCTGGTACTCAATCGGGTGCAGGCGCGATTGCTCCGTCCATCCACTAGTCTGCATCCGTCTCCTCATCACCGGGAGGCAACTCCAGCAATGGCACTGACTGGATCGCGTTGCCCGCGATCCCCTTGATCGAACTGTACATGAAGTTGGTATTGTGCAGGACCTTGTCGATCTGCTTCTCCCGCTTCTTCCAGATACCCTGCAATGACCTCTTCTCCGACTCGAGATCGGCCTGCATCTGGGTAAAGCCTTCCACGATTGCCTCGATCTGGAGACGGAATTCGTTGCCGGTGAGAAAATCGTAGAGCATGCCCATCTTGTCACCCTTGTTTTCCTGGGTGGCGATGGCACGACTCAGCTGGATCACGGACTCCCTGAGCACCGTGCACAACCCCTTGAATTCATTGAACGAGCAGACCCAGACACCGTCCCTGAAGCCCATCCGCTCCATGTCGGCGGGCATGACCTCGGTGACCAGAACCCCGATATCCGCACCCTTGTCCCTGATGTCGCTCTTGAACTTGTCGATCCAGCTGGCCTGGAATGCCTTTGTCCGCTTGCTCTCGTAGTAGATTGAACCGCAATTCTGTCGCGTCCGCGTGTGGATGATCTGCAGGCAGTCCGCACCGCGCGCACCTTTCTTGATTTCCTCGATGGTATCCAGCGGGAAGTTGTCCCGCAGCCACGCCTCTATCCCCAGTTCCTGGACCTCGCCCTGCAACTGCATCGAACCCTGCTCGGCCTTGCGTTGCGCCTCCTTCAACTGCTGCTTGAGCGACTCGATAATCTGCTCACGCTCCGAGACCTTCAGCTGGCTCTTCTCCTCCTCGGCCTTCTGGATTATCGCGCGCTCCTTTTCCAGAGTCGCGTTCAGACGCTTCAGTGATTCGGCCTCGATAGCGTCCCTGAGTTCGCTTTTCTCGCGTTTCAGCCGTTCGATCTCCGACTTGGCCTTGTTGAATTCCTTCAACTGCCCGGACTTGCGGTTAAGCTCATCCTGCAGTGCCTGGATCTGTTCCGATTTCTCCTCCTCGGCCTCCTGCCGGAGTTTTTTCTCCAGCCGCCTGACCTCGGCCTTCACACCCTCCCTGACGCCATCCCCGATGCGCTCCACGATTTCCCGCTTTTCCTTCTCCAGTTCCTGCTTCTCCTGCTGCAGGGATGCAGACTGGCTGTCGAATTTCCGTTTCTCATCTGCCAGGGCCTGCCTGTATTTCTCACTTAGCTCATCATCCAGCTGGTGATACAGGAGATCGCTGACATCGATCTCCTGGCCGCAATTGGGGCATTTGACCTTGTTCGTATGCTCTTCCATGTCACGCATCCTCGATCAATTCGGTCACAGAATAGGGAACGGATTTATTTTTCATGCGCTCTCCTGCGCGCTGCAAGAAAGATGTTGCGGAAGCCCTTGACACCGTCGACAGCTCCTGCATGAGAGAAAACGGGATGCTTTCAATACGATGCCTGTGCGCGATGTCATCCAGCATTCGTAGCCAGAGATGCGTCGTCATCTCTGCATCGGCCAGCGCACGGTGGAAGGTACCATCGGTGGGAAGAACCTTGTACTCCACCAGGGTACCCAGCTTGTGGTTGGGGGCATCGGGATAGACGCGCCGGGACACCAGCATGGAGCAGGCGAAATCACCGTTGAAACGCTGCCGAATCTGCTTCAGCTCGGCCTCGAGGAAACGCCTGTCAAAGGAGGCGTTATGTGCAACGATATCGAAATCCTCTATGAACTCACTTAATTCAGCCATCACCTCACTGCAGGCCGGGGCATCGCGCAACATGGGATTGGTGATACCGGTATAGGCCTCGATGAAAGGGCTTATCCGCCTGCCGGGATTCATCAACTGCTGGAACCGGCCGGTAATCCTGCCATCCTCAATGCGCACCGCACCGATCTCGATAGCCCGGTCTCCGTGATCTGGAGACAGGCCGGTAGTCTCGAAATCAAGAACGATGACCGTGTCAGCTTTTTTCTGGCTGCAGCTGTTCATAATAAATACGTATTCAATCCTGTCTTTCGGGTCGACTGATGTGCCTGCATAATTTATTACAATTCAACCGGTCTGAATCCATTTACTCCTGCACCCGTTTACTCTAGGGTACAAAGTCCCTCAAATGGAAGGGTGCAGGGTACAAGAATTATCGTGCTCCAGCCCCATTTAATCATTTAAAAAATAAGGCAAATCAGGAGAAATACCATGGATCTTATGAAACTGGGCACACAATTGTTAGCCAGCAAGCTGGGCACCGGCGCAAATTCGGGTGCGGTTGCGTCCTCACTGGGCGGCTTGTTATCCGGTGGCGAAGGGCAGTCAAACCTCGGCGGCATCATCTCGGCCATGCAAGGCAAGGGGCTGGGATCAATCGCCGAGTCCTGGCTGGGTGATGGTGATAATGCAGACATATCAAGTGACCAGGTCCGGGAAGTCGTCGGTAGTGACAAGATTGCCGCCATGGCATCTGAACTCAACACCGATGAAGGATCGTTACTGGATGGTCTGAAAGATGCATTACCGCAGATTATCGACAAATCGAGCAGTGGCGGCTCATTACTGGGCGATGCCAGCGGCCTGCTCGGCATGGCAAAGAAACTTTTCTAGCCCGATTCACGCGATGTACAGGGAAGTACAAGTGTCGCGGGAGGCAGGATGCCGGGAGCGACCGATGTACAGGGAAGTACAAGTGTCGCGGGAGGCAGGACGACATACAGGGAAGTATAAGTGTCGCGAGAGGGCAGGAGCCCGAAGCGACCGCCGGTAGCGGCCGATGTACAGCAACAAGATACACCTGCAGGAACGCCCCCAGGGCGTGATATTTTTTCGCTGATATCCATCGCGCCTGCGAGGCGCTCCTACAAAAATAAGATACACCAGTAGGAGCGCCTCGCAGGCGCGATCTTGTTTGCAAAAAATATTATCGCGCATTATCGGGTGCAGGCGCGATTGAATGAAAAACGGTATTCCGCTCAGGTGCCGGTCTTGCCCACCACCTCGACGCCCTGGCCGTGCAGGTAATCATCATAGCTGCCGGTGAAATTGACAACGCCGTCGGGCGTCAGTTCGATAATACGCGTCGCCAGACTGGATACAAACTCGCGGTCGTGGCTCACGAAAAACAGCGTACCCGGATAGTTCTCCAGGGCGGTATTGAGCGACTCGATGGACTCCATGTCCAGGTGATTGGTCGGCTCGTCCATGACCAGGATGTTCGGCCGCTGCAGCATGAGCTTGCCGAACAGCATGCGCCCCTGCTCGCCGCCGGACACTACCTTGACCGACTTGCTGATCTCGTCGGATGAAAACAGCATCCGGCCAAGGGCACCGCGGATCGCCTGCTCGTCGTCGTCGGGCTTCCCCCACTGGCTCATCCAGTCGAACAGGGACATATCACTGGCAAAGTCGGCAGCATGATCCTGGGCAAAATAACCGATGTCGGCATTCTCGGACCACTTGACGCTGCCCTTGAAGGGCGACATCTCGCCGACCAGGGTCCGTAGCAGCGTGCTCTTGCCGATGCCGTTGGGGCCGATCACGGCAACACGTTCACCGACCTCGACCATCAGATCGAGATTGCTGAACAGCGGCGCGTCCTCATAGCCATTGCTCAGGCCCTCCACTTCCAGTGCCAGGCGGTAGAGCTTCTTGGTTTGATCGAAGCGGATGAAAGGATTCACGCGGCTGGAGGGCTTGATCTCGTCGAGCTTGATTTTCTCGATCTGTCGGGCGCGCGAGGTCGCCTGCCTGGCCTTGGAGGCGTTGGCGGAAAAACGGCTGACGAATGTCTGCAGATCGGCGATCTGGGCCTTCTTCCTGGCGTTGTCGGCGTACAGGCGATCGCGCGCCTGGGTAGAGGCGATCATGTATTCGTCGTAATTGCCGGGATAGACGCGCAACTCGCCATAATCCAGGTCGGCCATGTGCGTGCACACGCTGTTCAGGAAGTGCCGGTCATGGGAGATGATCACCATGGTGCTATTGCGCGCATTGAGCACGCCCTCCAGCCAGCGGATGGTGTTGATGTCCAGGTTATTGGTGGGCTCGTCGAGCAGCATGATGTCCGGGTCGGCGAACAGCGCCTGCGCCAGCAGCACGCGCAGCTTCCAACCCGGCGCCACCGCGCTCATCGGACCGCTATGCTGTTCCGCAGGGATGTCCAGCCCCAGCAGCAGCTCGCCGGCACGCACCTCCGCGGTATAGCCATCCAGCTCGGCAAAACGCACCTCCAGGTCGGCGACCTGCATGCCCTCTGCTTCACTCATCTCCGGCAGTGAATAGATGCGGTCGCGCTCCTGCTTCACCTGCCAGAGTTCGGCATGCCCCATGATGACCGTATCCATTACCGTGTGGTCTTCGAAGGCGAACTGGTCCTGCCGCAGCTTGCCGACGCGTTCATTGGCATCGACGCTGACATTGCCCGAGGTCGGCTCCAGGTCACTGCCCAGGATCTTCATCAGGGTGGATTTTCCGCAGCCGTTGGCCCCGATCAGGCCGTAGCGATTGCCATTGCCGAATTTGACCGAGATGTTCTCGAACAGCGGCTTGGGCCCGAACTGCATGGTGATGTTGGCGGTCGTAATCAAAATATTTGTTCCATAATCAGATGGTTAAATGAAATCGTGGGACCGTCCCCGGGGCCGCACGCCTTGCGGTCCGGGTAAAACCGGACATGAAATGCGCGTACAGCGGAGGATACAAAACGTGCGAGGCGCGCATTCTCGCATATCTGAAGACCAAACGGGACAGATTTATTCGGACCGGGCAGACGAGTATGCCGTCCCCGGAATCAGGACAGCTGTTCCCGCCCCGCCTCTACACTGTATAGCGCAATGGCATCCAGGAAATTGCTACCGTATTTTTCCAGCTTGTGTTGACCGACACCGGTGATATTCAGCAGCCCCGCCTCATCCGCCGGTTTATCGCGCGCCATCTGGATAAGGCTGGCATCGCCGAACACGATATAGGGCGGCACACCCTGTTCATCGGCAAGGCGTTTGCGCAGATCGCGGAGCTGGTCGAACAGAAGCTCATCGTAGGGTCCCTGTGCGGCATGTGCCCGGGGGCGTTTCTTCTTCGTCTGCGCACGAATGCGGGGCCGGGCCAGCGCCAGGGTCTCTTCACCGCGCAGCAAGGGCCGGGCGGCCGCGGTCAGCTTCAACACCGAATAGTCGGCGATGTCCTGGACCAGGTAGCCGTGATGTATCAGCTGGCGAATAATCGACGTCCATTCCTGCTCGCTGCGGTCGCTGCCCAGACCATAGGTGGAAAGCTGATGGTGATGCCGTGATCGAATGCGCTCGTTATCGGCTCCCCGCAGCACATCAACAACATAGCCGATCCCGAAACGCTGGCCGACCCGGTAGACACAGGACAGCGCCTTGCGGGCGTCCTCCGTGGCATCGAACTGTTCCGGCGGGTTCAGGCAGACATCGCAGTTGCCGCAGTCCTGTTCCAGCCGCTCACCGAAATAATTGAGCAGTACCCGGCGCCGGCAGGTCACGCTCTCGGCCAGCCCCACCATGGCGTTCAGCTTGTGCACCTCGATACGTTTCTGTTCGGGGTTGTCGTTGTTCTCGATCAGGCGCCGGGCCATACCCACGTCCTGGGCACCGAACAGCAGCAGGGCCTCGGAATCGAGGCCGTCGCGACCGGCCCTGCCGGTCTCCTGGTAGTAGCCCTCGATATGCCTGGGGAGATCGTAGTGCACCACGAAACGGACATTGGGCTTGTCGATGCCCATGCCGAATGCCACGGTGGCGACCACTACCTGCAGTTCGTCCCGCAGGAAATCCTCCTGCACCTGCCGGCGATGGGCGGCCGGCAGACCGGCATGATAAGGCGCGGCGCGGACACCCTGGGCCTGGAGTTTGCCGGCCACCTCATCCACCCGCTTGCGACTCAGGGCGTAGACGATGCCGGCCTGGTCCCCGCGACCCTCCAGGAAGCGCAGCAGCTGGTCGAAGGGCCGGTACTTCTCCAGCACCGTGTAACGGATATTGGGGCGGTCAAAACCGGTGACGTGACAGTTGCCCTGGCCGAGCCCGAGCACCACGCAGCGCCCCCAGCTGCTGATACTCGGGACGGAAATCATGGCCCCACTGGGACACGCAGTGGGCCTCGTCGATGGCGAACAGGGCGATGTCGATCTCGGCCAGCCGGTCCAGAAAACCGGCGCTCATCAGACGCTCCGGGCTGACGTAGAGCAGGTCCAGCTCACGGGCATGCAGCCGCGCCAGCACCTCGCGCGCCGCCTCCGAACCGAGGGCGGAATTGTAAAAGGCCGCCGCCACACCGTTGGCCTGCAGGGCATCCACCTGGTCTTTCATCAGCGAGATCAGCGGCGACACCACCAGGGCCACGCCCGGCCGATGCAGCGCGGGTATCTGATAACACAGGGACTTGCCGCCGCCTGTCGGCATCAGCACGAAGGCGTCCTGACCGGCGATCAGCTCCTCGATAATGGCCTGCTGGTGGGGACGGAAGCCGGCATAACCGAACACCCGCTGGAGGGTGTCATGGATACCCCCGGCGTTCATGGGTTGTGGGACATTCATCGCGCCTATTGTACCTGCTTCTCCGGCATCTCCAGGGCTCAACGGGTTCCGGTTACCACATCAGGTCATCAGGAACCTTGTAATCCGCGTAGGAATCATCTTCCCCGCCCTCCAGCCGGGTCTCTGCATTGCTGACGATGCAGGATTCGTCGCGCTGCATGATTTTCGCGGCCACGACTGACGGAATCACCTCGTAGCGGTCACCCAGCCTGGCGATGGCGAGGAGGCCGCGCCCGAGCTTGTCGTGGACGTCTTCCGTGACAAAGATCTTCCTGATCGCTGTACCGTCCTGGAAGTTATAACCCACCTCGCCCTCGTCCCGCGGCAGCCGGTTCATTTCGACCAGCTGACGCACCTGCGCATGAATCGCCTTGCGCTCGACCTCTTCCTTCAGCTGTCGATTGAGTTCGCGATCGCGCGCCGCTTTTTCTGCCGCTGCCTGACGGGCAGCCACTGCGGCCTCATCAATCTCCTCGATCTTCTGCTTGTTCTTCTGTTTCTGCTGCCTGATCTTCGACTTCTTCGCCTTGTTGAGCTGGGTCTTGTTTACCAGGCCCGCCTTGAGAAACTGATCACCAAACGAATTTGCCATCGGAGTTACCTTTACATTCCGGAATTCAGCGGTATGCGCAGGAGTGCACACCACCCCGTCATTCTATCAATCACCCTGACCATTCTAACCCGGCAACGGCCCGGACGGGTCGCCCGCTGGACGCGCCATGCACACCCCGGATCAACAGCTTGCATGCCTTCCCGTGCAGTTACCAACAACTAGCGCCCCAGCTCGGTGAAGATCAGCCTCGAAAGCAGCCGCTCCACGGGCACGTGATCATCCGTCAGCAGCGGCAGTGCCAACAGCGAGGTGCCCTGCCCTGCGAGCGACGCCGTCACATCGAGCCACTCGCGCCGCGGCCCGCGCTTCGAGACCAGCCGTTGCGGCGCGCTGTGGGTATCGCCCGCGGAGATCACATAGGTCACGCGCGAATCCGGCAAGGTCCGGTCCTCGATCCAGACGCGCACCCTGGCAAACACCTGGTGCAGCGTTTTCAGCATACTCTTGACCAGCCTGGGATCGGGATACACGTCGACTACGTTGAGGGTATAGAGCCCGCCCGGAGCAAGCCGCGACCGCACCAGCCCGGCATACTCCCGAGTCACGAGGTGGTACGGGACGGCAATGTCGTGGAACACGTCCCCGACGATCACGTCGAAACGCTCCCCCTGCAGACGCTGCAATACCTGCCGTGCATCGGAGTGAATGATGCGCACATCACCGGGTTCAAAATACAGACTGCTCTGAGCCACCGCCGTCACCTGCGGGTCCAGTTCGGCCACCACGATCCGTGCACCGGGGTAAAGCGACTGCACGGCTCGCGGCTGACTGTAGGAACCGCCGCCAGCGAAGAAAAAGGCGGGCGACTCCCTGTCGCCCAGGTGCGCTGCGATCAGCTCGTCCATGAGATGGGTATAGGGCGAAATCAGCAGTTCCGGCCGGGTTTCGTGGCTGATACCGTGCAACAGGTGATCGAGCACCATGCCGCGGGCGCGCCCGAACGGGACCTTGCCGCTCATGTCGACAACCTTGATACAGAAATAGTTGCTCTCGCGGTCACAAGGCTGCAGATAGCCGCCACGCACCTGGGTCCAGCCCGCGATGGCGGCAGCGAGCAGTGCCAGGCCCAGCAGTGACCAGCGGGCATGCAGCAGGAATGCCAGCGCCAGCAAGCCCAGCACCACACCGGTGCCGATAATCACGGCGTAGGTGCCGAAGTACTGGATGAACAGGTAACCGGTCGCAAACGTGCCGAGGATACTGCCCAGTGCCGCCAGCGCGTGCATCATGCCGACGATGTGACCGGTGCGCGGATCCAGCCGCAGCGCCAGCGTGGTGAGCAGCGGCGTCACGACACCCAGCAGCATGGCGGGCAGGAAAAACAGCGCCGCCACAAACAGGAAGCTCAGCGTCATCAGACCCAGTTCACTGCGTTGCAGGGGCTGCGCCACCAGGGTCAATAGCAGCAGGACGCCGAGACAGGACAGCGCCCCGAACCCGAGCGCAAGACCGGCCGAGCGCCCGCTGCCGCCACGATCCGCCCACACACCGCCAATCCAGTTCCCCAGCGACAAACCGCCCAGCACCACGCCGATGATCGCCGTCCAGGAGTACAGCGACACGCCGATGTAGGGCGCCAGCAGCCGCGCCGCGGCAATCTCCAGCACCATGAGGCTGGCCGAACTCAGGAAGATGGCGACCGCGTAACCGGCGATGCGCCCGCGGTCCGATACACTTGCCAGTGAAATATCCAGGCGCAGATCCCCCCTTCACGATTCCGGTGACAGTATACTGGTACGTTATCTGTCCCGCCTCCTTTTACATCGTCGCCTCCCGACGAGCCCGTGTCTTTCGGCTGTAACTGATTCACCGGCCGCGATGCCCGGCTATACTCAAGTCACTGCACTGCCGGGATACCCGTCACATCGATGGCCGTACCGGCACCGAACAGGAGGACACCATGGGCGAGAACACACGATTGCACGACGGCATTGCCGGGGCACTGGTCCTGCTCGGCACCGTACTCGGCTACCTGAGCAACAGCCTGTGGCTGCTGCTGCCGGCCATCATCGGCGCACTGATGCTGCAAAGCGCCTTCAGCGGCTTCTGCCCGGTGTATTTCACACTCGGCAAGCTGCGGGCAAAGTAAGCGTAACAAGGGACTCGCTAATACCCGCGCCTGATGTCCACCACGTTGAGCATGTGCTCGCCGCTGGTGTAGCGGCGCAGGTTCTCGCGCACCAGTAGCCAGAAGCGCTCCATCTGGGCATCCGAGCCGGCACTGATGTGGGGCGTGATAATAACGTTGCGGGCGCTCCACAGGGGATGCCCGGTTGGCAGCGGCTCCGGATCCTGCACATCGAGGGCAGCGCCACCGAGCTGACCGGAGTTCAGGGCCTCGACAAGATCGCCGGTCACCACGCTTCTACCGCGACCGACATTGATGAAATAGGCACCGGGCCGCATCTTCGCGAAGAACTTGCGATCGAACAGGCCCGTGGTCGCGGTTGTCAGCGGCGTGGCATTGACCACCACATCGGCCTGTGTGGCAAGCGTGTCCAGTTCATGCGCCAGGCCGACGTAGTCCACGAAATCCGGTCCCTCGCGCGAGGAATTGCGCGTGGCGATCACGCGCATGCCAAGGGCGGCCGCCCGCCGCGCGATCTCCGTGCCGATGCCGCCGAGTCCGACCACCAGCAGGGTCCGCCCCTGCACCTCCCACATCTCGCTGCGGGCCACCGCCCTGCGGTCCCATTGCTGCTCACGCTGCCGGTCGTGGTAGACATGCAGCTTGCGCGTCAGCATGTACATCATGCCGATGGCGTGTTCGGCGATGCCGGGACCGTAGATGCGCTGCATGTTGGTCACCAGCAGGTCACGTTCCCGGATCAGGGGTGAACTCATACAGCGATCGACCCCGGCTGAATAATTGAGGATATAGCGCAGGTTCTTGCCGTTTTTCAGGGTCTCGTGCGTGCAGTAGCCGAGCAGCACGTCCGCGCCGTCGAGCAGCTTTACCATTTCCGCGCGGGACGAGGCCACGACGAGCTCGGCATCCCCCGCCACCGGCTTCAGCCACTCCACCGCGTCGGGCCGGGATTCCAGCTGCCGCGCCTCCATCAACACCACGATGCGCCGGGGCTTCTGCCAGTACGGCGCCTCGCGGACGGGCTGTGCGTCCGGCTTGAGCCCCAGGCCCTTGATCAGCTGCGCCGTCGCCGCATCAGGCCCTGCCGCCGATACCACGGCACTGAACATCATTACACCACCAAGCACACACAGGAAACGCCGCATCGCAGTCACTCCATTATCAGGAACAGGGACAGTCCGGTTTCTTCCAATAGTAGCGGAAACTGGCCGCTTTTCCGGATCAGCATTACCCCAGCGACTGTAAGGGTCGGCAATGACCCGGGACATGGGAAATGGTCTCGCGGACAATTTCGACTACTATTAGCGTTAAATATTGTCTGCCACCTCATCCTATGCTTATTGAACAGTTACAGAGAGTACACATAAACGCCGGGAACCGGATCAGGACAGTCTTGATGCCCCTGCTTATGCTGTTTTCGACGGGCGCGGCAACTGAGCCGGTCGCAGTCGACAGACCGGCGCCCGACTTCCAGCTGCTGGACCAGCATGGCAAGACCCACCGTCTTGCCGACTACCGCGATCGCTGGCTGGTGCTCTACTTTTACCCAAAGGACGACACGCCTGGCTGCACTACCGAGGCCTGCGCCTTTCGTGACGATGTCCTCCAGCTGCGGCGCATGAACGTCGGGCTGCTCGGTGTCAGTACCGATGACGTCGCGAGCCACAGGGAATTCGCGGAGAAATACCACCTGCCCTTTCCGCTGCTGTCCGACAGGAACGGTGCAACAGCCCGCAGCTACGGCAGCCTGACACGCATCGGGCCCATGAAATTCGCCCGGCGGCATACCTTCATCATCGGCCCGGACGGGAACGTGGCAAGGATCTACCGAAAAGTCGACGCCAAAACCCACAGCCAGCAGGTGATCGCCGATCTGAAAACGCTCGTGGTCCCTGCGACAGCAAACTGAATAAAATTACGTATACTGTTCCCGGAACCCAATGAGGACAATATAACGTGGCCAGACTATTGACCGGAACAGTGCTCGCCGTGTTGCTGTCATTACAGGCACAGGCGTCTGACACCATCACCCGGCAACACATCAAGCAGGTTATCGATGAAACGGACGCGGCGGCAAAGAACCGCGACACGGCCACCATCGGGGAGTATCTGAGTGAAGGCTTCGAAAAGGTAATCGAGTTTCCCTATGAGGACTTGATGGCGACGGTTCGGCTTACCCGGAAAGAGTACCTGGACCTGATTGACGAGGGCTGGCCCGCGCTCGAGGAATACGAGTATCTGCGCGAAGCCACGGTGATTCACATCATGCCGGACGGCTTGAGCGGGCACTCTTACTCAACCATAACCGAGACCCTGTCCCGTGACGGCACAAGCATGGTGAGTAAATTCCGCGAACATGCCCTGTACGCAATGGAGAACGGGAGGCCGGTCATCACTCAGATCAGCGGCCACACTTTGGTCGGCGATACCACGCCGGAACCGGAATACTGAATACCATTACGCAGACTTTCTCCACGAAGCGGGCTTATAAGAAGTTATTGTGAAGAAGGCCGAGGTTTGATACCAGCAAAGCGCCTCCGCAAGATCATATGTGCCCGCCGAATGGCATGACGCACAGCGCGTATCATACGTATCTTGACCGGCCGCAAAGCTACCGACTGGCGTCGGATCCTGTGTCAACATGTTGCAGCTGCCAATGGCGTCGTCTACCTCGTGGTCGTAATGTCTGTCGCGATCCAGGTCGTAGTGTTCGGAACCCGTTTGTGCGCCGCGATGATCATCCCGGTAAGTCCTGCGTACAATAGCTCTGTGCGAAATGCAGCAGACAGCGGGATCGAGTGGCCGGGCGATGTCGCCGCGGCCCGCGCCATCCAGGAGGCCTTGCGATCGCGGGTCGTGCGCGAGGACCGGCTGGGCCGGGTCAGCACCGTGGCCGGTGTCGACGTCGGCTTCGAGGACGGGGGCAGGACCACCCGTGCCGCCGTCGTCGTGCTCAGCTTCCCCGGCCTGGAGCCGGTCGCGCACGCCATCAGCCGCAGCCCGACGCGCTTTCCCTACGTCCCCGGTTATCTGTCGTTTCGCGAGTTGCCCGCGGTACTGGAGGCACTGGAACGTCTCGCCGGGCTACCGGACCTTATCCTCTGCGATGGCCAGGGCCTGGCCCACCCGCGCCGCTTCGGGCTGGCCTGCCACCTGGGGGTGTTGACGGACATCCCCTGCATCGGGGTGGCCAAGTCCCGCCTGGTCGGCAGCCATGACGCCCTGCCGCCCGAGAAGGGGCAGTGGGTACCGCTGCGCGACAAGGGTGAGACCATCGGTGCCGTCCTGCGCACCCGCACCCGCGTCAGCCCCGTGTATGTATCGATCGGCCATCGCGTGAACCTGGCTACGGCCATCGACTACACCCTGCGCTGCACGACCCGCTACCGCCTGCCCGAAACCACGCGCCACGCCCACCGCCTGGCATCCGGCTAATGAACCCGGGCCGAAGCACACCAGACAGACAGTAGCAGGGGCGCCTCGTTTATGCCCGGCGCTTGATCGGGTGCGAGCGCGATCTTTGCTGCGATAAGATTGTTCCCCGATTACCTCACCGTTGACCCGTCGATATAGACACCTACAGGGATGGCCTGTGGAGGCCTAAAGGTATTACTGCATCAGCCGATAGAGGATATATCAGTATTTTCTACTTTACTAATGCTTTTATATTTTCCATTTGATAAGGAGATACATCATGTACTGGGATTCACTGACCACAGCAGGCGTCGTCGTCTCGATCGTGTCGGTACTGGGCGCATTCTACCTGGAGCTGCGTAAGCGGCCGGGCGCGCCTTTTGATAAGCCGCGCAAGACCTGAAGTATTCCATGGACACCAGCCAAGGAAGGCCTGATTGACTCATCTTGCATCATTCCGGTGCAAGCCGGAATCCAGTAACTACCTGATGACCAACGACCGGATTCCGGGTCTCCGCTACGCTCCGCCCGGAATGACGGTTTGATCAGTTTTTTTCCAATTCGGGATCTCGTTGTTGCAGTGAAATAAACGGACTGTCACCCGGCTGTGGAAACGATGGTGCTGGGTCGCCTCGCAGGCATGATCGCATTGGTATAAAAACAGAACCGGCAAAGAGTGAACATGCCGGTTTCTTCATTTCATCCCCTTTTCCCCTCCGGGGAGAAGGTTGGGATGTGGAGCGTTAACACGAAAAACCGGGACGCCGGCTCTCCGCCATGCTGCCTCAGCTTGTCATGGATCAACCGGTCTTCAGAAATAAGTAGGGTCAGAGGGAAATTATCGCTAATATTGGAAATAATTTTTCTCTGATCTCGGTTATTTCTTTCCCATGAATGACAACGCTTGGCTTACAACTCACGCGGAGGTGTCGCTGCAGCGACTGCTGCCGCGCCTGGAATCGCGATTCGCAGACCGGGTGGACAAGGATGAGTGGGAAGGCTACCTGACCCGGCTGCGACAGCATTTCCCCCGCCTGTTCAGCGGCCTGCACGTACTCTACGGCAAACATTACGATTTCTTCTACCACCTGGAGAGCATCCTGGCCTCGGCCACGGAGATGTGGATCAATCGCCCCGCTGAGCTCATGGCCCTGGATGCCCTGCGCGAGACCGATCCGCAATGGTACCAGTCACAACGCATGATCGGCGCAATGTGCTACGCGGACCTGTTCGCCGGCGACCTTGCCGGATTGCGCGAGCGCATCCCCTACCTCACCGAGCTGGGCGTGAACTATCTGCATCTCATGCCGGTATTCAAGGTGCCTGCCGGTGACAATGACGGCGGCTATGCCGTATCGAGTTATCGCGAGATCAATCCCGCACTCGGCAGCATGGAACAGCTCGCCGAATTGGCCTCCGAGCTGCGTCACCACGGAATCTCGCTGTGCCTGGATTTCGTATTCAACCACACCTCCGATGAACACCCGTGGGCACGCCGGGCGCTGGACGGGGATGTGGACTACCAGCACTACTACCGGATGTTCCCCGACCGGGCGATGCCGGATGCCTATGAAAAAACCCTGACCCCGGTATTCCCGGACGAACATCCGGGCTCGTTCACCTATCGCAACCGTCTGAAGAAATGGGTCTGGACCACGTTCCACAATTACCAGTGGGACCTTAACTACGAGAACCCGGTGGTCTTCAACCGCATGCTGGAGGAGATGCTGTTTCTGGCCAACCAGGGCGTTGAAATACTGCGCCTGGACGCCGTGGCCTATGTATGGAAACGGCTGGGGACCGATTGCGTGAACCTGCCCGAGGCGCACACTGTCATACAGGCCTTCAATGCCCTGGTCAGCATCGCCGCCCCGGCCATGGTGTTCAAGTCCGAGGCCATCGTGCACCCTGACGAGGTGGGCAAGTACATCAGCAACGAGGAATGCCAGCTCTCCTACAATCCGCAGCTGATGGCCCTGCTGTGGAACTCTCTGGCAACCAGCAAGGTCAATGTCCTCAGGCATGCCATGCAGCAACGCTTTGCCATTCCGGCAAACTGTGCCTGGGTAAACTATGTGCGCTGCCACGACGACATCGGTTTTGCGGTCTCCAACGACGACCTTAAGGCCTCGGGCTATGAGCCCGCCTCCCACCGGCGGTTTCTCACCGAGTTTTTCACCGGGCGCTTCACCGGCAGCTTTGCCCGCGGCATACCTTTCCAGGAGAACCCGGCAACCGGCGAGGCGCGCATATCCGGCACCTGCGCCTCGCTGACAGGACTCGAGCAGGCCGTTGAGGAGAACGATGACGCACAAACCGAGCTGGCCATCCAGCGCATCCTGCTGCTGCATGGCATCATTCTCACCATTGGCGGCATTCCCCTGATCTACCTTGGCGATGAAATCGGCATGCTCAATGATTATGGCTACGAACGGGACGCCGACAAGACCGGCGACACCCGCTGGCTGCACCGCGCCGCCTTCGACTGGGCGCGCGCCGAAGAACGCCGCGTGCCCGGGGCCATTCCCGAACGTATCTACCAGGACCTGCTGCGGCTGATCCAGATACGCCAGCAGAACCCTGCCCTGGACCGGGCAGAAACTGAAATCGTCGAATCCGGCAATGAACACGTGTTTGCCTACTTCCGTACCAACGGCGACTTCAGCGTGCTGGTGCTGGCCAATTTCAGCGCCGCCCCCCAGCCCATCGAGGGTCGGCGCCTGCGCCTGCTGGGCCTGCGCAAGAGCGTGGTCGACCTGGTGGCCGGACGCACCATCGTCGCTGCCCACATGCTGGAAATGGAGCCCTACGATTTCATGATTCTGGCACGGCCAGCGAGCTCCTGAGACGCGAAGATTCCCGGACAATTCACCCTGCGGGAGCGCCTTGTATATGCCCGGCGCTTGATCGGGTACGGGCGCGATCCTGACTCCACGGATGGCATAAACAATCCAACCTCTCAACCCCGCAACGAAATACGTATACTGTCACTCGATTAACCAGGATTGCGGCTGAATCCACCATGAGTAAACAACCCAAGACCGGCGATCTCGATAATCGCCAGGCCATTCTCGGCGAAATCAGGGCCCTGCTGGGTCTTACCAGGGGCATTGATGAAGCGCGTGCCAAAAAGGTGCGCAAGGCAATCGACACCTTGCGCGCTGCCGCTACCGAGTCTGCCGACGACGATAAGGATTGCGATGCGGATACGCAGCTGGATGCGGAAATCGATGCCGGGCTGGAGAAGCTGAGAGCACGCATACACCGGCAGGTCGAGCGTCGCAATCGTGACTATGAAAAAGCGCTCGGGCTGATGGATGAACTGGAAACCGCGCTCAAGGACAACGAACTGAAGAAAGCTGAACACGCGCATAACAGCCTGCTGTCGATTAAGGGCAATATCCCGGGCCTTTCCGAACAACGCTGGCAGGACATAGAAAAACGATTGCAACGGGTACGCCCGCAACTGCGCAAGCTCGAATCCTGGCGCCACTGGGGAACCACCCAGGCGAGACAGGATCTCATCAACCAGGTCACTCAGCTGCCGGAATCGGACCTGCCGCCGGAGAAACTTGCCAAACGCATACAGAAGGCACGTGACCAGTGGCATGCCTGGGACAAGTCCGGCGACCGTGCCGGCAAGGAACTCTGGAAGGCCTTCGACCAGGCCTGCGAAGAGGCCTACAAGCCCTGCACCGCCTATTTCGAAAAGCTGAAAAAAAGCCGCGCGGAGAATCTCAGGCAACGCCGGGCGATTATCGACAAACTGAACGCGCGCCATGCCTCAACCGACTGGAAGCACCCCGACTGGCGTGACATCGATAAATTCGTCAACCACGCCCGCCGCGATTTTTACAAAATCGGCAATGTGGATTTCAGGCACCGCAAGCCTGTCGCCAAAGCACTGGACGAGGCGCTTGATAAATTCGAGCAGCACTTGTCCCTTGAGCGCAAGCGCTCCCTGAAGGTGCGCGAGAAACTCATTGCCGATATCGAGGCACTGGGTGAAACGAAGAATCTGCATGAGGCGCTTGACCAGCTCGAAGTGCTGAAAAAACAGTGGACGATAACGGTACCCTGCAAGCGCAACCACGAAAACAGGCTGTGGAAACACTTCCAGTCCGCCTGCGATATCACCTACCGGCGTCGCGACGCCGAGCGCAAGGAACAGGACGCCGAACGCCATGAAAACCTGAAGCAAAAACAGGCGCTGATTGAAGAACTGACCCGGACAGCCGCGGCCGCTGACGAGGAACTGCTCGCTAATGCCTCGGCACTCGCCCGGATACAGGGCCGCTGGGAGGAAATTGGCTGGATTCCACGCAAGCACGAAAACAGCCTCAACAACCACTGGCGCGGCGCACAGAAGCAATTCACCAGCGCACTCAAGGCCGCGAAATCACGCGCCCACGCCTCCGAGCTGGACCGTCTCGCCAGGCGCGCCGCGCTGTGCAATCAGTGGGAACAGGCCGTTCTGGCCGGCAACGCAATCGACGCGGAGGCGGTCGAGGCAGAATGGCACGCCCTGCCCGCGCTCTCCAGTGCCAATGCAGCGACGATGGACCAGCGATTCAGACAGGCGCTTGGCCGGCCCGACGACGCAACACTCTCGAGGAATCTTGACGACAAGCGGGCGGCCTGCCTCAGGCTGGAAGTCCTGCTGGAAATGGACTCACCAAAGGAATGCCAGGCTGAACGCATGGCCTACCAGATCGAACGACTCAACGCCTCGTTGAAAGGCGATCAAGACGCACAGGACTCGCCCCGCGGCCTGCTGCTAACCGCCCTCACCACCGGGGCAGTACCCGCCGCAGCCGCCGGTGCTATCGAACAACGCATCCACATCTGCCTGATGCGTTACAAAGAACGATCATAAACATGCCGGTTGGATCAGCGCCCGCGTAATCCGGCACAGGTATTGTCGGGTTACGGCCTGGCGGCCAAACCCGACCTGCATGATCCGTAGATTGGGCAAAGCGCAGCGTGCCCGACACACCCGTTCTGATGGGCACGGCCCCAGGGCCTTTGCCCATCCCACGATCCGACGATTTTGCAGGAGCGCCCCGCGGGCGCGATCAGCGCCGTCACCCCGGCCGCGACAGCGCCGCCTCCAGCTCCTCCTCAAAACCCGTCCGGTCGACATACTGCAGCGCCTGCATGCCCGCCGCGCGGGCCCGGTCCACGTTACCGGCGTCGTCGTCGATAAACAGGATCGCCGCCGGTGGCACATCGAGCTCGCTCGCCACCTCTGCAAACAGCGAAGGATCGCGCTTGCCCTTGCCGCGGTAGAAACTGATGAAGACCCGGTCGAACAGGTGATAAAAATGATCACGCGTATCCAGCTCATCGAGCCAGTGGGTCTGGTCGCTGAGGATCCCGGTGACATAGCCACGCCCGTTCAGTGCCTGCACCCGCTCCAGCATCCAGGGCCGCAGAACAAATCCATCGAACACGCGCTGCGTCAACTCCTCATCCTTACCCAGCAGGCCGGTACGCTCGCGCAACAGGGCCCAGAATTCCGCGGCCGTCCCCGTTCCCAGTACAAAGCCGCAGTCATACACCGCCCGCATCCCCTCGCCGGGCAGGGCATCCGCGTCCAGCCCCTGCTCCTGCGCCAGCGCGACCAGGGTGTTACGAAAACCCTCCTCCGCCAGCACCCCGCCGTAGTCGAACAGCACGACGCGCACCCCGCCGACCGTAGATCTATCAAGAGACTGTTTCGAGGATGACATGCAATTCACTCAACTATCGGGACGCTCGGCTTTTCACCAAACAGTATACTTAATACAACCCGGCTGACAGATCCCACGAGGTACGAAAAGGCATGCGCAGCAAAAAAACCGGCAGGCGCATCGAATAACCCCATGATGTCGCCAGCGCCCGCGCCATCCAGGAGGCGCTGCGTTCAAAGGTGGTGACCCGTGATCGTCACGGCCGTATTCGCACCGTGGCCGGCGTCGATGTCGGTTTCGAGGACGACGGCCGGACCACCCGCGCCGCCGTCACCATGCTCACCTTCCCCGGGCTGGAACCGGTTGCAGAGGCCATAAGTCGCTGCCCCGCGTCGTTTCCCTACGTCCCGGGCTATCTGTCGTTTCGCGAATTGCCTGCGGTGCTGGAGGCACTGGGGCGGCTTGACGAATACCCGGACCTGGTCCTCTGCGACGGCCAGGGTCTCGCCCATACCCGCCGATTAGGGCTGGCCTGCCACCCGGGCGTGCTGCGCACCCGCACCCGCGTCAGCCCCGTGTTTGTCTCGATCGACCACCGCGTCAGCCTTGAATCGGCCATCGACTTAACCCTGCGCTGCACCACCCGCTACCGCCCGCCCGAAACCACGCGCCACGCCCACCGTTTGGCCTCCGGCTAAAAAAAAGGAAAAGGGGGCATCCTGTTTTTTGGGACTGCCACGTCTCACCCTGGCAGGTCGGGAAAGCAGGATGCCCCCTTTTTCTCACCTGGTTGCACCTGCACAGCGAATGCAAATGAAGATCGAATTTACCGGTGAATTTAATCCAAATGACGTCTATTATTAAAAAAAACGCATTCAAATAACGGGGAGGGGAAAACAATGACAATCGAGCTTTATAACGACGGAAATCACGTTTGTGTCGCCTACGAAGACGACGTCAACACCAGCGGCGGCATCCAGTCTAACCAGTTCCTGGTGATCCACGACGGTCATGCCGCGGTCATCGATCCGGGGGGAGATCTGACCTATGCCGGCCTCTATGATCACCTGAACGAAAGGATTACGGTAAAAGACCTGGATTACGTCATCGCCTCGCACCAGGATCCCGACATTATTTCTTCA
>CAMYJZ010000053.1 GCA_947258845.1 uncultured Ectothiorhodospiraceae bacterium | reverse complement strand
CGCCGCCGTCGCAGCGGCCGCGGGCGGAGCGCTTGCCGATATCGTCAAGCTGAATATCTTCCTGACGGACCTGGGGCACTTCGCCCTGGTCAACCAGGTCATGGCCGATTATTTCCAGCAGCCCTACCCGGCACGCGCCGCCGTCGGCGTCGCGGCACTGCCCAAAGACGCGCAGGTGGAAATGGACGCCATCATGGTGCTGCACAGTCATCCCGGGGGCGAGTATCCCCACGAGGATGATTTCCTCGACCAGTGAATCCTGTCCCGGTCCTGTTAATTTTTCACCACAGAGACGCGGAGGGCGCAGGGCAGACATCAAAAACAATTCACCGCAAAGGCGCAAAGGACGCAAAGAAACATAATTGCTAAAAACCCCCGTTGTTTAACTTGGCCTGCTGCGTAGGGTGTGTTGTACGCACCGCGGTTATTGAATCAAGGGTTTTAACACTGGATATTCTTTGCACCCTTTGCGCCCTTTGCGCCTTTGCGCCTTTGCGGTGAGAAGTTTTATATTTTTCCTCTGCGTCCTCCGCGTCTCTGCGGTGAATAGCCGTTTATTTTTTGCTTGGACTCCATGACCACAACCGCAACCGACAACCTCGACATACTGCCGGTGACGGTATTGAAGGGTGTGGGTCCACGCATGGCCGGTCGCCTCGAGCATCTCGGTATCCGCACGGTCCAGGACGTCCTGTTTCACCTGCCCCTGCGTTACCAGGACCGCACCCGGGTGGTGCCCATGGGTGCGCTGCGACCCGGCGACCAGGCCGTGGTGCAGGGCGAGGTCGATCTGGCCGAGGTCCGCTTCGGCCGCCGGCGCTCGCTGCTGGTGCGGGTCAGCGACGGGACCGGGTCCCTGACCCTGCGTTTCTTTCATTTCAACGCGGCCCAGCAGGCCGGATTTGTACGGGGTGCCGGTATCCGCTGCTACGGCGAGGTCAGGGCGGGCCCGACCACGGCGGAAATGATTCACCCGGAATACCGACTGATCGAAGCGGGTGCGGAGGTCGCCGTGGAGGAGCACCTGACACCGGTGTATCCAGCCACCGAGGGCGTGCACCAGCTGACGCTGCGTTCCATCACCGAACAGGCCCTGCACTACCTGGACGGCGCGGGGGACGAGGCCGGCGGGCGTCTGCCCGACTGGCTGCCGGCGCGGCTCGTCGCGCCCTTCAGGATGACCACCCTGCCGGCCGCCTTGCGCTATGTGCACCGGCCGCCGCCGCAGGCCTCTGTCGAATTGCTGGTCGAAGGCCGGCATCCGGCCCAGCAGCGCCTGGCCTTCGAGGAACTGCTGGCGCATCACCTCAGTCTGCGCCGGGTACGCTTGCGTGCACAGCACACCCTGGCACCGGTGATTGCGGCAGGTGACGGGCTGGTCGGGGACTTCGTCGCGTCATTGCCGTTTGCCCTGACCGGTGCGCAGCAGCGGGTGTTAGGGGAGATCCGCGACGACCTGGCGCATCCTCACCCCATGGCGCGACTGGTGCAGGGCGATGTCGGCTCCGGCAAGACCGTGGTGGCCGCCTGCGCCGCCCTTTGTGCCGTGCAGGCCGGTTACCAGGTGGCCCTGATGGCGCCGACCGAGTTGCTGGCCGAGCAACACTACCGCGGTTTTCGCGACTGGCTGGAACCGCTGGGCATCGCGGTGGCCTGGCATGGCGGCAAATCACGGGGCAAGGAGCGCAGCAGCGCACTACAGGCGATCCGGGACGGTGTCGCCGCGGTCGCCGTGGGGACCCACGCCCTGTTCCAGGAGGAGGTCGAATTCGACCGCCTCGGTCTGGTGATCATCGATGAGCAGCATCGTTTCGGAGTGCACCAGCGACTCGCCCTGCGCGACAAGGGCCGCAACGGCGAACAGCGCCCGCATCAACTGGTGATGACGGCTACACCCATTCCGCGCACCCTGGCGATGACCGTGTATGCCGACCTGGATACCTCGGTGATCGACGAACTGCCGCCGGGACGCCTGCCCGTCAACACCGTTGTCATCAGCCAGGAGCGCCGCGCCGAGGTCATGCAGCGAGTGCGTGTGGCCTGCACCGCGGGCCAGCAGGCCTACTGGGTCTGTACCCTAATCGAGGAGTCCGAGGCCCTGCAGTGCCAGGCGGCGGAAAAGACCGCTGAATTCCTGGCTGAAAGCCTGCCGGATGTGCGCATCGCCCTGGTGCATGGCCGTCTCAAGCCGGCGGCCAAGGAGGCGGTCATGGCGGCATTCAAGGCCGCCACGGTCGACCTGCTGGTCGCCACGACCGTGATCGAGGTCGGCGTGGATGTCCCCAATGCGACCCTGATGATTATCGAAAACCCCGAGCGCCTGGGCCTGGCCCAGTTGCACCAGCTGCGTGGCCGGGTGGGGCGTGGCCGTGACCAGAGCAACTGTGTGCTGCTCTACCAGCCGCCGCTCTCGGAGACCGCACGCAGGCGTCTGGCAGTGCTGCGTGACAGTAATGACGGCTTTGAGATCGCGCGGCGCGACATGGAGCTGCGCGGTCCCGGCGAGGTGCTGGGTACCCGCCAGACCGGTGAAATGAAGTTCCATATCGCCGACCTGCTGCGCGACGAGTCCCTGCTGGCCGCGGTGGAACAGGTGGCCCTGCAGTTGCTGGAGTGCTGCCCGGACCACGTGAGCCCGCTGATCCGCCGCTGGCTGGGGGACGCTGTGCAATACGGGGAAGTCTAGGTTATCCAGCTCATTGCAAACATGCGATAATCCCGGCCCGCGTCGAACCTGCACCAAACCCGATAGGACACCATGGACCCGTCAACCCGGCCGGCCACGCGCTGGAAACCGCACCGCTGTTACCTGCGCCGCCACATCCCGGCCGAGCTCGGCAGCTGGCTGCTGGATCCGGCCTCGCTGACACTGCGCCTGCAGCAGCTGTGCTGCGGCCGCTTCCGGGTACGGGTGGTGTCCCAGGCCTGGGGCAGGCCGTGCCCGGACGAGGCCCGTGCACTGGGCGTGGACGGCGCCGGCCGTGCAATCATCCGCCAGGTGCAACTGCTGTGCGACCAGGACCCCTGGATCTTTGCGCGCACCGTCATACCCGCCGTGTCACTGCGCGGCCGCCTGCAGCGCCTGGCCCACCTGGGTAGCCGGCCGCTCGGTGCCATGCTGTTTGCCGATCCCGGTATGCAGCGCGGCGTGGTCGAGCTGGCGCGGATCCTGCCCGGCCAGGCGCTGTTCGACGAGGCCCTGGGTCATGTACAACAGCACCCGCCGGAGATCTGGGGGCGCCGCTCGGTGTTCCGGCTGGCCGGCAGGCCGTTGCTGGTCAGCGAGATCTTCCTGCCCGGCTTCCCGGCCCGACGTGAACGCCGGCCGCTGTGGAGGGCCGGTTAGTAAAAAGGGGACATTCCGGTTTGTATTGCAATCAGGAAATACAGGTAGGTAAGTAAATGCGAAACTTGGAATGTCCCCTTTTTCCGGCAGTGGCCGTTTCGTTGTAGCATCAGGCTTATGCTGAAGGCCCTGCGTAATCGTCTCTGGGACTATGTGCGGCTGATGCGGCTGGACAAGCCCATCGGTATTTTCCTGTTGTTGTGGCCGGCACTCTGGGCGCTGTTGATCGCCAGCGAGGGACGCCCGGACCCGCAGGTGATGGCGGTGTTTGTGCTCGGCGTCATCCTGATGCGCTCGGCCGGCTGCGTGATCAATGATTACGCCGACCGGGATATCGATCGTCACGTGAAGCGTACCCGGGACCGGCCGATCACCGCCGGTCGCATCGGCACGCTGGAGGCACGGCTGCTATTCGTCCTGCTCTGCCTGGCGGCATTCCGGCTGGTGTTGCTGCTCAATACCCTGACCGTCATGCTGTCCCTGGTGGGGGCGCTGCTGGCGGCAAGCTATCCGTTCATGAAGCGGATCACCCACCTGCCGCAGGTCTACCTCGGTGCCGCCTTCGGCTGGTCCGTACCCATGGCGTTTGCCGCCGAGCTCAACACGGTACCGCCGATCGCCTGGCTGCTGTTCACCGCGACCGTGCTGTGGGCCACGGCCTATGACACCATGTATGCCATGGTGGACCGGGACGACGACCTGGTGCTGGGGGTGAAGTCGACTGCGATCCTGTTCGGTGATGCAGATCGGCTGGTGGTCGGTCTCATCCAGTTGTTGCTGCTGATCTGCCTGGTCATGATCGGGGTGCAGGCGGAGCTTGGCGTGTTCTATTACGCCGGCGTCTTCATTGCCGCGCTGCTGGCAATCTATCAGCAGGGATTGATCCGCTACCGTTACCGCGAGGATTGTTTTCACGCCTTCCTCAACAACAACTGGTTCGGTGCCGCGGTATTCATGGGCCTGCTGATGGACTACATGCTCCTGGCCTAGTAAATTCTGGTCATCAGTATCCTGCCCTTGCGATCACCCACACCTCCACGCGACGGGCGCCGGCCTGCTTGAGGACGCGTGCCAGTTCATTCGATGTGTGCCCACTGGTCATGACGTCGTCGACAACCGCGATGTGTCCGGCCGCTGGCCGACCGCCCAGGGTGAAGGCGTTGCGCAGGTTGGCGCGGCGCTGTTTTACCGGCAGCGTGGACTGCGGCTCGGTCCGCTTGACGCGCTGGCACAACCGGTGGTCGACGCCGATCCCGAGCCGGCGGCCGAGTACGCGCGCCAGCTCTGTGGCCTGGTTGTAGCCGCGCTCGCGCAGTCGCGCAGGGTGCAGGGGGACCGGGATGAGCAGGCCGGGCAGGCCGGACGGGCGCGCGGCGATCCTGGTGGCCAGCAGGCCGGCCAGCAAGGGGGCCAGCGCGAGTTCCCCGGCGAACTTGAAACGCTGGACCAGGTGATCGGCCGGCGGCCGGTAGTGCAGCAGCGCCGTTGCGGCATCAAAGGCGGGTGCGCGGCGCTGGCAGGCGCCGCACACAACCGCGCCGCCGGTTTGCGCCAGGGGACGGGCGCAGCGTGCGCATGCGGTGTCCAGCCAGGGCAGCTCATGGAGGCAGCCGGGACACAGGTCCGGGCCGCCGCTGACGGGTGCCCGGCAGAGCCGGCAGTGTGCCGGGAATATCAGTGCAGTCAGCGGTCGTGGCACGTGTAAACCAGTAGGCTCCCTTGCGGTTGACAGGCGTCGGTATCGGTCCCATAGTCCGTGGCCATGGTGAATTGATACGTGTATGACTCTATGAACACACAAGCCGCTGGTCGATCGGAAATCTCTGAAAACGCTGTCCGCCACGACTGGACACATGCCGAGGTCCGGTCTCTTTTCGAACTGCCTTTCAATGACTTGCTGTACCGGGCGCAGTCGATCCACCGGCGGCATTTCGACCCCAATGCGGTGCAGATCAGCACCCTGCTGAGCATCAAGACCGGGGGCTGTCCCGAGGATTGCAGCTACTGCCCGCAGAGCGTGCACCACGATACCGGCCTCGAACCCGAGCACCTGATGGACATCGAGGCGGTGGTGACGGCCGCCCGGCGTGCCAGGGCGGCCGGCGCCACGCGCTTCTGCATGGGGGCGGCCTGGCGCAATCCGCGCGGCAGGAATTTCGAGCGGGTGCTGGAAATGGTGAGCCGGGTGCGTGCCGAGGGGCTGGAGACCTGCGCGACCCTGGGCATGCTCGACGGGGAACAGGCGCAGCAGCTCAAGGAGGCGGGGCTGGATTACTACAACCACAATCTCGACACCTCGCCGGAGTTCTACGGCGAGATCATCAGCACGCGCAGCTACCAGGACCGCCTGGACACGCTGACCCATGTACGCGAGGCGGATATCAATGTCTGTTGCGGGGGCATCGTCGGGCTGGGCGAGGACCGTGCCGACCGGGTGTCGATGTTGTGCGAACTGGCTGGCCTGCCCGAGCACCCCGGCAGTGTACCGATCAACCAGCTGGTCAGGGTGGAGGGCACCCCACTGGCGGCGGAACCGGACATCGATGCGCTGGAGTTTGTGCGTACCATCGCCGTGGCACGCATCCTGATGCCACTTTCACATGTGCGGCTGTCAGCCGGACGCAGTGACATGTCGGAAGAAATGCAGGCCCTGTGTTTCCACGCCGGGGCGAACTCCATCTTCTACGGCGAAAAACTGCTGACCACCGGTAATCCCGACACCGCCCGTGATGATGCCCTGTTTGAACAGCTCGGCCTGCATCCCGCCTGAAGAAAAAAGGTGTCAGGAACCTTTTCCAGCTCCTGCTCAGTAGCATTGATGATGCAAGGATGAAAAGGTTCCTGACACCTTTTTTACTGGCATGAAAGATCTTTCTGCAACGCTGCGTGAGCGCCAGGCCCGCGGTCTGTATCGCAGCCGCCGGGTGGTCGATGGCCCGCAGGGCGTGAAGGTTTGCATGGATGGCAGGGAATTCCTGTCGTTTTGCAGCAATGACTACCTGGGCCTGGCCAACCACCCCGAGGTGGTGGCGGCCTTTCATGCGGGGCTGGAGGCCTACGGTGCGGGCAGTGGTGCCGCGCACCTGATCAGCGGCCATACGCGTGCCCACCATGCGCTGGAAGAGGAGCTGGCGGATTTCGTGCAACGGCCGCGTGCCTTGCTGTTTTCCACCGGTTACATGGCCAATCTCGGGGTGATGGCGGTGCTGGCGCAGCGCGGCGCCCGGGTGTTCGAGGACCGCAGCAATCACGCCTCGCTGCTGGACGGGGCACGACTCAGTGGCGCACGCCTGGTCCGTTACCATCATAACGACAGCGCCGACCTGTCCCGGCGCCTGCAGGCAACGTCCACGGGCGAGATCCTGATTGCGACGGATGGCGTGTTCAGCATGGACGGTGACCTGGCGCCCGTGGCCGAACTGGCCGATGTGGCGGCACGGCATGCGGCCTGGCTGATGGTCGACGATGCGCACGGCCTGGGCGTGGTCGGTCCCGGTGGGCGCGGGACCCTGGCGCAGGCCGGGCTGGACATGACACAGGTACCCGTGCTGATGGGCACGCTGGGGAAGGCCTGCGGGACCTTCGGTGCCTTCGTCGCCGGCAGCGATGAACTGATAGAGACCCTGATCCAGGAGGCGCGCACCTATATATACACCACCGCACCACCCGCGGCGCTGGCGCAGGCCACCCGCACGGCATTGCGGCTGCTCAGGGAGGGTGACGAACTGCGCGCGCACCTGCGGTCACTGGTGCAACGCTTTCGACAGGGCGTGGCACAACTGGGACTGAATCTGCCCGGTTCGGATACCCCGATTCAGCCCCTGATCATCGGTGAGGCCGATGCGGCCCTGCGCCTGAGTGCGGCCTTGCGGGAGCGCGGTATCCTCATCAGCGCCATCCGGCCTCCGACGGTGCCCGCGGGTACGGCGCGCCTGCGCATTACCTTGTCCGCCGCCCACACCGAGGCACAGGTGGACCGGTTGCTGGATGCCCTGGATGAAGTGAGAGCGGCCGGGGTCGCGCAGGCATCGGTGCCGGTTGAATAAGAGACGGCTATGGATACGAAAACAGCATTCACCGCGGAGTCGCGGAGGTCGCAGAGAAATGCCAGATAAAATGCTCTTAACCGCAAAGGCGCAAAGGACGCAAAGAAAAAATTATTGCAACAACACCGATACGGAAAATGACAAGCCTTCAGTTAGTTGACATGACTGGAGTTCGTTATTGTTTGCAAGAATTGTGTTTTGACTTTGCGTCCTTTGCGCCTTTCGGTAACTGCTCCATGCGTTACTCTACCTCCTGCATCCATGCAGTCGTGCGGTGATATTGGCGACGATTGATGAAACTCTACACACAGACAAGCGGTGAAGGGCCCGACCTGGTGCTGATCCATGGCTGGGGCCTGCATGGCGGGATCTGGGATACCGTGGTGCCGTTGCTGGAGCCGTGCTTTCGCGTCACCCGGGTTGACCTGCCGGGCCACGGCCGCAGTGCCTGGCAGGGGCAGGTCGATCTCGCTGCCGTGACCGACGCCGTGCTGGAGGTCGCACCGCCGGAGGCCGCCTGGCTAGGGTGGTCGCTGGGCGGTCTGGTCGCGACGCAGGCCGTCCTGGCGGCGCCGGAGCGGATCCGGCAGCTGGTGCTGCTGGCCAGTACCCCCAGTTTTGTACGCCGGCCGGGCTGGCAATCCGCCATGTTGCCGGTGTTGCTGGACACCTTCGCCGCCGACCTGGAGGCCGACTACAGCGGGACGCTCAACCGCTTCCTGTCCCTGCAGGTGCGCGGCAGCGAGGACGCCAGCGCGGTATTGAGGACGCTGCGGGCCACACTGCTGGAGCACGGGGAACCGTCGGCCCAGGCGCTGCGTGCCTGCCTGGGACTCCTGCGCAGTGCCGACCTGCGTGATCAGCTAAGTACTATCCGCTGCCCCGTGTTGCTGCTGATGGGTGAAAGCGACACCCTGGTGCCGGCTGCGGCCGGCCGCCAGGCGGAGCAGCTGATCCCGGGGGCCCGGCTGGAGGTGATCGCTGGCGCCGGCCATGCCCCGTTTCTTGTCCATCCCCGGGCAGTGGCCACGACCGTCCAGGCGTTCCTGCAGCCGCTGAATGCGGCTTGCGCCGGGGAGCAACATGGCTGAAGACGATACCGGCTACCAGCTGGACAAACGCCAGGCCCGGCTGGCCTTTGAACGGGCGGCGGACACCTATGACGAGGCCGCTGCCCTCCAACTGGAGATCGGGCAGCGCCTGCTGGAACGCCTGGACCTGATCCGTATGCGGCCGACGCGCATCCTGGACCTGGGTGCCGGCACCGGTGTCTTCAGCAAGGCGCTGCAGCAGCGCTACCACAAGGCGCAGGTGGTGGCGCTGGACCTTGCCCTGGCCATGCTGCGCCATACCCGGCGCCGGGGTGGCTGGCTGCGCAAGCCTGCCTGTGTCTGCGCCGACGGCGAGCGCCTGCCGTTTGCCGATGACAGCTTCGACTTCATATTCTCCAACCTGATGCTGCAATGGTGCATGGACCCGGAGCCGGTGTTCACGGAACTGCGCCGGGTGCTGGCACCGGGTGGACTGCTGCTGTTCACCACCTTCGGCCCGGATACGCTGATGGAGTTGCGTGCCAGCTGGGAGGCCGTGGATGGCCACACCCATGTCAACCGCTTCATCGACATGCACGATGTCGGTGATGCCCTGATGCATGCCCGCTGGGCGGAACCCGTTATGGACTCCGAACGCATCACCGTGACCTATCGTGAACTGCGCACCCTGATGCAGGACCTGAAACAGCTGGGCGCGCACAACGTCACTGCCGGCCGGCCGCGCGGGCTGACCGGCCGGCAACGCCTGATGCAAGTGACACAGGCCTACGAGCGTTTCCGCAGCGACGGCGTGCTGCCGGCCAGCTACGAGGTGGTCTACGGGCACGCCTGGTCACCGCTGAACAAGCAGGACGGTGCCGGGGCGGTCGATGTCACCCTGTCCGGTTTGCAGCCGCGTCCACCGGTGCCGCGACGTGACTGACGCATCGGGCTATTTCATAACCGGTACCGATACCGGTGTGGGCAAGACCGTAATCACCCTGGGCCTGATGCAGTGTCTGCAGGACCAGGGTCACCGGGTGGTCGCCATGAAGCCGGTGGCCTCCGGTTGCGAGCGTGGCGAGCACGGCTTGCGCAACGCGGATGCGCTGCTGCTGCAGCAGCAGGCGACCGTGATGCTGCCCTACGAACAGGTCAATCCCTATGCCTTCGAACCACCCATTGCCCCGCATGTGGCGGCCGCCGGGGCGGGTGTCCGGATCGAGGCCGACACCGTTGTGGCGGGTTGTCGGGCACTGCAGGGCGCGGCGGACAGGGTCTGCGTGGAGGGCGTCGGTGGCTGGCTGGTGCCGTTGAATGAACGCGAGACCGTCGCGGACCTGGCCGTCCGGCTCGGGCTGGAGGTGGTGCTGGTGGTGGGTATCCGCCTGGGTTGTCTCAACCATGCCCTGTTGACTGCCCGCGCCATCGAATCCACCGGCCTGACCCTCGCGGGCTGGGTGGCGAACCGGCTGCCCCCGCCCGCCGACTTTACTCAGGAGAACATCGCGGCACTGGAGGCGCGCCTGGCGGCCCCCCTGCTGGGTATCGTGCCGCCCCTGGTCGAGATCGATCCCCGCCGTGTGGCGGCCTGCCTCGCTCTGGCAGCGGGATGAACCGCGCCCGCCAGCAGTATAATTAGTAATTCATAAAACACTAATATATTAGCCAGTTAAACCCCGATTCCGCTGCCCTCGCAGTTGCGGGCATCCATCTCATGCAGTAGGATTCGCGCTCTGTTTTTTTACATGAAACGGCCTCGCCGGGCATGTGAGCGATTGTGGTTGAAAAGGTATGTGATCCCGCGGGTTCGGACTGTCGCTGGGTTATCCGTCCGAACCAGTCCCTGTCATGGCGCGGGGCCTTGCGGATCTACATCGCGATCGTAATTTGCGTGATGGGTACGGCACTGGCATTTGCGCTGCACGGATTCTGGCCGGTATTGCCATTTGCCGGGCTGGAACTGATAGCGTTGGGGACGGCCTTCTACCTGTGCCAGGCACGCGGCCAGACCCGGGAGCTTGTCTCGGTCGGTGCGAGTGTTGTAACGGTCGAGAAGGGACGGCACGAACCGCAGGAGCACTGGGAGTGTCCCCGCGCATGGGCGCGCGTGCTGCTCGAGCGTTCACCGATCGCCTGGTACCCGAGCCGACTGTCGATCGCCTATCAGGGGCGCCGGGTGGAGATCGGGAAGTTTCTGCATGAGGCAGAACGGCGTGAACTGGCGGGTGAGCTGGAGCGGGCCATCCGCGCTCGGGATTGACCGGCCCCAACGCCAACAAGAATTTTTATCTATAAGTTAGGGAGAGTGTTGCATGTTTGCTAAAAAGCTACGACTTGTCGTGTGCAGCCTTTGGGGTGCCGTCATCCTGTTCGGCTCGGGCCATGCACTGGCAGGATTCGATGAGTTGAATCTGAGACGGGGTGTAACGGATATCAGCAACCAGGTCTATGACCTGCATATGCTGATCTTCTGGATCTGTGTTGTGGTGTGCGCCGCGGTTTTCGCCATCCTGATCTACTCCATCATTTATCACCGCAAGTCCAAGGGCGCCAAGCCTGCAACCTTCCACGAAAGCACCACGGTCGAGATCATCTGGACCACCATCCCCTTCCTGGTGCTGGTGGGTATGGCCATCCCGGCCACCAAGACCCTGCTGGCTCTGGAAGATACCCGCGATTCGGACATGTCCATCAAGGTGACCGGCTACCAGTGGAAGTGGCAGTACGACTACCTGGATGGCCCGGCGGAGGACGTCAGCTTCTTCAGTGTCCTGACGACCCCGCGCGAGCAGATCGAAGGTAAGGCGGAAAAGGACGAGAACTACCTGCTCGAGGTGGACAACCCCATCGTCGTGCCGATCAACCAGAAGATCCGTTTCCTGATCACCTCCAATGACGTCATCCATTCCTGGTGGGTCCCGGACCTCGGCTGGAAGCAGGACGCCGTTCCCGGCTTTATCAACGACGGCTGGACCGAGCTGAGTGAGCCGGGCATCTACCGCGGCAAGTGCGCGGAACTGTGTGGCAGGGACCACGGCTTTATGCCGATCGTGCTGGAGGCCAAGACCGAAGAGGATTTCGCCCAGTGGGCCGCTGACCAGAAGGCCGGTGCCGCGGCGGAAGCGGCTGCTGCCACCCAGACCTGGACCATGGATGACCTGATGGCGAAGGGTGAGACGGTCTACAACACCAACTGTGCCGCCTGTCACCAGGCCAATGGCCAGGGTATCCCGGGCGTGTTCCCGCCGATCGCGGGTGGTCCGATTTCCATCGGGGCGCTAGCCGACCACATCGATATCGTCATAAACGGCAAGACCGGTACCGCCATGCAGGCCTTCGGTGCCCAGTTGAGCGACGTCGACCTGGCAGCGGTCATTACCTTCGAGCGTAATGGCTTCGGCAACGACACAGGCGACGTGGTGCAGCCGTCCGACATAACGGCAGCGCGCTAGGGAATTCAGAAATACAAGTCGAGGTATGAGATAAAATGACTACAGCAACCACTCACGACGAGCATCACCACCACCCGACCGGCATCACGCGCTGGTTGTTCACCACCAACCACAAGGACATCGGTACCCTGTACCTGTGGTTCTCATTCATCATGCTGCTGATTGGCGGTGCGATGGCCATGGTGATCCGTGCCGAGCTGTTCCAGCCGGGTATGCAGATCGTCGATCCCAATTTCTTCAACACCATGACCACCATGCATGGCCTCATTATGGTGTTCGGCGCCATCATGCCGGGCATGGTCGGTCTGGCCAACTGGCTGATCCCGATGATGATCGGTGCG
>CAMYJZ010000052.1 GCA_947258845.1 uncultured Ectothiorhodospiraceae bacterium | reverse complement strand
GTCGGCCGGATCGTTTTCGCCCATGTAGGTGTTGATAGCGGACAGGCCCTGGGCAACGGCGCCGGAGCGGTCCAGTGCAGCCTTGTCGACCAGCTTGATGTTCAGATCGACACCCTGTGCCTTGGCGACCTCGGCCCAGCGCATGATCTCGAAAGCGGCACCGCATGCGGCCATACCACCACCGATGATGAGGATATCGACTTCCTCCTCGACCACCTCGGGGTTACCAAAAACATATTCAGACATAGTTTTTACCTCTTATCTTTCAATTCCAGGCATCACCTGGTATTCGAATAAAAACCGCGTGCCCGCGCTAGCCGGCAGAGAACTGGCTCGTGTCGCAGGAGTGTGTGCCCTTGGTGAACAGGGTCGAATGATCGGTTAACTCGTCCATCACGGCTTCCGGCTTGTTGTTGTACGGCTGTACAGAACCTTCCGGAGTGGTGCGGATCGGGAACTTGAAACGCTTCATGTTGCCGTTGCGGAACTTGATGGTCCACATGATGGAATCGGATCCGCGCAGGGGCTGCACGGAAGCGCCCATCGGCACGATGTCGGCGTAGTGACGACATTCGATTGCCTGCTGCGGGCAGATCTTCACGCAGGAATAGCACTCCCAGCACTGCTCGGGTTCCTGGTTGTAGGCCTTCATTGCATGACCGGTTGCAGAACCATCCTTGTCCAGCATCATAAGGTCGTGCGGGCAAATATACATGCAAGCAGTCTTGTCCTGACCCTTGCATCCGTCGCACTTGTCTGTACGTACAAATGTTGGCATTTTAGTTCTCCACCTTGTTTAAATTACTGCAGTTAAACTCCGCCACTTCCGAAAGGAGGCAACGGTCTCTAGAGTCATTACCGGGCGGAATGCCCGCTCATCTTGATCTCGACCTTTTCGTCATCCTTCAGGCTGGCGTAGTAGGCACGCAGGATTTCCAGGACTTCGGGACGGGAGAACTTGCTGGATACATCCTCGCCCTCGGACAGCGCCTTGCGCAGCTTGGTGCCGGACAGCAGGATACGGTCCCCGGCTTCGTGCGGGCAGGTCTTCATGGAAGCCATGCCATCGCACTTGTTGCACCAGAAGGTCCAGTCGATCTTCATCGGCTGCGTTTCCAGTGCGTCAGCGGGGATTTCGTCGAAGATATGGTGAGCGTCGAACGGTCCATAGTAGTCGCCGACACCGGCATGGTCACGGCCGACGATCTGATGGGAACAACCGTAGTTCTGGCGGAACAGCGCGTGCAGCAGCGCCTCGCGCGGGCCGGCATAACGCATGTCCAGCGGGTAACCGGCCTGAATCACGGTGTTGTCAGCGAAATACTTGTCGATCAGGGTGCCGATGGCATTGCTGCGCACATCCGCCGGGATATCGCCGGGCTTGAGCTTTCCCAGCAGTGAATGAATCAGCACACCGTCCAGGGTCTCGACGGCGATCTTGGCCAGGTACTCGTGGGAGCGGTGCATGGGGTTGCGGGTCTGAAACGCCGCAACCGTATGCCAGCCACGCTTCTCAAACTCCGCGCGGGTTTGCGCCGGTGTCATGAACTGGTCGCCGTACTCTTCCGGGAAGCCACCCTGGGACAGCACCTTGATCGGGCCGGCCAGGTTCACATCACCCTGATCCATGACCATCTTGACGCCCGGGTGTTCCATGTCGGTGGTCTTGTAGACCTGCATGCACTCGTGGGCCTTGTCGATAGTGTATTTCTCGGTGATGGTCATGGTGGCGAGGATTTCACCGGACTCGGAATCCGCCAGCGCCACATCATCACCCTCGCTGATGCCGTTGGCCGTCGCCTCGTCGGTGGACAGGGTGATAGGAATGGGCCAGAACAGGCCATTCGCCATCATCATGCCATCACACACCCGTTGCCAATCGGTGTGGGTCATAAAACCATCGAGGGGGGTGAATCCGCCGATGCCCAGCATGATGATGTCACCGGCTTCACGGGAAGAAACGTTAATCTTGGGCAGGCTTGCCGCACGCGCCTTCTCGGCTGCCAGTGCGTCGCCTTCTAGCAGCAGCGGTTTAAGATTATCGCTGCCGTGGGGCTTAACTAGTGTGGACATGGGACTCCTTCAACGCCGCTATATTCAGTCTGGTTTTTGTCTGCCTTCGCCGTGAAAACTTCGGGGGCAGGAGTGGTCCCCGCCAGTAGCAGCGGGAGAGATACGATATAGTTTTAACCCTAAAATGCCAACCAGTTAATATCTAGCCAAGCATAAAGCCAACTTATTAATTTAACTGTCTGTTTATTAATCTTTATTTCTGTATTTTATTATTATAAATTACTTATTCTCTGAATACCTGACAAGCACGCTCAGGTACTCCCGGACAGGCTTTCCCGGGACCCGTATTGGCGCCCTAGGCCAGTATCATCTTCACCCCGATCACCGCCAGCACCAGGGCAAAGATCCGCAGCAGTACGTTGCGCGGCAGGCGGTGCGCAAGGCCTGCCCCCAGTGGCGCCATGGGCGCGCTCGCCAGCACGATCCCCGCCAGGGCCGGCCAGTAGACAAACCCGCTATTCATACCGGGCGCCTCCTCGAGGCCCAGCCCGGCAATGACATACCCGGCCGAGCCGGCGATGGCAATCGGCAGACCACAAGTGGCGGCCGTCCCGACAGCAACCCGGATATCGACCCCGTTCCAGCGCAAATAGGGCACGGTCAGGGTGCCGCCGCCGATGCCCAGCAGGGAGGAGACGGCGCCGATCAGCGCCCCGGCCAGTCCCTGCCCGGGCGCGCCCGGCAGGCCGCGGTGCGCGCCCGGCTGCCGGCCAAACGCCAGCTGCAGCGCCACTAGCACCTCGAAACAGCCAAAGACTACCCGCAAGCCGTTGCTGCTGCTGTGGCCTGCCAGCCACGCCCCGGCCAGGGCGCCGAGCACGATACCCGGTGTCAGCGAACGCACGGCACCCCAGTGCACACTGCCGCGCCGCTGGTGTGCCAGCAGCGAGGCAATCGAGGTCGGAACAATGGTCGCCAGCGAGGTGCCCAGCGCGAAGTGCATCAGCAACGTATTCGGAAAACCCTGCAGGGCGAAGAGCGCGGCCAGCGCCGGCACGATCACCAGCCCGCCGCCGATCCCCAGCAGCCCCGCCAGCACCCCGGCCACGGCACCGGTGGCCAGGTAGGCGAACAGGTAGACAGCGATCGATTCCATGGCAGGGGATTCTCACCGCAAAGACGCAAAGGACGCAAAGGAAAAACAACATTCACCGCGGAGACGCGGAGGACGCAGAGAAAAAAGCAAAATAATTGCAAAAAACAAATGAAGATTTTGCAGGCCGAATCAGCGTGGCGCCGGATTTGACCAGTGATGGTTTGGTGTTTTTAGCAAGGCTCTACTCCGCGTACTCGGCGCCTCTGCGGTGATATTTATTTTGTTTGCCTTTGCGCCCTTTGCGTCTTTCGGCAATTGCTCCCTGCATTGCCCTACCTCCTGCATCCCTGCAGTCGTGCGGTGAATATTTTTCCTGTCAGACCATCACCGGATCCAGATGGTCTTGGCGTTCATGAATTCGCGGATGCCCAGTTTCGACAGTTCACGCCCGTAACCGGAATGCTTGACGCCGCCGAACGGCAGGCGCGGGTCGCTCTTGACCATGCCGTTGACGAAGGCGCAGCCGCACTCGAGCTGGCGCGCCACCTGCTCGCCGCGCTCGCTGTCAGTGGTCCAGACACTCCCGCCCAGGCCGAAGTCGGAGTCGTTGGCGATGTGCACGGCGTCGGCCTCGTCCCGGGCGCGGATCACGATCGCCACCGGGCCGAACAGCTCTTCGTGGTAGGCACGCATGCCGGGCTTGACGTGGTCCAGGATGGAGGCCTGGTACCAGGCCCCGGCACCCCCCTCGGGGCTGCAGCCGGTGACGGCCACGGCACCGGCGGACATGCTGTCCACCACCTGCTGGTGCAGGTCATCGCGCAGGTCAAAACGCGCCAGCGGCCCGATCTGGGTAGCCTCCTCCATCGGATCACCGAGCACCAGCGCCTCGACCGCTGAGCGCAAGCGCTGGATGAAGTCGTCGGCAATTGCCTCGACCAGGATCAGGCGCTTGGCCGCGATACAGCTCTGTCCCGCATTCAGGTAACGCGAGGCAACGGCATTCTCCACCGCCAGGTCCAGGTCGGCATCCTCCAGCACAATAAACGGGTCGGATCCTCCCAGCTCCAGCAGGGACTTCTTCAGCCGGGAACCCGCCGTGGACGCAACCTGGCGGCCGGCCGGTTCACTGCCGGTCAGGGTCACGGCATGCACCCGCCGGTCATTGATCACGCCGGCGACCTGCCCGGAGGGGATCATCAGAGTACGGAATACGCCCTCGGGAAATCCGGCCTCCCGGAACACCGATTCGATGGCCAGGGCGCATAACGGCACATTGGAGGCATGCTTCAGCAGGCCGGTATTGCCGGCCACCAGGGCCGGCGCGGCGAAGCGAAACACCTGCCAGAACGGGAAGTTCCATGGCATAACCGCCAGCACGGTGCCCAGCGGCTGCCAGGCCAGCAGGCTGCGCCCGGCATCGGACTCGATGAGCTCGTCGGCCACGAACCCCGGCCCCTCATCTGCATAGTACTCGCAGCCCCAGGTGCACTTTTCGATCTCAGCACGCGCCTCGTGGATGGGCTTGCCCATCTCCCGGGTGATAATTTCGGCATATTCATCCAGGTGCTTGCGCAAGACGTCGGCCGCCTTGCGCAGCAGGGCGGCCCGCTCCCCGATAGGCCGCGCGCGCCAGGGACCTGCCGCCATGGCGGAATCCTGCAATGCGGCTTCCAGTTGTGCCGGAGTGAATGCATCAACCTCCCTGTATGTATTACCATCTGCAGGGTTAACGGATTTGAATGACATGCGCGGGTCCCTCGTTGTTATGATTGGCCAATCCCCATCCACTGATGTTTGCAGTAACTATAGCGGACAATGCCACAAATACCCCGGTTCCTGACAGCCATCATTCTCCTCGCCGGCATTTCCGCCGTGCCGGCAAAAACCGGGTCCCTGGAGGTGCAGCGCCAGCTGTTTATCGAGGCACGTGCATCCCTGAACAACAACCAGCTGAAGCGCTACCGGGAACTGGCGGGGCGCCTGCAGGACTACCCGCTCTATGCCTACCTGCAGTTCGAGGAACTGCGCACCCGGCTGAACCGTGCAGATGAAGCGGAAATTACCGACTTCCTCGACACCTATCCCGATCACCCGCTCAACAAGCGCCTCCACCAGGCCTGGCTGTACGCGCTGGCCCGCAACCAGCGCTGGAAACTGTATCTCAAGCATTACCGGCCGTCAGAGTCTGTCAGCCTGCAGTGTTATGCCCTGCAGGCGCGCCTGGCGACCGGCCGCAGACAGGGCATCGCCGACGATACCCTGCCGTTGTGGCTGGTGGGCAAGTCGCAGCCCAAGGCCTGCGACCCGCTGTTCAAGTTCCTCAACGATGAGGGACACATCACCAATGAGCTGTTATGGCAGCGTATCCGGCTCGCCATGCAAAACAACCGGCCGAGCCTGGCCGGCTACCTGGCACGCCGGCTGCCGGAAAAGGACCGGGAGTGGGTCACCCTCTGGCGCAGGGCCCACAGCAACCCGAGCAGCACGCTCAAGGATGCCCGCCTGGACCGCGACTTACCCGTAACACGCGAGATCATCGTGCACGCACTCAGGCGCCTGGCCGGCTTCGATGCCGGACAGGCTCACGAGTACTGGGAGGCCAGCAGCTCCGCCTATGCGTTCAGCAACGAGCAACGCCAGTCCGTGGAAAACCGGATTGCGCTGTCCGGCGCGACCGAACACCACCCCGACGCACACGCCTGGCTGAACGCCCTCCCGGCAGAGACCCACGACTCTCGCACCCGCGAGTGGCGCATACGCCGCGCCATTGCTGGCCGCGACTGGGATGCCGTAATCGCCCATATAGATACCTTGCCTGCCGATGAACGTCCGACCGACGAGTGGGACTACTGGCACGCCTACGCACTGGCGCAGGATGGCCAGCGCAGCACGGCCATCAGCGACTATTCCCGGCTGGCCAGGGAGCGTGGATTCTATGGCTTCCTGGCGGCGGACCAGCTTAACTGGCCCTATGAAATGGGCAATGAGCCGCTGAGCTACAACACGGAGGCCCTCGAGCAGCTGGCACAGACACCCGGCATGGTGCGTGCGCGCGAGCTCTATCTCGCAGACCTGTTGACCGATGCCCGCCGCGAGTGGGCCCATGCAACCCGCGATATGGACCATGATGAGCTGAAACTGGCCTCGGTACTCGCGCGCGAGTGGGGCTGGAACGACCGCGCCATCTTCACGGTGGCCCGCACCGGCGACTATGCCGATCTCAAGCTGCGCTTCCCCCTGGACCACGTGGACATGGTGCGTGACCTCGCCAGCCACAACCGGCTCGACCCCAGCCATGTGTTTGCCGTGATTCGCCAGGAAAGCGCCTTCAACAAGGACGCTCGTTCATCCGCCGGTGCGCTGGGTCTGATGCAGCTGATGCCCAAGACCGGCAGGGTAACGGCGCGCAAGAACCGCATCCCCCTGGCCAGCACCCGCACGCTGCTCGAGGCGGACAAGAACATCCGTATCGGCTCCGCCTACCTGCGCGAGGTGATGGATCGTTATGACAACAATCCCGTACTGGCAACCGCCTCCTATAATGCCGGTCCACACCGGGTAAAGGTCTGGCTGCCGGAAGAGAGCGACGAATCTGCGGCTTTATGGATTGCCAATATTCCGTTCTCGGAGACCCGCAAGTACGTACAGCGGGTGCTGACCTACGCGGCGATCTATGACTGGCGCATGGAACAACCCGTCACCCGGCTGAAACAGCGCATGCCGGTTATACTGAGTGCTGCCCGATACGAGGATACCGGCCGCTAGCCGTTTTGTTATACGATTCCCACCCTACACGACAGATTGCAACCCAGCAGGATCCAGACATGAAAAACAAGATGATATGCATACTCGGCGGCACCGGCTTCGTGGGCCAGCACCTTGTACACCGCCTGACCAGGGCGGGCTACAAGGTACGGGTACTGACACGCCGGCCCGAACGGCACCGTGCCCTGATCGTCAACCCCGACGTCCAGCTTATCAAGACCAATGTGTGCAGCCTGCACGATCTGCACGGTCATCTGACCGGTAGCGGCACCGTCATCAACCTGGTCGGCATCCTCAACGAGGGCGGCAGGAAAGACCCGGGATTCCAGCAGGTGCACGTGGAATTGCCGCAGAAGATCGCCACGGCCGCGGTCGAGTGCGGCATCGGCCGCCTGCTGCACATGAGTGCGCTGAACGCCAATGCCGGCGAGACCCTGAGCCAGTACCTGAGGACCAAGGGCGAGGGCGAGAACCGCGTGCACGCCGCGGCACGCGATGGCCTGCAGGTCACCAGCTTCCGGCCCTCGGTGGTTTTCGGACCGGGGGATGGCCTCTTCAACCGCTTCGCCACCCTGCTGAAACTTACCCCGCTGGCCTTCCCGCTGGCCTGCCCGAACAGCCGTTTCGCCCCGGTATTCGTCGGTGATGTTGTCGACGCCTTCTGCCGCGCGCTGGAAGACGTTTCCACCGCCGGCCAGCGCCTCGAGTTGTGCGGTCCCGACAGCTATACACTGCAGGAACTGGTCGAATACACCCGCGACACCCTCGGCATGAAACAGCGCATCATCGGACTGGGCAATCGACTGTCGCGCCTGCAGGCCCGGATGCTGGGGATCATGCCCGGCAAGCCCTTCAGCATGGACAACTACTATTCCCTGCAGACCGACAGCCTGTGCAAGAAAAACGCCCTGCCGGCTCTCGGTATCACGCCAACACCGCTTGCCGCGGTCGTGCCCGGCTATCTTGCCGACCGCCATACGCGCGGGCGCTACAACCACTTTCGCCGCACCGCACGGCGCTGATGCCCGGACCGTTTTCATCACCCGGCAACAGTGAAGGCACGGCCTAGGCGATGGATATCTACCTCGTCGGTGGTGCGGTACGCGACAAGCGGCTCGGCCTGCCGGTCAGTGAACACGACTGGGTTGTCATTGGCGCCACACCGGAAGAGATGCTCAAACAGGGCTACAAGCCGGTCGGCAAGGACTTTCCCGTATTCCTGCATCCCGATTCGAAGGATGAATACGCCCTGGCCCGTACCGAACGCAAGACCGGGCCCGGCTATACCGGCTTCGAGACCTGCGCCGATCCCGACATCACCCTTGAACAGGACCTGCTGCGGCGCGATCTGACTATCAACGCCATGGCGGAAACGCCGGAAGGCGAGCTGATTGACCCCTATGGCGGTCAGGAGGACCTGGAAAACGGCGTCCTGCGCCACGTGTCCCCGGCGTTTTCCGAGGACCCGGTCAGGATCCTGCGCGTGGCCCGCTTCGCGGCCCGCTTTACCCACTGGGGCTTCCGGGTCGCCCACGAGACCAATGCCCTGATGCGCCACATGGTCGCTGCCGGCGAAGTGGATCACCTGGTCCCCGAACGGGTCTGGGCAGAGCTGGTCAAGGCGCTGGCGGAAAAGACCCCGGAACGCTTCTTCGATGTGCTCTACGGCTGCGGCGCCCTGGCGATACTGTTTCCCGAGATCGAGCCGCTGTACATCGCGGCCGGCCAGGTGGGTCACGAACGCGAGGATGACCGCTTGCCCGCATTGCAGGCAGCCGTGCGCCTGAGTGACGACCCGGCAATCCGTTTTGCCGCCCTGCTCTGCGACACGGGCCTCGATGCCCCGGCACTGGACCGGCTGTGTGAACGCCTGCGCGTGCCCAATGCCTACCGTGAACTTGCCCGCCATGCCATACGCCACCGGGTCCGTGTCCACACTATTGTCGGGCTACCGGCCAGCGAGGTGCTCGACCTGCTGGCTGCAGTGGATGCCTTCCGGCGGCCGGATCGCTTCGAGGACTTTCTGCAGGTCTGCCGTGCCGATGCCATGGCACAGCAGCGGGATCTCGACGGCCGCTATCCGCAAGCCGAGCTGCTACGCCAGTGCTGTGCAGCCGCCCGCGCAGTCGACACGGGCGTGCTGGCCGGCACGGGCCTGGCTGGCCCGGCCATCGGGCAGGCACTGCGCGAGCAGCGTATCGCGGCTATCGAACAACTGCTGGAATGAACACGGTGAGGCCGTCCTGCCATACGAACTGACGGTCTCATACCACTACTATCATGGACTTTGTTACGAGGGATAAATCAAATGACAGCCAATGACACCACCCGCTACGCCTTTTCCTTTCACGACGGCGACGGCCACGACAAGCAGCTGCTCGGCGGCAAGGGCGCCAACCTGTGCGAAATGACCCAGATCGGGTTGAATGTACCCCCGGGCTTCGTTATCACTACCGAGGCCTGCCTGGCCTTTCTTGATTCGGCGGACAAGGCATTGCCCGAGGGTCTGCTGGACCAGACCCGTGCGGAAATGGTCGCACTGGAACAGGCAACCGGCAAGGGCTTCGGCAACGCCGATAATCCCCTGCTGGTCTCGGTGCGTTCCGGCTCGGCCCTGTCCATGCCGGGCATGATGGACACCATCCTCAACCTCGGCCTGAACAAGGAGACCCTGGCCGGCCTGATCCGGCAGACCGGCAACGAGCGCTTCGGCTACGACGCCTACCGGCGCTTCATCCAGCTGTTCGGCAAGGTAGCACTGGGCATTTCCGATGCGCGTTTCGACGAACCCTTCGACGCGCTCAAGCTTCGCGAGGGTATCAAGGCGGACATCGGGCTCAGCGCGGAACACCTGCGCGAGATCAGCGAAACCTTTCTGGAGGTCGTGCGCGTCGAGACCGGCAAGCCCTTTCCTCACGATGTCTATGAACAGCTGGAGATTTCCATCAAGGCGGTATTCGGCTCATGGACGGGCAAGCGCGCGGTCGACTACCGGCGCGAATTCAATATCACCCCGGATATGGCCAACGGCACCGCGGTCAATGTGGTGACCATGGTATTCGGCAACATGGGCAGCGACAGCGCCACCGGCGTGGGTTTCACCCGCAGCCCGGCCACCGGCGAGAACGCCATGTTCGGCGAGTACCTGGTGAATGCTCAGGGCGAGGACGTGGTGGCCGGCATCCGCACGCCCAAGCCGGTGCAGGAGATGGAACAGGAGATGCCGGAGATGTACCGGCAGCTGGTCGACCTGCGCAACCGCCTGGAATCACACTACCACGAGGTTCAGGATTACGAGTACACCATCGAGAACGGCATCCTCTACTGCCTGCAGACCCGCAACGGCAAGATGAATGCCGCCGCCCGGGTGCGCACCTCGGTGGAAATGGTGAGCGAAGGCCTGGTTGACCGGGAACAGGCCCTGCTGCGCGTCGATCCTGAGGAACTCGAGCAGTTGCTGCACCCGCGCCTCGACCCGAACGACACCAGCGTACCGGTCACCCAGGGACTGCCGGCCTCGCCCGGAGCTGCTTCCGGTGCCGTGGTGTTCGACGCCGACCGCGCCGAGTTGCTGGGCCGCACCGGCGAAAAGATAATCCTGGTGCGCGAGGAGACCAAGCCCGAGGACATCCACGGCTTCTTTGCCGCCCAGGGCATACTCACCAGCCGCGGCGGCAAGACCTCGCACGCTGCCGTGGTCGCGCGCGGCATGGGCAAGCCCTGCGTCGCCGGCGCCGAGGGCATCACCGTCGATACCCGCAACCGCCAGGCAACGGTTGGCGAAACCGCGCTGCGCGAGGGCGACATCATTACCATCGACGGTGGTAACGGCAATGTCTACCTGGGCGAGATCCCGACCGTCGACCCCGAGTTCTCAGACAACCTGCATACCCTGCTGGAATGGGCGGACGCCGTTGCCGACCTGAAGGTAATGACCAACGCCGACACCGTCGACGCCGCCCGCCAGGCCAGCGAATACGGCGCCATGGGCATCGGCCTGTGCCGCACGGAACGCATGTTCAATGCCACGGACCGCCTGCCCATCGTGGTTGACATGATCCTTGCCAACACCACGGAGGAGCGTGAAAAGGTCCTGCAGGAGCTGCTGCCTATCCAGCGCGGCGATTTCAAGGACCTGTTGAAGGTGATGGCACCACGGCCGGTCACCATTCGCCTGCTGGATCCGCCGATCCACGAGTTCCTCCCCAGCGAACGCCAGCTCGAGCAGGAACTGTCACACCTCAACCAGCTGCGCAGCACCGTCGAAGGCATGAACGACCTGGCCGGCGCCATGCGCCTGTTGCACGCGGAACAGACCGATGCACAGGCCCTGCCCACGCCCTTCAATCCCAGCGGCGCCGAACTGGTCGATGCCGCCATCGCCAAGAAGAAGCTGATGTTGCACAAGGTGCGCGAGCTGTTCGAGATCAATCCCATGCTCGGCCACCGTGGTGTGCGCCTGGGTCTCACCTACCCGGAGATCTATGCCATGCAGATACGCGCCGTCCTCGAGGCGGTGGCGGAATGCAACCGGGAAGGTATCGAGGCCGATGCCGAGATCATGGTGCCCCAGGTGTGCACCTCGGAGGAGTTATCACGCGTCAAGGAGATCGTCGACCGGGTCCGGCAGCAGGTCGAGGCGCAATACGGCGAGCCAGTGAACTTCAAGTTCGGCACCATGATCGAGGTGGTGCGCGCCTGCATGCGTGCCAGGCGCCTGGCCGAGGTGGCGGAGTTCTTCTCCTTCGGCACCAACGACCTGACCCAGTCCAGCTTCTCCTTCTCGCGCGAGGACGCGGAGAACAAGTTCCTGCCCTTCTACAACGAGACCGGGATCCTGCAGGACAACCCCTTCGAGGTGCTGGACGTGCACGGCGTCGGGGAGCTGATGCGCATCACCCTGGAATGGGGCCGCAAGGCGCGCCCGGACCTGCGGGTCGGCATCTGCGGGGAACAGGGCGGTCACCCGGAATCGATCCGCTTCTGCCATCACATCGGCCTGAGCTACGTGTCCTGTTCGGCGCCGCGAGTGCCGGTGGCCCGGCTGGCCGCGGCCCACGCCCGGCTGACGCAGGACAGTTACGTCCTGGACTGAGGATAGCGGATTAGACGAACACCCAGAGCAGTACTGCGCCCAGCAACAGCCGGTAGATCACGAACGGCAGCATGCCGATGCGCTCGATCAGCTTGAGGAAAAAGTGGATACACAGGAAGGCGCTGATGCCGGCAACACCGGTGCCCAAAAGCAGGGCGTCCCAGGCCACCGGCTCCGTCAGCTGCAGCAGCTTGCGCGTCTCGTAGCCGCCGGCCAGGGCGATCACCGGAATCGACAGCAGGAAGGAGAAGCGCGCCGCGCCCGAGCGGGTCAGGCCCAGCGCCAGG
>CAMYJZ010000051.1 GCA_947258845.1 uncultured Ectothiorhodospiraceae bacterium | reverse complement strand
CACCGATGAGGGCTATGGGGACCAGTTGCATAATCTGCGGGTCGAGTTCGAGAAGGCCAACACCTCGTCGCTGGACCTGGTGGTGATCGCCGATTTCGACGGGACCCTGGCAGACCTGTACGGCCGCCTGCGCCGCGCCATGCAGCGCTGGTGTGTCGAGGCCTGTACCGAATTCGGCTGGGAGATTCCCTTCACGCAACTGACGCTGCATCAGGTCGAAGCCGCGGGCTAGTCCGGGAAGTCAACAAGGGGCCGGTCTGTTCATCTGTGCCATCCCGCCCCGGCATTGACTGGTTGCAAGCCTGCGAATGAGGCATGCTAGGTTGGTTTTCCATTGACCAGTCCGGGGGCGGGTATGAATACACCCACTATCAAGAGTGTCGGGCACCGGTTGGATTTCAACGCGGGCGGGTCGTTGCTGCCGGCGGATTGATGCCACGTTTCAGTACAGACCGGGAAGTACTGGAGACCGCGATTCGCTGGCTCACGCAGGGCCGGCGCCTGGCGCTGGTGACCGTGGCCAGGACCTGGGGCTCATCTCCCCGACCCGTGGGTGCGTTGATGGTGATGGACGACGACGGCGCCTGCAGCGGCTCGGTGTCAGGCGGCTGTGTCGAGGAAGACCTGCTCATGCGCTACCGTGAGCACCAGCTCGGAGACAGCTTTCCGACCTTCATCGACTACGGCATCGAGCGCGAGGAAGCGACGCGCCTGGGGCTGCCCTGCGGCGGGCGACTGGAACTGCTGGTCGAACAGCTCGACAGTGCGGCGCCGCTCGAGCGCTTGCTCGAACGGATCCGGGCCGGTGAGCTGGTGACACGGCGGGTGTGCCTGGCCACCGGCGAAGTCAGCCTGCATGCGGCTGAGCCCGCTGACGACTTCGACTATAGCGCTGACTACCTGGCGAAGGTGTTCGGCCCGCGCTGGCAGCTGCTGTTGATCGGCGACGGGCATCTTAGCCGCTACGTCGCCCAGCTCGCGTTGATGCTGGATTACCGCGTCATCATCTGCGACCCGCGGGATGACTATGACCCGGACGAGACCATGGCGGGTGTCGAGCGCGTGCACCTGATGCCCGACGAGGCCGTCGAGGTCTATGCCACGCATCCCCGCAGCGCCGTGGTGGCACTCACCCATGATCCCCGGCTCGATGACATGGCCCTGGGCGTTGCCCTGGACTCGGCGGCGTTCTACGTCGGTGCGCTCGGATCAAGACGCAACAGCGCGCTGCGCCGCGAGCGCCTCGGGAGCCTGGGCCTGACGACACAGCAACTGCAGCGCCTGCATGCCCCCGTCGGCCTGCCCATCGGCAGCCGCTCACCACCGGAGATCGCCGTGTCCATCCTGGCCGAGCTGACCGCCCTGCGTCACCAGGCCGGGTCGGACCGTGCCAGTCGCGCATGAGCGCGCCCGTCACCGGCATCCTGCTGGCCGCCGGGCAGGGCACCCGCTTCGGCGCCGATAAACTGCTGCACCCGCTGGCGGACGGAACCCCCATGGCGGTCGCCGCCGCCCGGCGCCTCGGGGCGGCTGTGCCCCGCAACATTGCCGTGGTCGCGGACGCGGAGAGCGCGCTGGCGAGGCAGCTGTCGCAGGCAGGGCTCCTGATCATTCCCAACCCGTGCGCCCTGGAAGGCATGGGCACCAGCATTGCCTGCGGCGTGGCCGCCAGCCCGGATGCGGCCGGCTGGGTGATTGCACTGGCCGATATGCCCTGCATCCCGGAGGCCGTTATCAAGGCCGTTGTTGCCGGACTGGAACGGGGCGCGGATATCATCGCCCCGGTCTACCGGGGACGGCGCGGCCACCCGGTGGGGTTCTCGGCCCGCCACGGGCCGGCCCTGATGCGGCTGGGGAGCGATACGGGCGCGCGCGGTATCATCGCAGCGCACGCAGACTCGCTGACGTTAATCGAGACGAACGAGGCGGGTGTGGTAATCGATATTGATAACCCGGCGTCACTCGGTGAGATGTAGGAGCGGCCCGTGGCCGCGAATGAAATCAATGTGTGCGACCCCGGTTTTTGAACTACCATCAAAAGGCAGGCGTCGCGCGATTTTTCAGGAGGTTTTCCATGCTGCAGCTGAAGGTGAACGGTCAGACACACGAACTGGACATCGATCCGGACACGCCGCTGCTCTGGGTCCTGCGCGATCACCTGCACCTGCACGGCACCAAGTACGGCTGCGGCACCGGCCTGTGCGGTTCCTGCACGGTACACGTTGACGACCGGGCGGTGCGTGCCTGCCTGGTACCGGTCAGCGCGGTCAGCAGCAAGGTCGTCACCACCATCGAGGGGCTGGGCGAGGGCAGCGATGCGGTGCAGCAGGCCTGGCGCGAACTGGAGGTGCCGCAGTGCGGCTACTGCCAGCCGGGCATGATCATGGCCAGCGTCGCCCTGCTGCGTGAAAAGCCGTCCCCCACTAACGCCGACATCGACGCGGCGATCACCAATATCTGCCGCTGCGGCACTTACAACCGCGTACGCCAGGCCCTCCTGGCCGCAGCCCGCAAGGGGGAGGCCTCAGATGCCTGAGTTCAAGCTGACCCGCCGCGCCTTCCTCATCCAGAGCGCCGTTGCCGGCGGTGGCCTGCTGGTTGGATTTCACCTGCCAGCCGCGCGCACCCGGGCCGCGCAATCCGGGGTCGTCACCGCCGACGTACAGCCTGCCGAAGTCAATGCCTGGATCGTCATCCAGCCGGACGATAGCGTGGTGATCCGCGTCGCCCGTTCCGAGATGGGGCAGGGTATCTTCACGGCCCTGCCCATGCTGGTGGCCGAGGAACTGGGCTGCGACTGGAACCGGGTGCAGGCGGAATACGTCTCGGCGAATGACAACCTCCGGCGCAACAAGGTGTTCCAGTCGATGGGTACCGGCGGCAGCCGCTCGATCCGCGGTTCCCAGGAGTACCTGCGCACGGCCGGCGCCGTGGCGCGCGAACTGCTGGTCACCGCTGCGGCCCGGCGCTGGGGCGTGGCGATCGATGACTGTCGGGTCGAGAACAGTGTCATCACCCACATCCCCTCGGGGCGCACCCTGGGATTCGGTGCGGTGGCGGCCGAGGCGGCTACCCTGCAGCCGCCCGAGGCCGTGTTCCTGAAAGAGCCGGACGAATGGCAACTGATTGGTAAACCGGTCAAGCGTCTCGACGTGCCCGACAAGATCGCCGGCAAGCCGGTATTCGGTACCGACATCGAAGTCCCCGGCATGCTGCACGCCGCGATTCACGCCTGTCCCGTGTTCGGTGGCCGGTTGAAGGGTTTCGATGCCGCCGCCGTCGAGAAGCGCCCGGGCGTGGTGAAGGTGGTGGGGCTGGACGATGCCGTGGCGGTAGTGGCCGAGAGCTGGTGGCAGGCGCAGCAGGCACTGCTGGCCCTGCCGGTCACCTGGGACGAGGCAGACAACGGCCAGGTTGATGATGCCGCGATCCGCGCGAACCTGGAGGCGGGACTGACGGCGGAGCAGGCCGTGACCATGGCCGAACATGGCAAGCCGGAGGCCGCGCTGGCCTCTGCGGAACGGCAGGTCGAGGCGACCTTCTTTGCACCCTACCTGGCGCACGCAACCATGGAACCCATGACCTGTACTGCGGCCGTACACAAGGATGGCCGGGTCGAGGTCTGGGTCCCGACCCAGAATGCCACGTCCAGCCTGGAGGCAGCAGCGCGCACCGCTGGCGTGGACCCGCTCCAGGTCGAGGTGCACAACACCCAGCTCGGCGGCGGTTTCGGTCGCCGCGGTGCCAACCAGGATTACACCATCCAGGCGGTGCAAATCGCCCGCACGGTCGGCCGGCCGGTCAAGCTGATGTGGTCACGCGAGGAAGACACTCAACATGACTTCTACCGCCCGGCGAGCATGGCGCGGCTGAAGGCGGCATTGAACAGTGAGGGGCGACTCACCGGCCTGACGGTGCGCGTCGCCGCGCCTTCGATACTGACCTCGCTGGGTATGAAGGCCGACGACGGTCACGACCCCTTCGCACTGCAGGGCCTCGCCGATAGCTTCTATGATGTGCCCAACCTGCGCGCGGATTATGCGCTGCGCCGACTGCATGTGCCGGTCGGTTTTTGGCGCTCGGTGAACCATTCCCAGAATGCGTACTTCCGCGAACACTTCCTCGACCAGCTTGCCGGCGCGACCGGCCAGGATCCCTATACCTTTCGCCTTGGCCTTTTGAAAGAGGCGCCCAAACAGCGGGCCGTGCTCGAGGCGGCGGCCGAACATGCCGGCTGGGGCACGCCGTTGCCGGAGAAGACCTTCCGTGGCATCGCAGTGGAGACTTCCTATGGCAGTCACTGCGCACAGGTCGTGGAATTGCAGCTCGAGGACGACGGTCGCTTTCGGCTGCTGCGCGTGGTCTGCGCCATCGATCCGGGGCACGTGGTCAATCCCGATACCATTGCCGCGCAAGTGGAGAGCGCAGTCACCTACGGCCTGACGGCGGCGCTGTTCGGCGAGATAACCATTGGCAAGGGCCGGGTCGAGCAGGGCAACTTCGACGACTATCCCATGCTGACCCTGCGGGACATGCCCGTGGTGGAGACGCACCTCGTTCCCAGCGGCGATTTCTGGGGCGGCGTTGGCGAACCGCCGCTGCCGCCCATCGCCCCGGCGTTGTGCAACGCCCTCTACGCCGCCACCGGCAAGCCCATCCAGTCCTTGCCGCTGAGTGCCCACGGACTGCGTCCTGCCTGAAACGGGAATATTCCGGTTTATTCCTGCCCTGATTTAAATACGATCGCGCCTGCACCCGATTAAGCGCCGGGCATAAACGAGGCGCTCCTACACCGGTTTAGTGTCCACCTGTAGGAGCGCCTCGCAGGCGCGATCGGTTGTCCCCGGTACCCAGGGAAACTTTGCAAACACGGAGGCATGTCGCTATCGTTCGCAGCTGCCCATGACAGGCACATAATCAGTAACTGACTGGAAAAAACTACTTATGCAATACGAAACCGTTGATGCCTTGATTACCCCGGAAGGCAGCCTGGAAGTGCTGTCCAAGGCCGAGGTGGCCAAGCTCCTCGATACCAGCAAGGGAGGGCTGTACACCACGCTGCGTAATTGTGCCCTCGCGGTGCTGAACGTCGGCGGCGAACTGGATGACGGCAAGGAGCTGCTGGAACGCTATCAGTCCTTCGACATCCAGATCATCCCGGAAGAACGCGGCATCAAGCTCAAGGTCACCGGCGCACCGGCGAGCGCCTTTGTCGACGGCGTGATGATCAAGGGCATCAGCGAGCACCTGCTGTCGGTGCTGCGCGACGTGGTCTATGTCAGCGACAAGATCGCCACCAACCCGAAGTTCGATCTGGTGTCCTCGGAAGGCATCACCAATGCGGTGTTTCACATGTTGCGCAATGCCAACATCCTGCGCCCGGTGACCAATCCACACCTGGTGGTGTGCTGGGGCGGGCATTCGATCAGCCGCAGCGAATACGACTACACCAAGGAGATCGGCTACCAGCTGGGCCTGCGCGGGCTCGACACCTGTACGGGATGCGGCCCGGGCGCCATGAAGGGACCGATGAAGGGTGCCACCATCGGCCATGCCAAGCAGCGCATTCAGGGCGGGCAGTACCTGGGTATCACGGAGCCTGGCATCATTGCGGCGGAATCACCCAACCCGATCGTGAACGATCTCGTTATCCTGCCGGACATCGAGAAACGCCTGGAGGCCTTCGTGCGCACCGGCCACGGGGTAGTGGTGTTTCCCGGTGGCGTCGGCACCGCCGAGGAGATCCTCTATATCCTGGGTCTCCTGCTGCACCCGGATAATGCCGACTTGCCGTTCCCGCTGATCTTCACTGGCCCGGCCAGTGCCGCGGATTATTTCAGGGAGATCGATGCCTTCATCGGTGCCACCCTGGGCGCGGCGGCGCAGCAGCGCTACAGCGTCATTATCGATGACCCGGTGCGCGTGGCGCGCGACATGAAGGCGGGCATTGCCGATGTGCGCAGTTTCCGCAAGGTGCGCGATGACGCCTATTACTTCAACTGGCTGCTCAAGATAGAGCTGGAATTCCAGCAGCCTTTCGTCCCGACACATGAGAACATGCGCAATCTGGAATTACACCATGACCTGCCGCCGCACAACCTGGCCGCCAACCTGCGGCGCGCCTTCTCGGGTATCGTCTCCGGCAATGTCAAGGACGAGGGCATCCGCGCCATCGAGCGCCACGGCCATTTCAAGATCCGCGGGGATGAACGCATCATGGACCCGCTTGATTCCCTGCTGAAATCCTTTGTGGCCCAGCAGCGCATGAAACTGCCGGGCAGGGAATATGTGCCCTGCTACCGCATCATCAAGTAATCAACGGGATCTACGGGACATTCTCCAGCGTGGTCTTCTGGGTCTCCAGCCAGGCCTTGAGTTCGGCCAGAGTTTTCCTGAGTCTATCGGCCTGTACCATGGCCGTATCGAGTTGCTGACCGGTAAGGGTGTTCTCTGACTGCGCCTGCAGCAAGACCTCCATGGTAGCCTGCAGTTCAGCCTGCAATGTGGCCTGCTGCCGGTCCCGGCCGGCAAGCTCGTCGCGCAGCCGGTCACGCTCTGTGCTCAGTTCAGTCATGCGCGCCTGCAGGGACTGGTGCTCGCTGCTGATGTCCGCCACCTTTTCGTTGAGTACCCGTTCTGCTTCAAGACGCTGCTGAAGCTCAAGCCGGGATTGCTCAAGTGTTGCCCGGGCCGTGTCCAGTTCCGTGCTTTTCGCTGCCAGTTGTTCCCGGGCCTGATTAAGTTCGGCGCTGAGTGGATTTACCGCTGGGGCGGCCGGGGCGGCCCGGTATTGTCCCTGCGGCAGGTAATAAGAAGGCCGCTGTGACGGATGTTGCCAGGCTTGTGGATACCCGCCCCAGGCGGGTGGCGGCGGATACCGGCCCGGGACATGAGTGGTTACGGGCGCAGGCGTCTGCGCGGCAGGTGTGTCAGATTCTTCCGGCGCTACCTTATCCGGCCTGACATCTGCGGCAGGCTCGTTCGACTCTGCTTCAGTCGACCAGACAGTTTCGGCAGAGACGTTCTGCGCTGCTTCATCCGCCCATGCAGTTCCGGCTGCGATAGCGAACAGTGCGGCCGTAACGAGGGCGGCAAAAGACGACAATGTGTTCATGACATGCTCCGGATTGAGATAAATGGGTTGGTACCCATGTTTATTATCGGTACTAACGGGGTCAGACTTGATGCTATCCCCCAAGCCTTCTGTCACCGGGGGTACCGACCAGGATGTCCTTTTAATATCTTTACATACCAGCGTAGCACTCTCCGCTTCATTAACTACTATTGTATTAACACCCGCCTGCATGCCAGGGAGGACATGAGATGACAATCCACCGTACCTGCGGGCTGCTGGCTGCCCTGCTGATAGCCGTATCGGCCGGAACGCTGCTGTTCGCCCAGGAGACCGGCGAAGTGGTCGTCAAGCGCGGCACCATAGAGAATGACCTGTACGTTGCAGGTCGCAGCGTGGATGTCCAGGCGGAGGTGCAGGGCGATGTGGCCGCGGCAGGCAAGCGCGTCAGCATCGATCAGCTGGTCACCGGCGACGTGCTCGCGGCCGGCGAGGCCGTCACAATCCATGCGCAGGTGCAGGACGATGTGCGCGCGGCCGGGCGTAGCGTCATTATCGCCGGCCCGGTCGCGGGCCATGTCGTCGCCGCCGGCGAGACCGTTGACATCGCGAAGGCCTCGACCGTCGGCGAGTGGGCCTGGCTCGCGGGTCGTGAAGTGACCGTGGCCGGCCGGGTGGGCGGGGAGCTCAAGGCGGCGGGGCAGGTCGTGATCATCTCCGGTGAAGTCGGCGGTGACGTGGAACTGATGGCCGAGGAGATCCGGATCCTGGCACGCGCCCGGATCGATGGCGACCTGGTCTACCGCAGTGACAATGAACCGCAGATTGCCGAGGATGTCGTCATCGCCGGTGACATCATCGCCAGGCCCCTGCTGCACAAGGAACCGGAGGGCCGGGGCGGGGGGATTGTCATGCTGGCCGCGCTGGCCGTCGTGACCATCCTGTATGCCCTGCTGTTCCCGGTATTCAGTGTGGCCGGCGCCGAGGCCCTGGGGCAGGCGCCCTTCACCGCGCTGGGCCTGGGGGTGGCCTTCCTGTTCGCCACGCCCTTCGTGATCCTGCTGCTGATCGCCACCCTGGTCGGTGGGCTGGTCGCACTACCGCTACTCGCCTGGTACCTGGTGTCCCTGCTGGGCGGCATGCTGACCGGCGTGATCTTCGTGGGCAACACCGGACTGCGGCTGCTGCCGGGCAAGGCCGGTACCCAGGCCCGGGGTCTGCGCGTGCTGTCCATCGTGGTGGCCCTGATCGCCATCATCCTGATCCAGATCATTCCGGCAGTCGGTGCCCTGGCGGTACTCGCCCTGTTCCTGCTCGGGCTGGGCGCACTCCAGCTGCAGGTCTGGCGCCGCTATTCACAATAACGATCGCGCCTGCGAGGCGCTCCTACAGCAATTCATACTTTGTAGGAGCGCCTCGCAGGCGCGATAAGGATGTTCATGACGGGCACGGCCTGCCGGCCTTTGCCCATCCTGCAGGGATGGCTGCCTTGTTTATGCCCGGCGCCTAATCGGGTGCAGGCGCGATCTCATTCAATTCAAAACTCTTCCTCCGGTCCCGCCCGTTCGGCGGCCACATAGGGAATCTGTTCATAGTGGCTGGCCGGTTGCCCGCAGACGGGACACTGTTTGGCGGGACGCTCGACCAGGGTGGATCCGCAGATCTGGCAGATGTGATAGTCCACGTATTCCCCCTCGATATGAGCGATCAGGAACTTGAACCATTTTTTCGCGGCATCCTGCATGCGGCCCAGCAGTTTTCGATGCTGCTTCTCTGCCTCCCAGGCCCAGGTCAGGCTGTCGATCGCCGCCCGGTGGTTCTCGGGCTCGATGCGCGCCAGGATGGCCGGGTAGCGGTGGTCGATTTCATCGGCCTCGACCCCGGTGGCATCCAGGATATTGGAGCGGGTGCTTGCCACTGGCCGGGGCTGTAGCGGTTCCCCGGGCAGTTCGGCGCCGAGTTCTTCGAGGAGGCGTTTGAAGTTGCGTGCATGAATGGCCTCGGAGGCGGCCAGGGACTTGAACAGGTAGGCGCTGTTGGGATAACCCTCCGTCAGGGCCTTGTCGGAAAATGCGCCGTAGGAAACGTGCGCCTCTACCTCGTCCTGGTAACGTTCCTGCAGGGCCTGTACGGTCCCGGTATAGTCCGCCGCCACGCAGACAGGGGTGCCCGCGGCCCACACCAGCGCCCCGATTGCCCATAACTTCAGGACATCACGAAACCCGTGAGCATCTGCCATGGAAACCATCTCCTGAAACAGGCATCAGATCCCTCTTAGCTCTAATATTAGAAGAAACCAGCTCCTGATCCGAATTATTTTGACATGACACACACCCGCCCGGCGGCCCGCAGGGGCCATGGCAAATTGATGGCACCGGCGCTTCGCTGGGGTGCCATACTGGGAGTCATCATGGCGGGAGCGTGGTACATGACCGGCATGCCCGGTAAATCCTGGTCGGCCCCGCTGCCGCCCCTGTCCGCTGCAGAGCGGCTGATCCATGACAACCTCAAGCACCATGTCACGGAGCTGGCGGGCCGCATCGGCGAGCGCAATGTCTGGCGCCCCGAGGCACTGGCGGCCGCCGCCGGCTATATCCGGGCCACCCTGGAGGGTCTGGGCTACGCGGTACGAGCCCAGTCCTTCGAGAGCCGGGGCCAGACACTCCAGAACCTCGAGGTCGAGCTGCCTGGAAACGGTGCAGCGGATGAAATCGTTGTCGCCGGGGCGCATTATGATTCCATCGCCGGGACCCCGGGGGCCAACGACAATGCCTCGGGTGTGGCTGCCCTGCTGGAGCTTGCCCGGCTGCTGGCCGGCAACACCTATGCACGCAGTGTGCGCCTCGTGGCCTTTGCCAATGAGGAGCCGCCGTTCTTCTACAGTGAAGAGATGGGAAGTAATGTGTATGCCGACCGCGCGCGCCAGCGCGGGGAGCAGATCGAGGCCATGCTTGCCCTGGAGACGATCGGCTATTACACCGATCAGCCGGCCACCCAGCGATATCCCTTTCCGTTCCGCTTCTTTTACCCGGACACCGGTAATTTCATCGGCTTCGTGGGCAATCTTTCGTCCCGGCACCTGGTCCGCCGTGCGCTCGGAGCCTTCCGTGCAGCGACGGCGTTTCCCTCGGAAGGCGTGGCGGCGCCGGGCTGGATCATGGGTGTGCACTGGTCGGACCACTGGTCCTTCTGGCGGGCCGGCTACCCGGCCATCATGGTCACGGACACGGCGCTGTTTCGTTACCCGCACTACCATGCGGCGACCGACACGCCGGAGAAGCTCGATTACACCGGCCTGGCCAGGGTGACCGGCGGGCTGGCGGACGTCATCGCGGCGCTCGCCTCGCGGCAGGGAGAGCCTGGGCAGACGGCCACCGACTGACCAGGATGCGCGGCGGAGATCAGCGCAATCTGCTGGCACAGGCGGCACTTGTACAGAACCCGCTGGTCCTGCGGCCTGCAAACCCGAACGCCTGCTCTATACTGGAAGTGAGTATGGCCAGCCGCTTCCCGATCCTGTTTTCATTTCTCGCGCTGTTTGCAGGCCTCGCATCCGCCGGGCAACTGGAGCGGAGTGTTTGCGGGCTGCAGGAACCCTTTATGTTCTGGCTATGGAGCGGTATGGCCGGCAGTCCGAATGCGGATCGTCTGGCGGGATTGCGGAATGTCGAGGATATCGCCTTCGAGACCAAAGATAACCGGCTGTTACGCGGTTACAAACTCAAGGCCACGGGGGCTGAAGGTCAGCTGGCGTCGCCGCAGGGCTACCTGCTGGTCATGCAGGGGAATGCCATCCTGGCAGACCAGATTATCGGCGCGTTTACGCCTTTTGCATCGGCCGGGTTCGATGTCTATGTCTATGACTTTCGTGGCTATGGTCGTTCTGACGGCAAGCGGCGACTCAAGGCCATTGTCAGTGACTACGTGGAGATTCTCGCTGCACTCGATGCAGCTGATTACGAGCATCACCTGGTCTATGCCATGTCGTTCGGCGGGGTTGCCTTCCTGGACGGATTTGAATCACACGCCAGACTGGACCGCATTATTGTGGATTCCGCGCCGAGCCGTTTGTCTGATTACGGCTGCCCGACAGAATTTGATCCCGTTAACCACCTGCCGGCGGATTGCCGCCGTTTCCTGTTCATTGTCGGGCAGAACGACCGGGTGGTCCGGCCTGCCATGTCTCGGGAATTGGTGGAATCCGCCAAGCAATGCGGGGCGCAGGTGCTGAGGGATGCAGTCTTTGGGCACCCCTTCATGGACTATGACCGGTCGGTCCATCGGCGGCGCCTGCAGCTTATAGAAGACTACCTGCTCAGGTAAATCAATTCGGCAATTCGGGGGCAGTTTACTTATATCTTTGAGACTGCCATCACGTCTTTGCGGCGATATCAGTATACTGTCCCCCCGAATTAGAAACATTTAAGGTCTTGTTATAAACGGTTATATCAGTCGACTGCAGTGCGGGCATCATACTTTTGGCCTATTGGCAGTTTTCCTGATTTACCCTACGCTTTGATATAAAGACAATCATCCAGCCGCAATGAATCAGGCCGGAATATAAAAGACACGGAGAGACATCGTGAAAAAATCACACCTGTTCGGTGCACTCCTGGCCTGTTCGATACCAGGCTTGATGTCGGGTTCAGCAGCCTTCGCCGAAGAACCCGCCAGCATGATCGACGACACGACCTGCTGGCGTAATCAGGCAGGCGCCATTGTCAGCTGCTCCGGAACAGGGCGGGCTGGCAACGAATCGGACCGTGCTCCCGGTGAACGGCTCTATCGGTACCCGGGCAATCAGGGCGCCATCGATACCGGTTCCGGACCCTGGATCAGTAATACCGGTGCAAAATCCTGGGCAACAATCCCCGCATTCAACAAGCGCTGGGGCAGCCCCTCGTACAACCCGGGCTGGTCGATTCCCCCGAGCAGCAAGCGCTGGAATAACCCCCGTTGAGGGGAAAAAGGTTCCTGACACCTTTTTTACTCCCGCTGGCTGGCAAAACAACAGAGACAACGAATGATACGACTGCGCGAGCTGGGCCCGGGAATCGTCATCGCCGCCACCGGCCTGGGGGCCGGTGACCTGATCGCCGCCTCGGTGGCCGGCGCGAAATACGGCGTCGCCATCCTCTGAGCCGCCGTCCCGGGGGCGATACTCAAGTTCACTCTCAACGAGCTGTCTTCATAACAGCGGATCGGTAAATAACGCAGAATGTCCCCTTTTTTACTTTGATCAGGCGCTGCGCAGCCGCGTCATCTTCACCACCCCGATCGCCGCCAGGGGCAGGAGGAAGGTCAGC
>CAMYJZ010000050.1 GCA_947258845.1 uncultured Ectothiorhodospiraceae bacterium | reverse complement strand
TGGTACGTAACTTGGGGAGTAGGGTAAAGCAAGCATGCACATCGGGATACCGCGGGAAATAAAGCCGCTGGAGGGCCGCATTGCGCTGGTTCCGGAGGCTTGCCGTCAGCTGCTTGCTTGCGGCCATAGCATCACCATGGAGCACAATGCCGGCGCCCTGTCCGGTTACCCTGACGAGTTATTCACGGCCGCCGGTGTCCGGGTGCTTGCTGACACCGCGCAGGTCTACCGCGACGCCGGGCTTATCGTCAAGGTCAAGGAACCCCAGGACAGCGAACTTGTCCACCTGAGGCGGGAGCACCTGTTGTTCTGCTTCCTGCACCTGGCGGCCTATCCGCAACTTGCCCGCAAGCTGCAGGACATCGGACTGACCGCGGTCGGTTTCGAAACCGTCGAGGAAGAGGGCGGAAAGCTGCCCGCACTCGCGCCCATGAGCGCGATTGCCGGGCGCATCGCCACCCAGGTCGGGACCCATCTCCTGCACCAGCCACAGGGTGGCAAGGGGCTGCTGCTCGGCGGCGTACCGGCGGCGGAACGCGGCCATGTCGTCATCATCGGCGCGGGCACCGCGGGCGGCAATGCCGCCACCCTGGCTGCCAATATCGGCGCCGAGGTCATGGTGTTCGACCTGAGCCGTGACCGGCTTATGGCCATGAGTGAACTCGGCAACAATGTGACCGCCCTGTATCCCTACCAGGACGCACTGGAGAAGGAAGTGGCCGAGGCGGATATCGTCATCGGGGCAGTACTGAAGACCGGCAGCCGGGCACCACACGTGGTCACCCGCGACATGATCAGGGCCATGCAGCCGGGCAGTGTGGTCATCGACATCTCGGTGGACCAGGGCGGCTGTATCGAGACCACCCGGCCGACGAGCTACGATAACCCGACCTATATCGAGGAGGACGTGGTGCACTTCGCCGTCACCAACATGCCGGGGGCCGTGCCCAGGACGGCCTCGCAGGCGCTGTCCGCCGCCCTGATCCCGTACGTGACCGCCATTGCGGAACCCGACTGGAAGTCATGCAAGTCCTTGAGCCGGGGTATCAATATCGAGGCCGGTCAGGTCATCCACCCGGCCCTGCAAGAAATGTTTGCCTGAATAAATAAATTCAATTAGATTAGCGAATTGGCGCATATAGTTAGAAAAGAGAATTATTTTGGCACAAGCCCGGCGTAACAAGGATGGTAAATTCGTTCACAGCAAGTTGACCCAGGTCACCCGCGGCCTGCGGGAGGCGGCACTACTCATCCTCGGCGCCCTGGGTGCCTATCTCCTGGTCTCGCTGCTGACCTACAACCCGGGCGATCCGGGGTGGTCACACAGTGGTTCGGTGAACGGCATCCACAATGCCGGCGGTGTCGTCGGTGCCTGGCTGGCGGATATCCTGCTCTACCTGTTCGGCTACCTCGCCTACCTGCTACCCGTGATGGTGGCCTACAGCGGCTGGCTGGTGTACCGCGGACACACACCCAGCGGTGGCATCGACCTGCATATCCTGGCCATACGCTGGTCCGGGTTCCTGCTCACCGTCGGTGCCGGCTGCGGACTCGCCACGCTGGAATCTGGCACGGCCAACGGCCTGCTGCCGGCCGGGGCCGGCGGCGTACTCGGCAATGTCATCGGCCAGGGCCTGGTCGAGCTGTTCAGCCCGATCGGCGCCACCCTGTTCCTGCTGGCCCTGTTCCTTGCAGGTGTCACCCTGTTTACCGGCCTGTCCTGGCTGAGTGCCATGGATATCACCGGCAAGTACACCCTGATGCTGGCGGACAATATCTATGCCCTGGTGGGCCAGTTACCCGAATACATCGAAGGGCGGCGCGCCCTGAAGAAACGCGAAGAGGCGGTCAGGGTAAGCCAGCAGAAGGCCATCAATCGCAAGCCACCGCGCATTGAACCGGTAGTCAGGCAGGTCGAGAGGAGCGAGCGCCAGGAACGTGAACGCCAGGTCCCGCTGTTCGATCCGCCACCGAACACCGAGCTGCCGCCGCTGTCACTGCTGGATGAACCCAGGCCGTCCGAGGAGGGTTATTCGGCCGCGGCGCTGGAGGCCATGTCACGCCTGGTGGAGATGAAACTGCTGGACTTCAACATCGAGGTCGAGGTGGTGGCCGTGCACCCGGGTCCGGTGATCACGCGTTTCGAGCTCGATCTGGGTGCCGGCGTCAAGGTCAGCCAGGTCAGCAACCTGGCCAAGGACATAGCGCGTGCACTGTCGGCCATCAGCGTGCGCGTGGTGGAGGTGATCCCGGGCAAGTCGGTCATCGGCCTCGAGATCCCGAACGAACACCGCGAAATCGTCAGTCTCAGCGAGATCCTGGGCTCCGCCGAGTACGACCAGTCATCCTCGCCGCTCACCCTGGCACTGGGCAAGGACATCGGTGGCGAACCCATCGTGGTGAACCTGGCGCGCATGCCGCACCTGCTGGTCGCCGGCACCACCGGCTCCGGCAAGTCCGTCGCCATCAACGCCATGATCCTGAGTCTGCTTTACAAGACCCTGCCCAAAGACGTGCGCCTCATCATGATCGACCCGAAGATGCTCGAGCTGTCGGTTTATGAAGGCATACCGCACCTGCTGACCCCGGTGGTGACCGACATGAACGAGGCCGCCAACGCTCTGCGCTGGTGTGTCGCGGAGATGGAGCGCCGCTACCGCCTGATGGCGTCTTTGGGGGTGCGCAATATCGCGAACTACAACCGCAAGGTGAAGGAAGCGGAGGAGGAGGGCGAACCGATCCCCGATCCCCTGTTCAATCCCGAGGAGGCCCTGGAGGGGACAGAACATCCCGTGCTGCAGCCGCTGCCCTTCATTGTCATTATCATCGACGAACTGGCGGACATGATGATGGTGGTCGGCAAGAAGGTCGAGGAGCTGATTGCCCGGCTGGCCCAGAAGGCGCGCGCATCCGGCGTGCACCTGATCCTTGCCACCCAGCGGCCCTCGGTTGACGTGATCACCGGCCTGATCAAGGCCAATATACCGACCCGCATCGCCTTTCAGGTCTCGTCCAAGATCGATTCGCGCACCATTCTCGACCAGATGGGGGCGGAGTCATTGCTGGGCCACGGCGATATGCTTTACATGGCCCCCGGTACCTCGGTGCCGGTGCGTGTGCACGGTGCCTTTGTCTCGGACACGGAGGTCCACAAGGTGACCGCCCACCTCAAGGGCCGGTCCGAGCCGGAATACATGACCGAGATCCTCGAGGCCTCGTCGGACCCGGTTCCCGGCCTGTCGCCTGCCAATGGCGGCGGTGACAGCGACACCGAGACCGATCCCCTGTATGACCAGGCGGTGGCCCTGGTCACGGAATCCCGCCGCGCCTCCATTTCCGGCGTACAGCGCCGCCTCAAGATCGGCTACAACCGCGCGGCGCGCATGATCGAGCAAATGGAGGAAACCGGCATCGTCGGTCCGTTGCAGTCCAACGGCAGCCGCGAGGTCCTGGCCGGCCCGCCACCGGAGGCCTGATGCACACATCTTTTATTTCAGTACGAATCAGCGCCGCCGTCCTGCTGTTGACCGCCACTGCACTGGTACAGGCACAGGATGCCGTCGATACGGTGCGTGACTATTTCGCGGAACTCTCCAGCCTGCAGGCCGGGTTCCATCAGAAGGTCGTCGATGCCGACAATATCCTGCAGCAGGTATCCGACGGGCAGATGTGGATCCAGCGACCGGGCAAGTTCCGCTGGGACTACGAAACGCCCTACCGGCAGCAGATCATCAGTGACGGCAAGCGCCTGTGGTCCTACGACGAAGACCTGGAACAGGTAACGGTGCAGGCCATCGACAAGGTGCTGACCTCAACTCCGGCCATGCTGCTCAGCGGAGTCCGGCCCGTCGACGAGGTCTTCGAGATGGAGGCCCTGCCGGCAGCGGAAGGCCTGCTGCATGCGCGCCTGCAGCCCCGGTCCGATGACAGCAATATCAACGAAATCCACCTCTACTTCGTGAATGATGACCTGGTCCGTATCGAGGCGATGGACGGATTCGGTAACACCACGACATTTGATTTCACCGCCCTGCAGCGCAATGCAGACCTGGAATCAGAGCTGTTTCACTTCGAGCCGCCGCCCGGTGTGGACGTCGTCGGCGGACCTGACTAGCCCCCGGCAGCAAGCCGCGATGCAGAACAGCGAAGAAGCCTGGCGCCCGCTGGCCGACCGCATGCGCCCGCATACCCTCGACGGCTTCACCGGCCAGGACCACATCCTGGGACCGGGGAAACCCCTGCGCCACGCCATCGAAGAGGGCCATTTCCATTCCATGGTCCTGTGGGGCCCGCCCGGCACCGGCAAGACCACCCTGGCCAGGTTGCTGGCGGAACAGAGTCATGCGGAGTTCCTCACCCTGTCGGCGGTTATGGCCGGCGTCAAGGACATCCGCAGCGCCGTCGAGACGGCACGCCGGATACGCGATGCCGAAGCCCGCCTGACGATCCTGTTCATCGACGAGGTGCACCGCTTCAACAAGGCACAGCAGGACGCCTTCCTGCCCTACGTCGAGGACGGCACCATCATCTTCATTGGCGCCACCACCGAAAATCCCTCGTTCGAACTCAACAGCGCCCTGTTGTCACGGGCACGCACCTATGTGCTCAAGCGCCTGGGCGAGGCAGCCCTGCGCAGTATTGTCGATGCAGCGCTGACGGACCCCGAGCACGGGCTGGGCAAGCTCGGCCTGCAGCTGGAAGACAGCTTGCGTGACCGGTTGGTACAGGCGGCGGACGGCGATGCCCGCCGCGCCCTGAATCTGCTGGAGATCGCCTCCGACCTGGCAGAGGAGGAGGGCGATGTGCGTGTCATTCCCGAGTCCGTACTCAACGAGGTCATCGCCGGGGGCACCCGGCGTTTCGACAAGGGTGGCGATGACTTCTATGACCAGATCTCGGCGCTGCACAAGTCGGTGCGCGGCTCGGCGCCGGATGCGGCCCTGTACTGGCTGGTGCGCATGCTCGATGGCGGCTGCGACCCGCTCTATCTGGCCCGCCGCATCGTGCGCATGGCCTCGGAGGATATCGGCAATGCCGACCCGCGCGCGCTCACCCTGAGCCTGCAGGCCTGGGATGTGCAGGAACGCCTGGGCAGCCCGGAGGGCGAACTGGCCCTGGCCCAGGCCGTTATCTATATGGCCTGTGCCGCCAAGAGCAATGCCGTCTACACGGCCTACAAAGCGGCCCGCGCCCATGTAAAGCAACACGGTTCTCACGAGGTGCCCGTCCACCTGCGCAATGCACCCACCCGCCTGATGAAGGAACTCGGCTACGGCAGGGCCTATCGCTATGCCCATGACGAACCCGAGGCCTACGCGGCCGGAGAAAACTATTTCCCCGAGGACATGTCCGTCCCGGACTTCTATCATCCGGTCCCGCGCGGGCTCGAGATCAGGATCGCGGAAAAACTCGCCCACCTGCGCGAACTGGACAGGAAACGGCGTCGTTGATATCAGTCATGAAGCCCGGTCGTGCAGATGCGCGGCGCGCACCTGACGTGTACCATAACACCCCATGAAACACGGCGAACAGGAATGACCCAGGTGATTGCCATCGCCGCCGGCGGTGCCGCGGGTGCACTGCTGCGCTACTGGATATCAAACGGCATCCACGCCGTGCTGGGGCGCGGCTTCCCCTACGGCACCCTGACGGTGAACGTCGTCGGCAGCCTGTTGATGGGGTTCCTGTACATCTGGCTGATCGAGCGACTCGCCAGCGGTCCCGTGTTGCGGGCCTTTCTGCTAATCGGTGTGCTCGGTGCCTTTACGACCTTCTCCACCTTTTCGGTCGAGACCCTGAATCTGGTGGAATCCGGCCAGCTCGGCAAGGCCATTCTCAACGTGCTCATCAGCGTGGTCGTGTGCATTGCCGCTGCCGGTCTGGGCATATTTCTAGCGAGGCAATTATGAATACACAAGAGGTAACCTTTGTACGCATCTACCTGACCGAGGGCGAGGGCAAACTGGAGGGCCTGTTGCAGGGTCTGTATAACGAGCACAAGGTGCAGGGCTTCACCGTGTTTCGCGCCATCAGCGGGTTCGGGAAGTCCGGCAAGATGCATTACTCGTCCCTGATGGATATATCGCTGGACCTGCCCGTGGCGGTCGAGTTCTTCGACGAGCCCGTGCGCGTGGCCTCTATCCTGGAACAGCTTGCGAAGGATATCGAGCCTGGCCATATCGTCAGCTGGCGCGCGACCCTGATGGTATAAATAAAAATTTCACCGCCGAGACGCAGAGAACACAGAGCGAATCACCGCAAAGGCGCAAGGAACGCAAAGAAAACAATAAATAATTGCTCAAGATAAAACATCATTTAGAAGTCACTACAGTTTGTTAACTCCCTCTCCCTACGGGAGAGGGTTGGGGAGAGGGGATAAACAGGATAACTTCAGTTGTGAAGTAGCAATTTATTACTATTGTTCTACTTTATTAAATGTTTTCTCTGCGTCCTTTGCGTCTCTGCGGTGAATGATTTTTTGCAATGAATGAATCTTTTCAAGACATCCAAATTAAACAAGGAACACCATGCTGGACCCCAAACTACTTCGCAGTGAGCTGGACAATGTGGCGCAACAGCTTGCGCGGCGCGGCTATGAACTCGACACCGCCCGACTGAACCGCCTGGAAGAACAGCGCAAGGAACTGCAGACACGTACCCAGGAGTTGCAGGCGGAACGCAACAGCCGTTCGAAAGGGATCGGCAAAGCCAAGGCGGCGGGCGAGGACATCAAACCCCTGCTGGCGCAGGTCGAAGGGCTGGGTGAACAACTCGACAGGGCCGGGGACGAACTGGCTGACCTGCAGGAGGAACTCAACGGGCTGCTCATGGAGATCCCCAACATCCCGCATGCCAGTGTGCCGGAGGGCGGGGGAGAGGCAGACAACCCGGAGTTACGCCGCTGGGGCGAGCCCAGGGCATTCGATTTCGAAGCCCGCGATCACGTCGACCTCGGCGAGGCCCTGGGCCAGCTCGATTTCCAGGCGGCGGCAAAGATTGCCGGCAGCCGTTTCAGCGTCATGCAGGGCCCGCTGGCACGGCTGCACCGCGCACTCATCCAGTTCATGCTCGACACCCACACCCGCGAGCATGACTACCGGGAGGTCTATGTCCCGTACCTGGTCAATGCCGACAGCCTGCGCGGCACCGGCCAGTTGCCGAAGTTCGAGGAAGAGCTGTTCGCCACCCGTGATGAACCGGGCTATTACCTGATTCCCACGGCCGAGGTGCCTGTCACCAACCTGGCCCGCGACACCATCCTCGAGGCAGACGCCTTCCCGGCACGTTATGTCGCCCACACCCCGTGCTTCCGTTCCGAGGCCGGCTCCTACGGCAAGGACACCCGCGGCATGATCCGCCAGCACCAGTTCGAAAAGGTCGAGCTGGTGCAACTGGTGCGACCCGCCGATTCCTACACCGCGCTCGAGGAACTCACCGGCCATGCCGAGACCATCCTGCAGCGTCTCGAACTACCGTACCGGGTCGTCAGCCTGTGCACCGGCGATATCGGTTTCTCGGCCGCCAAGACCTATGACCTCGAGGTCTGGTTGCCGGGCCAGCAAACCTACCGCGAGATCTCGTCCTGCAGTAATTTCGAGGCCTTCCAGGCACGGCGCATGCAGGCACGCTGGCGCAACCCGGACACCGGCAAGCCGGAACTGCTGCATACACTGAACGGTTCGGGCCTGGCGGTGGGTCGCACCCTGGTCGCGGTCATGGAGAACTATCAGCAGGCCGACGGCAGTATCCGCGTACCCGCTGCCTTGCAACCCTACATGGGAGCTGTTGCCGTTATCCAGCTCGGCTGAAAAAGGAAAAAAGTGGACATCCTGCTTTTTATATTTTATTACCCAGCTGTATATCCTGATGGTAATAAAAAAGCAGAATGTCCACTTTTTTACAACTTACTTGATCTGGGTACGGTGCCATCGACCGTGAATAGTGCTAGTTTTTTCTTAACAGGGCCCAGGATCACGGAAGACTGTCATGAACACTCACCCTGCCACACGATTTCCCCCTAATGGCTTGCGGGCCATCGTTGTCGCTGTGGTATGCGCCATCCTGCTGGGCGCTTGCAGTTCCTCCCTGCCACGCGTGGAAAAGAAGGTGGGATCGATCTGGGGCAGCTTCGAGGAGGCGAAGACCGCCTATGATCTGATTATCCCCGGACAAACCACCCGGGAAGAACTGCAGCGCATCGGCTTCAACCCGTACACCTCGCCGAATATCAGCATTCTCAACTATCTCAATATCGCCAATCGCTTCATGCCCAATGACTCGATCACCCTGGATGACCTCGATCCCGCTGTCCGCTCATGTATACAGGCACGCCAGGCCTGCCAGGCCTACGCGGCCAGACCCTCGCTGATCATCAGCCAGCGCACCGGCAATGTCGTGAGTGACACGCTGAACTTCCACAGGAATGTTATCGAGACCGGCTGGACATTCAAGGCGCTGATCCTGCTGCAGGACGACGCCGTAGTATACAAACTGTGGGGCGGGACGCCGATGCTCGATGAGATCACCGACCAAAGGAACCCGCTGGGGCCGCTGCAGGACACCGGGGGCATGGCGCGCGACGCCATCGCACCCTGAGTGCCATTAATGCCACGCGTTTGATTGTCAGAAGACCCGCACCGGATAGCCGCTGCTGCGCGGGCTGAGATAGAACTTGAGGGTATTGCCCTGCATATCCTGCAGTACCAGCGATGTCTGGTCTCTGGCGAACTGGTAACGCTGTACTGCTCGGGTCTGCGGCGTGAACAGGTCGACCATGTTGTTGTTGATCTTCAGCGTCCCGCGGAGCGTCGTCCAGCCATCCCGCAAGCGGAAGCTCTTGCCCTTGACCTCGAGTATTTCACCGGAGACCCCGTACCATTTGCCGTCCAGCAGGGACGCGGATACGTAACGGGCCGAACTGGGGTAGCCGGCGCTGGAGCGCGGCCGCCTCATCGGATACTCCCAGGCGTGGCCGGAATAGGGATTATTGAAAAAACCGCGGGAGCCCCAGGCATTGCCTGCCAGGGGCATCGACCAGGGGGAGCCACCGAATCCGCTGCCCGGCCAGCCACCCAGGCCGGAGAGGCCGCTCATCGCGGGCCAGCCGGACATTCCCAGCCCCATCGAGCTCATGGGCATGCCCCAGCTGTTCGAGCCGCCCGTGGAATCGGCCATACCGCTCATCATGTAGAGCATCATGCGGAACATCACACTGATCATGTCACTGATGGCATCCGCGGATGCCGGGGCCGGCGTCGTGGTCGACAGGGCACTGATCAGCAGCAGAGTGGCGCGTTTGTGTTTCATGAGGTGAGTTTAGGCGATCAGTGATACTCTCGCAGGTCATTGATTATATATAATATAGGCTATCTATAAATCGGTTTCCCTAAACCGGCCGCCCGGATCTGCAACAACCCGCTGCGCCCAGCCCGCATTGGCCGGCCTCTCTGTTCCTTATCGGCTTTTCATGAAACATCATAAGTGTAAACACATACGTCCATGTTAAACTTCACAAAATAATTCTATTGCCCTGAAGGTCATGAAAAACTTCGCCCAACTCCTGAAAGAACGCATCCTGTTCCTGGACGGTGCCATGGGCACCATGATCCAGCGTCACCAGCTCGAAGAGGCCGATTACCGGGGCGAGCGCTTTGCCGACTGGGGATCCGACCTCAAGGGCAATAACGATCTCCTGGTCCTGACCCAGCCGCAGATCATCCGCGACATCCACCGCCAATACCTCGAGGCCGGCGCGGACATCATCGAGACCAACACCTTCAACGCCACCCGCGTTGCCATGGCCGACTACGGCATGGAGGAGCTGGCCTTCGAGATCAACGTGGCGGCCGCGCGCGTGGCCCGGGAGGCCGCCGACAGTTTCAGCACGATTGATAGTAATAAACCGCGTTTCGTCGCCGGGGTGCTCGGTCCGACCAACCGCACGGCCTCTATTTCACCGGACGTGAACGACCCGGGCTACCGCAATATCCAGTTCGACGAACTGGTCGCGGCCTACACCGAGTCCGCCCGCGGCCTGGTCGAGGGCGGTGCCGACGTGATCCTGATCGAGACCATCTTCGACACCCTGAATGCCAAGGCCGCCGTGTTCGCGGTCGAGCAGTACTTCGAGGACAGCGGTAACCATCTGCCGGTGATGATCTCCGGGACCATCACCGACGCCTCCGGGCGCACCCTGACCGGGCAGGTGACCGAGGCCTTCTGGAATTCCCTGCGCCATGCGCGCCCGGTGTCCATCGGGTTGAACTGTGCGCTGGGGGCAAAGGAACTGCGCCAATACGTCGAGGAACTGGCGCACATTGCGGATACCCATGTATCCGCGCACCCGAATGCCGGCCTGCCGAACGAGTTCGGCGAGTACGATGAAACCCCGGCGGAGATCGCGGCCGAGCTGGGCGACTGGGCCGCCAGCGGGTTTCTCAACATCGTCGGCGGCTGCTGCGGCACCACCCCCGACCACATCAAGGCCATCGTCACGGCGGTCAGCCCACACCCGCCGCGCCAGGTTCCGGAACTGGACGTGCAGTGCCGGCTGTCGGGGCTGGAACCCTGCAACATAGGCAAGGACTCGCTGTTCGTCAACATCGGCGAACGCACCAACGTCACCGGTTCCGCCCGATTCAAGCGCCTGATCATGGAAGAGGACTACGAGACGGCCCTGGATGTGGCGCGCCAGCAGGTCGAGAACGGCGCCCAGATGATCGACGTCAACATGGACGAGGGCATGCTGGACGCCGAGGCCGTCATGGTGCGCTTTCTGAACCTGATCTCGGCGGAGCCGGACATCGCCCGGGTCCCGGTGGTCATCGATTCCTCCAAGTGGTCCGTGATCGAGGCGGGACTCAAGTGCATCCAGGGCAAGGGCGTGGTCAACTCCATCAGCCTCAAGGAGGGCGAGGCGGAGTTCATCCGCCACGCCAGCCTGGTGCGTCGCTACGGGGCCGCCGCCATCGTCATGGCCTTTGACGAGGAGGGCCAGGCCGATAGCCGCGAACGCAAGACCGAAATCTGTACCCGTGCCTACCGCATCCTTACCGGGCAGGTCGGCTTCGCGCCGGAAGACATCATCTTCGATCCCAACATCTTCGCCGTCGCGACCGGCATCGAGGAACACAACAACTACGGCCACGATTTCATCGAGGCCACCCGCGACATCAAGTCCACGCTGCCGCATGCCCTGGTCTCCGGCGGCGTCTCCAACGTGTCGTTCTCTTTTCGCGGCAATAACCCCGTGCGCGAGGCCATCCACGCGGTGTTCCTCTACCACGCCATCCAGGCGGGTATGGACATGGGCATCGTCAATGCCGGCCAGCTGGCGATCTATGCCGACATCCCGGACGAACTGCGCGAGCGCGTCGAGGATGTCATTCTCAACCGCCGCGATGATGCCACCGAGCGCCTGCTCGAGATAGCCGAGGACTTCCGTGGCGACGGCAAGGCCGTCAAACAGATCGAAACCCTGGAATGGCGCGAATGGGATGTGCACAAGCGCCTCGAACATGCCCTGGTCAAGGGAATCGCGGACTACATCGAGGAAGACACCGAGGCCGCGCGCCTGGCCGCCGAGGAGCCGCTGCATGTCATCGAGGGTCCGCTGATGGACGGCATGAATGTGGTGGGCGACCTGTTCGGTGCCGGCAAGATGTTCCTGCCCCAGGTGGTCAAATCGGCACGGGTAATGAAAAAGGCGGTCGCCTGGCTGCTGCCGTTCATGGAAGCGGCCAAGGGCGAGGCCATTCAGAATAATGGCCGCATCCTGATGGCCACTGTCAAGGGCGACGTCCACGACATCGGCAAGAACATCGTCGGGGTCGTGCTGCAGTGCAACCGTTACGAGGTGATCGACCTGGGTGTCATGGTGCCGGCCGAGACCATCCTCAAGACGGCGCGCGAGCAGCAGGTCGACATCATCGGCCTGTCCGGCCTGATTACCCCCTCGCTGGAAGAGATGACCCATATCGGCAAGGAGATGGAACGCCAGGGCTTCGACATACCGCTGCTGATCGGCGGTGCCACCACCTCCCAGATTCACACCTCGGTCAAGATCGACCCGCACTACCATGGTCCGGTCATCTACGTGGCCGATGCCTCCCGCGCCGTCGGTGTGGCCGGCAAGCTGATCAGCGCGGATCAGCGCGCGGACTATGTTGCCGGGATCAAGGACCGCTATCGGGAACTGCGCGAGCAGCGCCAGACCCAGCAGAAGGAACGCAAGCTCGCCAGCCTGGAGGCGGCGCGCGCCAACAAGCTGCAGACCGACTGGAGCAGTTACCAGCCGGTCCGGCCCGAATTCCTGGGCGTGCAGGTATTCGATGACTACCCGCTGGCGGAACTGGCCAGCCGGATCGATTGGGGTCCGTTCTTCAAGGCCTGGGAACTGGCCGGCAAGTTCCCGCAGATCCTCGACGACGCGACCGTCGGCACCGAGGCCCGCCGCCTGTTCGACGATGCCCAGGCGATGCTGGAGACGATCATCCAGGAAAAATGGCTGACGGCGCGTGCCGTCATCGCTTTCTTCCCGGCCAATACCGTCAACGATGACGATGTGGAACTGTACACGGACGAATCCCGCAGCGAGGTACAGACGGTGTTCCACTTCCTGCGCCAGCAGATCCGCAAACGCAGCGCGGCCCCCAACCTGTGCCTGGCGGACTATATCGCACCGAAGGAATCGGGTGTCACCGACTACATCGGCACCTTCGCCGTCACCGCCGGGATCGGCATCGAGGCCAGGCTGGCCGAGTTCGAGGCCGACCATGACGACTACCACGCCATCCTGCTCAAGGCCCTGGCCGACCGCCTGGCCGAGGCCTTCGCCGAGCGCCTGCACGAGCGGGTACGCAAGGAATTCTGGGGCTACGCCGTGGGCGAGAACCTCTCCAACGAGGAACTCATCCGCGAGGAATACCGCGGTATCCGCCCGGCGCCCGGCTACCCGGCCTGCCCGGACCACACCGAGAAGGGCATCCTCTGGAACCTCATCGACCCGGTCGGCAATGCCGGTATCAGCCTCACCGAGAGTTATGCCATGCTGCCGACGGCCGCAGTCTCCGGCTTCTACTTCTCCCACCCCGAGGCGCGCTACTTCGGCACCGGCAAACTGGCCCGTGACCAGGTCCAGGACTATGCCAAACGCAAGGGCCTGTCCGTACGTGAGGCGGAGCGCTGGCTGGCCCCGGTGCTGGGCTACGAGAACTGAGCGAGTTCCTGCATGAGGCATCGGGTCGGACCTGACATCAGCGGTAATCGACTAGACGCTTATTCCAACCGGCAC
>CAMYJZ010000049.1 GCA_947258845.1 uncultured Ectothiorhodospiraceae bacterium | reverse complement strand
GTCATCGTAGAAGATGAATTCGTCGCAGTTGGCCATCAGCAGGTCGGAGGTGGCGTTCTTCACGCCGACCCCGATGACCACCTTGTCATTCTCGCGCAGCTTGCTGACCAGGGGTGAAAAGTCCGAGTCCCCGCTGATGACCACGAAGGTATCGACGTGGGACTTGGTGTAACAAAGGTCCAGGGCGTCGACGACCATGCGGATGTCGGCAGAGTTCTTGCCCGACATCCGCACGTGGGGAATCTCGATCAGTTCGAAGGCCGCCTCGTGCATGGGCGCCTTGAATTCCTTGTAACGGTCCCAGTCGCAGTAGGCCTTCTTGACGACGATATTGCCCTTGAGCAGCAGGCGTTCCAGCACCTTCTGGATGTCGAAGGCGGCGTACTTGGCGTCGCGCACGCCCAGGGCGACGTTCTCGAAGTCGCAGAACAGCGCCATGTTGCGGGTTTCTGTTTTCTCGTTCATGTTTGTCCTGTGTGTAAATAAAGGTGTCAGGGACCTTTTTTCGTTTCTTTACGCTTCAAGAGATGCTGCATGAATAAAAGGTTCCTGACACCTTCAAGTTGCCGCGGCATCTTCATCGATAAACCAGGTAATCGGTCCCACCCGCCCGATCGGCAGTTGCTCGCCATCACGCAGTCGTTGCAGTGCCCCGCGTTTGCTGCCGCCTGCGACCAGGGCCACGCGCTCGTTGGCGGCCTGCAGTGCCGTTATCCCCAGCGACACCCGCTCGGCGGGGGGCTTGGGCGCATCATAGACCGGCACCGCCAGGCGTTCATCCTCGAGGGCGGCGTTATCCGGGAACAGGCTGGCGGTATGGCCGTCTTCACCCATGCCCAGCAACACGATATCCAGCTTGCCGATGGCCTGGATGAGCCCCGTATAGGCCTCAGCGGCAGCCTCGGGCCCCAGTTCGGCGGGGATCGGATGCCGGTTTGCCTCGGGTGCATCGATTTTCGACCACAGGTGTTTCTGCACCAGGGTGTCGTTGCGCTGCGCATGGCCGGCGGGATAGCAGCGTTCATCGCCGAGGTACCAGTGGACCCGGTCCCAAGGCAGGGGCAGCTCCGCCAGCAGTTCCAGGCAGCGCGCCGGTGTGCGGCCACCCGGCAGGGCGACATGGCAGCGCGTTTGCCGCGCCAGGCAGTCCTGGATGCGGTCATACAGATAGTCGGCCACGGACCGCGCCAGCGACTCATCATCAGGAAAGATCTTGAATTCGCTCACGTTCGGGATCAGCTGGGGCGGTGCCAGCCGCCGACACAGTCACGGGTCAGGGTTTCCATGCCGCGTATATCCCAGGTGCCGGCACGATAGCGGTCGATGGATACGCGCTCCTTCGCGGCCTGCAGAATGGGTTCGACGATCTCCCAGGATTCCTCGACCTCGTCCGAGCGTGAAAACAGGGTGCCATCACCGGTGAGCACGTCGTGCATCAGGATCTCGTAGGCATCGGCGACCTCCGCATCATCATCCGCATAGGGGGCGCGCATCACCAGGCGCTGGATATCGGTGGTCAGTCCGGGCTGCTTGGCGTTCATGCGCAGCACCACGCCGGCCTCGGGCTGCAGCCGGAACACCAGGGCGTTGGCGGCCGGGACCGAGGCCTGGGTGTCGAACAGGTTGAAGGGCGGCTTGCGGAAGCGGATCATCACCTCGGAGACCTTTTTCTTCAGGCGCTTGCCCGACCAGAGGATGAAGGGTACCCCCTGCCAGCGCCAGTTGTCGATCTGGAAACGCACCGCGGCAAAGGTCTCGGTTGACGAGTCCGGCGCCACGCCGTCCTCGCTGACATAGGCGGGTACGGCTGCGTCGTCGATGCTACCGGAGGCATACTGTGCCGCGACGGTGTCTTCCGCCACCAGCTGCGGTTCGAAGCGGCGTACGGCCCGCAGTACCTTCATCTTTTCATCGCGCACGGCGTCGGCGGTAAACTCGACCGGCGGTTCCATCGCGACCAGGGTCATCACCTGCATCAGGTGGCTCTGGATCATGTCGCGCAGGGCCCCGGCGTTTTCATAGTATTTGGCGCGGTACTCGATGCCGAGGGTCTCGGACACCGAGATCTGGATACTATCGATGTAATTGCGGTTCCACAGGGGTTCCATGATGCTGTTGGCGAAACGGTAGACCAGCAGGTTCTGTACGCTTTCCTTGCCCAGGTAGTGATCGATGCGGTAGATCTGGGACTCGTTGATGAACGACTGCAGTTCCCGGTTCAGTTCGCGGGCCGAGGCCAGGTCCATGCCGAAGGGCTTCTCGATGACCAGGCGCCGGTAGCCCTCGTCTTCAGCGGTGAGCCCGGCCCGGTTCAGCCCCCGGGCGGCGACCCGGTACCAGCGGGGCGGAATCGCGCAGTAGAACATGGCGTTCCTGCTGCCCCCCAGCTGTTCCAGCGATTCAGCCAGCCGGCCATAGGTGGCATCATCATCCAGGTCACCGTGCACCATCTTCAGCGCGGCGGAAAAGGCCTGCCAGCGTTCCGCGTCCATGCCGACCTCGGGGGCGAATTCCGCCAGACCGTCGCGCACCAGCTGCAGCCATTCATCCGTGCTCATGTCCCGGACGACACCGATGATGCGGCTCTCCGGGTGTACCAGCCCGCAGTCGAGCATGCGCACCAGGGCCGGCATCAGCTTGCGCTTGGTCAGGTCGCCGGTGGCGCCGAAGATAACGATGTTGGCAGGGTCGGCCGATTCGTTGCAGAAGCGTTGGTCCAGGGGTGCCGTCACGATGCCGTGTCCCCGGTGCTGTCCGTCTGGCGGATGGCGTGCCCACCGAAGCCGGCACGCATCGCGTTCAGCAGTTTACCGGCATAGGACGGGTCCTGGCGGCTGCGAAAACGCATCTGCAGGGCCAGTGCCAGTACCGGTGTGGGAACGGCCTGGTCGATAGCATCATGGATCGTCCAGCGGCCTTCGCCGGAGTCATCGACGTAGTCGCTGAGCGTTTCCATGTGGGTCGCGTCGCCGAGGGCATCCGCGATCAGGTCGAGCAGCCAGGAGCGCACCACGCTGCCGTGCTGCCAGATCTGTGCAACCTGGTGCAGGTCGAGCTGCATCTCCTCCCGGGACTGCATCAGTTCGAAGCCCTCGGCATAGGCCTGCATCAGCCCGTACTCGATGCCGTTATGGACCATCTTGACGTAATGGCCGGCGCCGGCCGGCCCGACATGACCCCAGCCGGTATCCGCGCCAGGCGCCAGCGACTTCAGCGCCGGCTCGATCAGGGCGACGGCCGCATCACTGCCCCCGACCATCAGGCTGTAGCCGTTCTCCAGCCCCCAGACACCGCCCGAGGTGCCGCTGTCGACAAAGTGGATGCCGGCCTCCGCAAGGCGGGCAGCGCGCGCCTGGCTCTCTTTGTAATTGGAGTTACCGCCGTCGATGACCAGGTCGCCCCGCTCGAGGCCGGCAGCCAGCAGGTCGTCGATGGAGGCGTCGACAAACCGGTGCGGCACCATCAGCCAGACGGCGCGCGGGCCGTCGAGTTTCGCGATTACGTCCGCAAGGCCTGTCGCCGGGGTGACGTTTTCCAGTTCAGCGGCCAGGGCATTCACCGCTGCGGCCGATACATCATAGGCCACCAGCTCGTGGCCGTCTTTCACCAGGCGCCGCACCATATTGGCGCCCATCTTTCCCAAGCCGATCATGGCAAGTTTCATGGAGCTGTCCTGTAATATTGAGGGAGACTTGCAATAGTGAGGGGATAGTAGCGTAACTCGGGAACACGATCACTGTGATTGATTAACAAATTCCGGTTCAGCCGCGGCAGTGGCAAATCCACCGACAGCCGCGCCTGTCGGTGTATGATCAGCATCCATGAGGGGCTACCTGACTTTCATGCTGCTGGTGCTGTGCCTGGTGAGTATTGTGCTGGCGTGGTTCAGCGTGCAGCGGCTGGATGATTTCAAGGCCTATCACCAGGCCATCGCAGAGGAATCGACTCAGGATATCGCGCACGAGGTCGCCCGCTATGTCGACGAAAAGAAGCGCCTGGTCAGGTTGTTTGCCGATGAATACGCGGACCTGATCCATTCCCTGACCCGATCGCCGGATAATGGCCTTGTGAAAACCCTGGAACAACGCCTGGCCGCGTATTTTCCGGATTATTTCGGTTACACCATCACCGACCCGCAGGGCAGGCCCTTCCTCGAGGATTTCGAGGGCTTCGTCGGCGATGTCTGCCTGGCCGATATCACCCACTACGCCGAGACGGGTGTCCAGAACGCCCGCATCCACCCCAATGCCTTCGTCTACCACTTCGATGTCATGACCCGCCTCAGTCAGGCCGCTGAGGAGATGATCTTCTTCGTCAGTTTTCACGCCGATATCCTCGGTGGCCTGGTCAAGAATGCCCAGACCCCGGGTCACCAGTTGATGCTGGTCTATCCTGAAGGCGGTCAATTGATCGAGGTCACCAGTGACGGTGCCCGCATCAAGTGGATGCGTGATGACTACCGCCTTTCGGATGAGGAGCAGTCGCGGATTCTGGCCAGACAGGCGGTGCAGGGCACGGGCTGGGACGCGCTCAACCTGCGCCTGCCCGGCCTGTATGAGGATTATCGCCGGCAGCTGACTCGCGAGTCACTGGTCATCTTCCTGCTGTTCATGACCATCGGCTTCAGCATGCTCATCTACATCAACCGCGAGGAGAACCTGCGGCGGGACGCGGAGCACGACAAGGCGGAGTTCCTGTCGGGTCTCAGTCGTGATATGCGCACGCCCATCGACGGGCTCGAGGCCGCGCTTGCCGCCTTGAAAGAGAGTGCCACGGGTGGCCTAGACGCCGATGCCATGGCCTTGACCGATGCTGCAATCACCCACTGCCGGCAGCTGGAGTTGTTGACCCGGGATCTGCTTGAGTTCGAGAACATGAAATCCGGCAAGCTGGTGTTCGACCGCCAACCGGTCGAACTGGCGGCCCTGCTTCGCCGGTGTGCGGACAGGGTCGATGCTCGGGCCTGTGGTGTCAGACTTGCCATCGGCCAGGTTCCCACAGGTGTCAAGGTGCTGGCCGATGCCGAGCGGATCAGCCAGGCCATCTGCCGGCTGCTGGCCGGGAGCGAAACCCGGGACGGTGAAAGCATCGCACTGGAGCTGGAAGCCAGGGTGCGTGATGATATGGTTCGGATCAGCCTGGATGAGTCCGACGTCGAAAAGTCGTCGGGCCTGCAGCAGGGTCTCCTCGGGCGGCTGGTCCAGAAAGGCCGGCGTGAAGCACGGCTGCCGGAAGACCAGGGCCCGGGCATGAGCGTGGTCCGCTACATCATGGAAAGGCATGGCGGCAGCCTGGGCTTTGTGATGGACCCCCGCCGGGGACCGCGATTTTATTTTGAACTGCCCCTCTACAGGGAGGCTTGAATGACCCCGGATGACGGAAAACGGCTTTTGCTAATGGCGCCGTTCATGGCAACGTGCTGAAGGTATTGTCAGGTGACGTCGGCGGGACCACGACCCGCCTGGCGCTGTTCGACATGGCCACCGGCAGGGCCGAGCTGCTCGAGCGGCGGGACTATACCAGCGCGGATTATGCCAGCTTCGCCGAGATCCTCGCCGATTTCTCCACCCACACGGACACCGACTGTGCCGTGGCCTGTTTCGGGGTGGCGGGCCCGGTCAGGGCCGGTCGCAGCCGGATCACGAACCTGCCGTGGACCATCGACGCGCACGCGCTCGAGGCCGGCTTCGGCTGGCCGCGGGTCGGCCTGCTCAACGACCTCGAGGCCATTGCCTGGGGTATCGGGGCGCTGGAAGAACAGGACTTCTGTACCCTCAATGCCGGCCAGTCCGACACCGGTGGCCACCAGGCGGTGATTGCCGCCGGCACCGGGCTGGGCCAGGCCGGGCGGATTTGGGACGGACAGCGTCACCATCCGGTTGCCTGCGAGGGTGGGCATGCCGACTTTGCACCGGCCAGCCCGACCGAGGTGGCGCTGCTGGTCTGGCTGGAGTCACGCTTCGGCCATGTCAGCTGGGAACGTGTCGTGTCCGGCATGGGGCTGGTCAATGTCCATGCCTTCCTGCGTGAGTACCGCAAGGCGGAAACACCCGGCTGGCTTCAAGAGCAGCTGCAGAGCGGCAATGCCGGGGCGGCTATCACCGATGCTGCGCAGACCGGCACGGATGCCATCTGTCGCGAGGCGCTCGACCTGTTTATCCGCTGCTACGGGGCCGAGGCCGGCAACCTGGCGCTCAAGCTGATGGCGACCGGCGGGGTGTTCATCGCCGGGGGGATTGCGCCGAAACTCATCGGGCGCCTGCAGCAGGGGGATTTTCTGGACGCCTTCTGCGCCAAGGGACGCATGCAGGGACTGATGGAGACCATGCCGGTCCGGGTGCTGCGCAACGAGCGCGCCTCCCTGCTGGGCCCGGCGGTCTGGGCGGCGCAGAACGTTAAAGAAAGTGAGAAGTGAAGAGTAAAAAGTGAAATGTAGAACACCCTGTGGGCGCGATAAATACTAGCCACGGAATCCACGGAAAGATAAATATCATCAAAACAAAATCATTTGCCACGGAAGCACATGGAATTGCACGGAATCAAAAACAAGTAAAAGGTGAAGAGTGAGACGTGAGAAGAAGGTTGTAGGCGCGTCCTGCGGGCGCAATAACAAACTTGCCATGGAATCCACGGAATCCACGGAAAGATAAAATACATAACATCAAAATCATTTGCCACGGAAGCATACGGAAATACACGGAAAGAAGAACACGTAATAAGTGAAAAGAAGAAAATTAGAAGCAAGAGGTAGGAGCGCCTTGCAGGCGCGATAAATACTTGCCACGGAATCCACTGAACCCACGGAAAGATACTATTCGATAAACCAAAACCTGGAGCCACGGAAGCACACGGAATTGCACGGACATTTAGAAACAAGGTAAAGCGTGAAACGTAATACGTGATAAGACGTTTGGTGTACGACAAATGCTACGGATTTGGTTTTTTACAAGTATTGATTTTTTATTGTGTTTTTCTTTCCGTGTTTTCTGTGGATTCAGTGGCTAATTGTTTTTCTGGCCTGATGCCAGCCAGGCAAACACTGGCACCAGCGGTGGTATAGTTCTCCCTTTCGAACCTGGCTATCGGGCCCGCAACAAGAACCAACATACGAAGCGCAATGAACCGACTCAGTTACCGATTACCCCCCGAACTCACCGCGGCCGTCGAGATCGCGCTGGCCGACTGGCAGCAGCACGACAAGGTCCGGCGCCTGTGGGCCAGGGACGCCACCCTGTGGACCGACGCCGACGAGGCGCGCTGGCTGGACTGGCTGACGGCCCCGGCCGACCACCTGGAAGAGATCGCTGACCTGCAGGCCTTTGCCGTGGAGATTCGCGATAGCGGTATCCGGGACGTGGTCCTACTGGGCATGGGCGGTTCCAGCATGGCGCCCGAGGTGCTGCGCGAGACCTTCGGTGCGGCCAAGGGTTACCCGGATCTCAAGGTGGTCGACTCGACCGACCCGGCGCAGGTCCGGTCGGTGGAGGAGGCCGTCGACCTGTCAAGGACCCTGTTTATCGTGGCCAGCAAGTCCGGCAGCACCCTGGAGCCGAATATCCTCAAGGCCTATTTCTACCAGCGGGTGGTGGAGACCGTGGGGGCGAGCCAGGCGCCGGGACACTTCGTGGCCATCACCGATCCCGGCTCCGATCTCGAGGATGCGGCCAGCGTCGCGGGCTTCCGGCGCATCTTCCGGGGCCGGCCACAGATCGGCGGGCGCTTCTCGGCCCTGTCGAACTTCGGGCTGGTCCCGGCGGCCCTGCTGGGCATCGACCTGCCGCGCTTCATGGACCGTACCCTTGAAATGGTTGCCGCCTGTTCCGCCGAGACGGCAGCTGCTGAAAACCCGGGCCTGGTGCTGGGCTGCATAATGGGCTCGGCGGCCAACCTCGGCCGCGACAAGCTGACCCTGATCGCCTCACCCGGGATGGCCTCCATCGGCGCCTGGCTGGAGCAGCTGGTGGCGGAATCCACCGGCAAGCAGGGCAAGGCCATCATCCCGCTGGACGGGGAGTCGGTCGAAGTGCCCGAGGCCTACGGCGACGACCGCCTGTTCGTGTACCTGCGGCTGGAGACGGCCGCCGATCATCATCAGGACCAGGCGGTCGCACGGCTGGAGCAGGCAGGCCAGCCGGTGGTGCGCATCGATATCGAGGATGTCTACAACCTCGGTCAGGAGTGGTTCCGCTGGGAGATCGCCACCGCTGTGAGCGGCGCGCTGATGGGGATCAACCCCTTCGACCAGCCCGACGTCGAGGCCAGCAAGATCGAGACCCGCAAGCTGACCACCGCCTACGAGGTCGACGGCAGCCTGCCGGAAGAGACCCCGCTGGCCGAGGACGGGGGGCTGGCGCTGTATACCGATGCGGAAAATGCCGCGGCACTGAAGGGCATCGCCGGCGAAGGTGCCGGTGTGGCGGATTATGTCGCGGCCCACCTGGGCCGGATTGAGGCACGCGACTACCTGGCCCTGCTGGCCTACCTGCCACGTAACGAAATCCACGACTACCCCCTGCAGGCAATGCGCCACCTGGTGCGCGCCCGCTGGAAGATCGCCACCTGCGTCGGCTTCGGACCGCGCTTCCTGCATTCCACCGGCCAGGCCTACAAGGGCGGTCCGAACAGCGGGGTGTTCCTGCAGATCACCTGCGAGGATGCCAGCGATCTCCCCGTGCCGGGACACGACTATACTTTCGGGGTGGTCAAGGCCGCCCAGGCACGCGGTGATTTCGAGGTGCTGGCCGAACGCAAGCGCCGGGCCCTCAGGGTGCACCTCGGTAAGGACACGGTGCAGGGGTTGCAGCAGCTGTGGCGGTTGGTGGAGAAGGCGGCTGGAAAGTAAGAAGTGAGAAGTAAGACGTGAAACGAGGAGTGTAGGAGCGCCTCGCAGGCGCGATAATCAACAAAAAGATTGGCCACGGAATCCACGGAAGACACGGAGATATCAAAAAGAACATTTAATTTTTGAAAACACCGTATGAAATAGCTGTCTGGTTTGAACCGTAGTTGCTGTGTTTATGTTTTACATTTATTGTCGTTTTGTGTTTATTTTTCCGTGTTCTTTCATGGATTCCGTAGCTGATTGATTGTTTATTTAAAGACAATCCGGTGTGCAGGCACTTAATGAGGTGTTTCGATGAAAAACGATAACCCTGGAAAAAAGCAGAAACCCGGCACCCGCTTCGATGTTGAGATCCAGCCGGTGCTGCCGGAGCGCTTTGCGCGCCTCGACGACCTGGTCAACGACCTCTACTACAGCTGGAGCCGCAACGTGCGCGGCCTGTTCCGGCATCTCGATCAGGACAGCTGGAATGCCTGCGGCCACAATCCCCGCAAGTTCCTGCGCCGGGTGCGCCAGGACCGCATCGACGCGGCGGCCAACGATCCCATCCTGCTGGCCGAGTACCGCCAGGTGCTGTCCAGCTACGACACCTACCTGGAGCAGGTGCCGATCACCCGGGTGGACGAATTCCTCGATCGCGAGACCGACCTGGTCGCCTACTTCTCGGCGGAATACGGTTTTCATGAAAGCATGCCCATCTACGCCGGCGGGCTGGGCATCCTGGCGGCCGACTACTGCAAGGCGATGAGCAACCTGTGGGTGCCGTTCGTGGGCATCGGCATCCTCTACCGGCGCGGCTATTTCAAGCAGCGCATCGGCTGCGACGGCAGCCAGATCGACCAGGGCGTACGGCGGGACCCCTGCGACCTGCCGGTGTCCCCGGCGCTGGACGCCAACGGGGACGAGGTCCACGTGTGGGTGGAGATGCCCGACCGCAGGCTCGAACTCAAGGTGTGGCAGGTAAAGGCCGGGCACATTCGCCTGCTGCTGCTGGACAGCGACGTGCCCGCCAACAGCGAGCCCGACCGCCAGATAACCGCCAACCTCTACGGCGGCGACAACGAGACCCGCATCCAGCAGGAGGTCATCCTGGGTATCGGCGGGGTGCGGGCCCTGCGTGCACTCAAGATGGAGCCGACCGTATGGCACATCAACGAGGGCCACGCGGCGTTTCTCATCCTGGAGCGCTGCGTGGAACACGTGCAGGCCGGCATGGAGTTTGATAGCGCGCTGGAACTGGTCGCCGCCAGTACGGCCTTCACCACCCACACCCCGGTGCCGGCCGGCCACGACGTCTTCAGCCATGACACCATGCACCGCTATTTCGGCGGACTGGTCGATAAACTCGGCCTGCCGGACAAGGCCTTCCTCGAGCTCGGCGCCAACCCGCGCGACCCGCACGGCTTCTCCACCACCACCCTGGCGCTGCGCGGTTCGCGCTTTCGCAACGGCGTCAGTCGCATCCACGGCGGGGTGGCCGCCGAGATGGAGGCCTATGCCTGGCCCGAGATCGAGGTCGCCGAGAACCCCATCGGCTACATCACCAACGGCGCCGATGTCGACACCTACCTGGCGGGTTCCTGGGTGGCGCTGTTCGAGATGTACATGGGCGGCGGCTGGCGGGCCAAGCTCGCCGACACGGCGTTCTGGGGTCAGTTCATCGAGAATATCCCCGACCACGTGTTCCTCAGCGTGCGCCAGCTGCTCAAGGCGGCCGCCCTCAACGAGTTCAAGCGCCGCGCTACCAAACAGTTCGAGCGCTGCGCCGAGACCAAGTCACTGACCGGACGACTCACCGCCAACCTGACACCCCAGAACGCCGACACCCTGTTGATCGGTTTTGCCCGCCGCTTCGCCACCTACAAGCGCGCGACCCTGATCTTCAAGGACCTGGACCGGCTGGCGCGGCTGGTCAATGATCCCGACCGGCCGATCACCTTCGTGTTCGCCGGCAAGGCCCACCCCAGCGACAAGCCCGGCCAGGCCCTGCTGAAAGAGATCTACCGGATCAGCCTGCTACCGAAATTCCAGGGACGCATTATCCTGCTGGAGGACTACAACCTGTCGATGGCGCGCGATCTGCTGCCGGGGGTCGATGTCTGGCTGAACACCCCGGAATACCCCATGGAGGCCTGCGGCACCTCGGGCATGAAGGCGGCCATCAACGGTGTCATCAATCTCAGCGTGATGGATGGCTGGTGGGCGGAGGCCTACGACGGCAGCAACGGCTGGGCGATCACGCCGCATCCCGAGTTCGATCACGAGACGCGCGCCCGCCTGGAGGCCGAGGAACTGATGAATATCCTTGAGTACCAGGTGATTCCGACCTATTACGCGCGCAACCGCGACGGTCAGCCCGAGGCCTGGATCTACCGCTCCAAGGCCTCCATGAAAACGGTGCTGCCGCAGTTCAACACCATCCGCATGGCGATCGATTACCTGCGCGATTCCTATGCCCCGGCCGCACGTGAGGGCCGGCTGATGCAGGCGGACAAGGCGGCCGGCGCGCACGAACTGGCACACTGGAAACGCCATGTTGCCGAGGCCTGGCCGAAGATCCGCGCGCGTCTGGAACAGCCGATACCTGAGTCCATACAGGCCGGGCAGATCCTGTCACTCGATGTTGCCGTGCACCTCAACGGCCTGGACCCGGAGGACCTGTTCGTGGAATGCGTCCTCGGTACCGACAAGGTCTCGGGCGAGGCCCTGTCCGACTGCAGCGTGCCCATGTTCCTGGAAGGGATGAACGCGGACGGCGAGGCGGTGTACCACTGCGACCTGTTCGACACCGGACAGTCCTGCTGGGTGGGCGGACTGCAGCAGTTCAGGGTCCGCATCTACCCCTGCCACCAGATGCTCAGCCACCCATTCGAGTGCGGGTTGATGATCTGGCTGTGAATGGTGTGAAACGTGAAACGTGAAACGTGAAACGTGAGACGTGAGATGTGAAGTGTAGGAACGCCTTGTTTATGCCCGGCGCTTAATCGGGTGCGGGCGCGATAAAACACAAAAATAATTAGCCACGGAATCCACGGAACCCACGGAAATAACAAAATTATTAAATCAAAATCATTCGCCACGAAAGCACACGGAAATACACGGAATATCAAAACAAAATTATTTTTGAAAAAACACATAAAAATCGGCTGTAGGTCAAAGCCGTAGTTGATATGCGTGGTTTTTGATAATCATTGATTTTGTAGTTGTTATTTTTCCGTGTTTTTCCGTGGATTCCGTGGCTAGATGGCTTTTTTCACGTTTCACGTTTCACGTTTCACTTCTCACTTTTCACGTATTTATTAACTTTCCCCTCACCCTGTCGATACCCTCTCTGTTAAGATAATCCCTATAAATGAACCATGTAGGATGCATTTTACGCACCGAAGGCTGACACAGAAACCCAATGGACCACCTGACACTCCCCCACGGCGGCGAACTCTGCAACCTGCTGGTCGACGAGGAACGCGCCGAAGAACTCAAGGTCGTCTCCGGCGACTACCCGTCCATCACCCTTGGCCTGCGCCAGGTCTGCGACCTGGAGCTGCTGCTGAACGGCGGCTTCTCGCCCCTGCGCGGCTTCATGACTCGTGGGGTCTATGACTCGGTCATCGACACCCTGCACCTGCCGGATGGGACATCGTGGTCCATCCCCATTACCCTGGACATCCCGAGCGCCCAGGCCGAAAAGATCGAACCAGGCCAGAAGCTCGCCCTGCGTGACGGCGAGGGCTTCATGCTGGCGGTGCTGACCGTGGAGGACAAGTGGCAGCCGGACAAGCAGCGCGAGGCCAAAGAGGTCTACGGCACCACCTCGCCGGACCACCCCGGGGTGCGCTACCTGTTCGACCAGGTCGCGGACACCTGCGTCGGCGGCAAGCTGGAGGGCATCCAGCTGCCCACCCAGTTCGACTTCGAGACCCTGCGCGATACCCCGGAGGAGCTGCGTCACCTGTTCACCAAGCACGGCTGGCAGAACGTGGTGGCCTTCCACACCTGCAAGCCCATGCACCGCCTGCACCGCGAGATCACCCTGCAGGCCGCCCGGGCCGCCGAGGCCAATATCCTCATTCACCCTGCGGTTGGCATGACCAAGCCGGGCGACCTGCATTATTACGCCCGGGTGCACTGTTACCAGGCCATTCGCCGCCACTACCCCCACAATATGGCGGTGCTGTCGCTGCTGCCGGCCGCGGTGCGCATGGCCGGGCCGCGCGAGGTGCTGCTGAATGCCATCATCCGCCAGAACTACGGCTGCTCTCACATGATCGTCGGGCCGGAACACGCCGCCCCCCCGGGGGTGCGCGAGGACGCCCAGCGCTTCTACCAGCGCTATGCGGCCCAGAAGCTGATGGAAAAACACCAGGACGAACTGGCCATCCGCATGGTGCCGATTCGGGAAATGAGCTACTCGCCGGAGCAGGAGCGCTTTGTGACCTGCCAGGAGCTGGAGCAGCAGGGCAGGGAGGGCATCCGCTTCACCGACCGCGAGCTCAAGGATCACCTCGAGCATGGCCTTGAGATCCCGCACTGGTTCTCCTACCCGGAGGTGATCGCCGCCCTGCGCAAGGTCTACCCGCCGCGCAGTCGCAAGGGCCTGACCCTGTTCTTCACCGGCCTGTCCGGCTCCGGCAAGTCGACGCTGGCCAAGATCCTCTATGCCAAGTTCATCGAGGACGGCAGCCGCCCGGTGACCCTGCTCGACGGCGACGTCATCCGCCACAACCTGTCCAGCGAA
>CAMYJZ010000048.1 GCA_947258845.1 uncultured Ectothiorhodospiraceae bacterium | reverse complement strand
GGTGACGCCGAGATCGCTCGCCTGCAAATCAAGGAATCACACGCTTACCTACAGGCCCATAACCTCGCACCCTAGCTTCGGGATCTTGTAGGTGGGCTATGTCCGATATAGTAGGGCCAAATCAGAAAGCACGCCTACAGACAGATTCTAAATAAGAAATCACTAAACAGCGGGAGTCGACCCCTTCAGGACCTTTAGCATTAAACAAAAAACGGCGACCGAAGCCGCCGTCTTGTTCATGCTTTTGAAGCCTTTATACTTTTGCCTTGCGTCTAGCGATACCAATCAGACCAAGCAGGCCGGAACCGAATAACCAGGCAGCGGCCGGTACAGGGATTACCGTAAATGTACCCTCTAGCTTACGAGCCCATTCCTCGAAACCGTCAGATGTCGATTCATTAAATGCTGAGAATAAATAGAGATAATCATCAGCATTCGTGCCTATCACTGACACGGGGATCAGCATATACATGTCGAGCTTGCCGCTTCCAGGAAAGTTAATGTAATTCAGCAGCACACTGTTATCCCCACCTGCATCCAGATCATACACCAATGTGCCCAATGAACCTGTGCCATCGCCGCACCCACTGGAACCACATATGTTCGTGGACACACTGTCCAGGTAGATCTCCACTTCAGTCACATCAATAAGGGAGCTGGGTGTGGTTTCGTTGACATCAAGTACAAACTCGTAGTAATCAGTACCGCTGATGTTGACAACGTTAGTTGCCAGATCACCAACCTGCAAACTGTGCGTCCAAATACCCGGCTTTTCGTCAAATTCCAGATCGCCTGTGGCTAGGTCGTTATTGTAGCCAGACTCTGTGCCAGTCGCCTGAATGCGAAGAAAAGGATCAATGAGGCCTGTGCCGGAGACTTCATATGGTGGTGTTGTAAAGATCGCACCATTTATGGTTCCGCTGGAAGGGACCGTTGTTAGATCCAATACTACAGCCTGTGCGCCTGTAACGGCCATACCGGCTGCTAAAGCGAGTGCAACGGTTGCTTTCTTCATGATGTTGTTCTCCAAATCCTTATGTTTATTGCAATGGAAAATTAACTGATTTTGGTTATTTAGCTAAGCTAATGCATCAATTAGCAATATTCGCACCATAATCGTTACATATCATAAAAAACATTTAGTTGTGATTACTACAGCTATCAATCACCCCTGTATTTCAGTAAGGTTTTCCGAATAAATTCTGTGTTCCTTAACAAATATTGATTTTTGTGGAATACCGATATGGATAGTTCTGTAGCCAGTTACTTAAGGCTATATAAGAAACAGATGAACTACCGGAATGTATATGGACTCCTCCTGTTGAGTGTTTTCTTATTTAGAATCAGTCTGTAGGCGTGCTTTCGGCCATTCTCAGAAATAGCAAAACCCACGGCTGCGGGATTTTCTGTTTCTAACAAAGGTCGGGAACTGGCCGGGATCGGAAATTCCTGTCGTAATTCCTGACTGATTTACCCAGACATTCACTTCCGACCCGAAACGGATGTTCAGGATTTTTGTATGTAGGTCAGAAACGTACTGATCTCGGACATACAGATTCAGGCTGCCATAGACTTTCCGGCTATTCATCAATCCCCATGTTTAAGCTCGGATGTACGTAGATATACGTATATTGTCATATACCATTTCGTGAACTACATTCTATAGAGCAGTCGAGAATCAAAAATGGATGTTCTGGCTGTAAAACCAATAAATGAATTTACGGAGGAAAGTCATGAAAGGACAGAACATGATCTTGCCAGCAGCAGTTCTGGCGCTGAGTACATCAACTGCTTCCGCAAACCAGCTCAGTTTATTTGAAACCCAGTTCGATACCGACTGGGCTGCGGCCGGCGTCGGTGGCCTTCGTGGAACCGGAGCCAGTACGATAAGTCTTTCCGGTGTTACTGGTACAGTGACCACGGCTTACCTTTATTGGCATGGCCCCACCGACTCAACAGATCCTACGCACAATGCAAACATTAGTTTTTCCGGAACGGCAATATCTGGATCGAATATTGGCTTTTCTGATGACAATTTTTGGAGCCGTGCCAATAGCCAGGCCTATCGTGCCGACGTCACAAGTTTAGTATCTGGAGATGGTAACTATAGCATTTCAGGTCTAATACCAAATGATAGCAATGGGGCCTCTTTGATGGTGTTTTTTGATGATGGCGATAGCACGAACAACCGTGACGTAGTGATTTTTGATGGTAACGATGCAAACTTTCCTAATGCATTTGATCCAGATGGCTGGGATATCACGCTAGGTGGTATCAACTATTCTTCTGGAACGGCCTCGCTCCTCTTTGGCGTGTCGGATGGTCAGGATTTCCTTGATGCAGCATTGGTAGTGAACGGTACCAACATCGCAGATTCAGGTGCAGTATTCCAGGGAGCTTCAGTGCCGACAACCCTGGGAACATCTGTCGGAAACGGAGCGCTATGGGACCTGTTGGACTATGATGTCACTTCACTTTTGTTGCCAGGGCTGAACACGCTGAATATTACCCATGGCACAGTCAGCGATGCTCTGAGCGCAATCCATATCACCGTTGATCTCCCAGCAGGTGCTGCTCCACCTGCGATCCCCATCCCTGCAGCTGTCTGGCTCTTCGGCTCTGGCCTGCTGGGACTGATCGGCATAGCAAGCCGCAAGAAAACAGCGTAACCAAATACATCATTAACAACTGCGGCTCCTTCGGGAGCCGTTTTTGTATGCAGGCAAATGATCGGTTATGGCCGTTCTCTGAAGTACAGTTTTTCAAATGTAAATGTCCGTTTCTGCTGCACATTCCTGATCTTCCCTGCGAACAGAGGAAGGTCTTTTTCTGGCCGAGAAGAGACCTAGGAACTGATTCTTTACAAGAAAAAAAAGCCAAGCATTTGATGATGGCTGTTCTTCAGCTTCATACTCCCAGAAATTGGAGGCACTCGGGTTCGAGTTCCGCATATGCGCGGTTAAGTATTTTCTTTTCCAGTTCCGGTGTGATCAGGTCTCTATATGCGCCCACTTTGCCCTGGCGAATAAAACGACCGAGTTTGAATGTGGAATTGCCCGATTCAGTCTGTCCTGAAAACTTTTCGTCGTGCGCCTTCATCCAGTCGAATGAACTGTATTTCAGCACCTGCTCTTTTTGTTCGGGAGTAACTTCCCAACCCAGAAACGCGACAATCTGATCAACGCCCGCGGCAAGATCACGTTTCAGATCTTTATAACGAAGCAAAAGCACCTTTTCATGGTTACGGTATGGCCACCAGCTTTTGACATTGCGATACCAGGCGGCGAACTCGAGCCAGTTATCGACATGCGCTGTAAATGAAGTGGGACGTTGATGCCCGGACGATTGCAGCGCTTCACCGGTCATGTTCATCAGGTGATGGTAGAAACTCACGCAGCACTCGCGTGGATCCCGTATGGTAAGAACGATACTCGCCGTACCGATGCCCGGTGTCTGCTCAGCAGTGCAGTGAGTTTTGAACAGGCGCGGCCGTGGCAGGGTGTTGTAATCGTCCAGCACCTGCTGCCAGCTTTTGCCCTCGCGCGGACGTTCCAGCCAGGGGACCACGGCGTCGATGTTGTCAAAATCAGGATCGCCTCCGCTGCGCATCTGGTACAGAATCTGTTGCATCCAGGTTGTACCCGCCTTGGGTGCGGTGGTAATGAGCACATCTGATTCCAGTGCCTGAAAATGGGCCAGCACCCAGGGATCGTGGGTGCCATCCGGCTGGCCCCATTTTGGATCCAGTGATGTGGGGTCCGGCATAGTGACTTCGCGCTCCTGCTTCTTTTGTGTTGATCTGTCGACGACCGATGGAAATGCGTTTATCCAACTATACTGGTTCTTTCAATTCAGGTGATTAACGCCCGGTTTGTAGGCACCGTCCCAAGAATATCTATATTGGATTTCACTGCTGTCCTACAAACACCCTCTCCCACCGGGACGCCTACAGGGATGGGTACGTGGGCTAAAAGGGTACATTCTGCTTTTTTGTCGCGATCCACGGGAACCAGTGCTTTAAGCTGTTAAAAAAAGCAGAATGTCCCCTTTTCCCGTACAACGCACCCTACGCCACTGTTTCATCTTTCCATGGGTTCCGTGGTAATCCTGACTGTTTTAGTCATGTCTTTCTCTGCGTCCTCGGCGACTCCGCGGTGATATTCATATTCAACCCGAAGCAATCATTTCTTCCGGGCTTGATGCACCACCTCGTCGCGCAGGTACACCGGCAGGGCCAGCTCCGCCGGGACGGTCTGGCCGCGCTCAAAAGCAGCGGCCCCCAGCCTCACCAGGTCACGCGCACGCGGTTCCAGGTCGGGCAGCACACGCACCACGCGCTCACCGCTGTGTTTCATCAGCGCCTCCGCGTAACTCTCCCAGCCACTGCCCGCGCCGACCCAGCGCCCGGGCGGCGGCAGTGGCACGGTGTCCGGGGCCGCCACGCATTCCGTGCCCTGCAGCACCGGCAGCCCATCCTCACTGCGGGTGTAAACACCCCAGTAGACCTCGGCCATGCGCGCATCCAGCGCCGCCATGACCTGAGCCTCGCCGGACTCCTCCATGGCCCCCAGCGCCAGCGTTGCCAGTGTGGACACGGCCACCACCGGCAGCCCGGCCCCGTAGGCGATGCCCTGGACCACGCTGGCCGCGATGCGTACGCCGGTAAACGAGCCCGGTCCCTGGCCGAACACGACGGCATCCAGCTGTCCGGTCTGCAGGTCGGCCTCCACCAGCAGCGACTCGATCATGGGCAGGATCAGCGCCGCGTGCTGGCGCGGTGCCAGTGCGTGCCGCTCCTGGATGGTGCCGTCTATGAACAGCGCGGCTGAGCAGGCCGCGGTCGCCGTTTCCACGGCCAGCAGGCAGGTCATAAGCAAACCCTCACAGGCCGTGCTCCATTGTGTGTGATTCCACCACGGAAAATTCCACGCCCGAGAAAAATGCCGCCACATCGCCCGGGTCGCTGGTGCGTGGCATGTCCGGCAGGCTGTTGAGAAACACCCGTCCGTAGGAACGCCGCGACAGGCGCGGATCGCAGAGCACCAGCACACCCCGGTCATCGGTATCGCGGATCAACCGGCCAATACCCTGCTTGAGCGCGATCACCGCGTTCGGCAACTGGAACTCGATAAACGGGTTGCCCCCCTGCTGGCGCAGGCTCTCGATGCGGGCCTGGAGGACCGGGTCGCCGGGCGAGGCAAACGGCAGGCGATCGATAAGGACGCAGGACAGGGCATCGCCCCGGACATCGACGCCCTCCCAGAAGCTGCTGGTTCCCAGCAGGACCGCGTTGCCCAGCTGGCGAAACTGTTCCAGCAGATCACTGCGCGGCGCCGATCCCTGTACGAGCAGGGGAAAGTCGAGGGTTCCTTCCAGCAGGGAGGCGGCCTCCTGCAGCGCGGAGTGGCTGGTGAACAGTAGAAATGCCCGGCCCCGGCTGGCCGCCAGCACCGCGCGCGCGCAGGCGACAACCGCCTGCGTATAAGCCCGGTCGTTGGGATCAGGCATCTCCTGCGGCAGGTAGAGCAGTGCATTGCGCTGATAGTCGAAGGGACTGTTCAGCTGCCGGGTCTCGGCGGCGTCCAGCCCCAGCCGCGAGGTGTAGTGGGTGAAGCTGTTGCCGACGGCCAGCGTGGCCGAGGTAAAGATCCAGGTACTCGGCAGCACCTCCAGTGCCCTGGTGAAAGCGGGGGCCACATTCAGCGGGGTGAGGTTCAGCCTGAAGGTCTGCCGCTGGGTCTCGAACCAGCGGATGTATTCACTGCCGGATCCCTCCACCAGCAACACCAGGGACTCGCTCAGTACGCGGCTGCGTTGCCAGCAGCTCTCCAGCCCCTTGCCGCGCCCGGCTGCCTTACCGAGCCATTCGACCAGCTGCGCAAGCAGCGCCATCAGTTCCTGCAACAGCTCGCGGACCTGTTCATTGCCGGCGATATCGGTCCAGGCAGCGCGCCGGTCCCCGCTCCCCAGCGCCAGGCGAAACCGGCGCACCACCCCTTCAAGCCTGCTCGCGGCCTCCGGCAGCTCGGCCATGTCGCCGGCCTCGCGCAGGTGTTCCACCTGGATGTCACGTACCAGGTCCAGCAACTGGTGGCTGCTGATGCGGGTACCGAAAAACAGCGAGGCGACCTCCGGCAGCTGGTGCGCCTCGTCGATAATAAACACGTCCACCCCGGGCAGCAGTTCACCAAAGCCATCCTCCTTGAGCACCATGTCGGCAAACAGGAGATGATGATTGATCACCACGACATCGGCCTCCAGCGCCTTGCGCCGGGCCTTGACCACGAAGCAGTCCTGGAAATACTCGCACTCCTGGCCCAGGCAGTTATCGATGGTGGAAGTCACGCGCGGCCAGAGCGCGGAATGCTCGGACACCTCGGCCAGTCCGGAGATATCGCCGCTGCGGGTTCGGCCCGACCAGGTGCGAATGGTCTCCAGGTCGCGCGCCTGCGAACGGGAGAGGGAACGGCCTTCACTCACCGCCAGGGCCAGGCGGTGATGACACAGGTAATTTGAACGCCCCTTGAGCAGGGCAATATGGACCGCTGCCTGCAGCGCATCGCGCACCACCGGCAGGTCATGCCGGTACAACTGATCCTGCAGGTGCCGGGTCCCGGTCGAGATGATGACCTTCTTGCCGGAATCCAGCGCCGGCATCAGGTAGGCAAAGGTCTTGCCCGTCCCGGTACCGGCCTCAACGATGAGCTGGTTCTCTCCCTCGATCGCGGCCGCGACGGCCGCCGCCATCTGTTGCTGCGGTGCACGCGGCGAGAACCCGGGCACGGCGCGTGCCAGCGGCCCCTCCTCGCCCAGTGGTGCATAGCAATCGGTCATGGTGTCAACAGCTCGCCCACCAGGCTTAGCGCGACTGCAGCGTGCGGGCCTGGCGTTCCGCGGCGCGTGCCGCATCCTCATCGCCGCGGTTGCGACGCGCCTCCCCGATCAACTGCCAGTTGCGCGCCTGCAGGGCGTAGTTCCCCGCTGCCAGGCTGTTCGACTTGGTCGCCAGCTGCTCGGCCTGGATCGACTCGCCTTCGGCCAGGCGCACCTGTGCCAGGTGGTGCCAGAGTATCGGGTTGCGCGAATCGATGCGGATCGCACGTTCCAGGGTAATGGCCGCGGCGTCCAGATCACCGCTGTTGGCCTGTGCCTCGGCATGGTCCAGCAGGGCCACCACGGCCGGCGGCTGTTCCCGCGGTATCGAGGGTGCCGGCACCACCGGGTACACCGGTTCGGGAGTGGACGGCTCAGGCATGGCCGGCTGTTCCGGTGTCATTATCCCGTAGTCGACCACCGGCGGCGGTTTCGGCCGGGGCGCCCGGTTATACGGCGCCATCGAACAGCCCGTTATGACCATCATCATGGCCAGCGCAGTGCCGGCCAAACGTGCAGCGGGTACGGTAATCACTGAAACAACTCCTTGAACCAGTCAACGGGATGCTGCGGGAATACGGCATCATCTGCACAGGGGGCTGATTCCAGCGGTGCAGTCCCGCGGATAAAGGGTAATTCTACGGCATCAGGACAACCCTCGCCGGCCAGCAGTCCGCTCGCCGTATCGATGCCCCGGTATTCGATCTCCTCGACCACCGACTGCAGCGGTGCCGGATCATCCAGCCGCGCAATCAGGTCGCGCCACACCAGCAGGGCCCCGGTCGAGCCGGTCAACCCGGTCGGCTGGTTGTCATCCCGTCCAACCCAGACGACGGCCAGCCGGTCCCCGGTATAACCGGCGAACCAGCTGTCGCGCAGCTCATCAGTGGTGCCGGTCTTGCCGGCAATGTCCAGGGTCGCCGGCAGCGCCTGGTAGAGTGCCTGCCCGGTGCCCTGGCGGACGGCATAACGCAGGGCGGTGGTGACCAGGAAGGCCGCTGCCGGCTCGACGCTGGCCCTGACCTTCAGGGGATAGCGCTGCAGGGGCTTGCCATCTGCCGCCAGCACCGCACGGATCGCGCGCAGCGGGGTACGGAAACCACCACTGGCCAGTGTCTGGTACATCTGGGTCACCTGCAGGGGCGACAGCTCGACGGCCCCCAGCACCAGTGAAGGATAGGGCCGGAGATCCTGCTCGATGCCCAGCCGCTGCAAGGTCCCGATGACCTTCTTGATGCCGAGCGCCAGTCCGAGACGCGCCGTGGCCACGTTGTAGGAATGCGCCAGGACATGGTACAGCGGCGTTGGACCATGGAATTCCAGGTCGTAGTTCTGCGGCGCCCAGACATCCCCGTTCGGGGCGGTGTAGGTCAGCTCGCCGTCGTCCAGCAGGGTCGCCAGGGTGTAGTTATCCGAGCGCTCCAGCGCCGTCAGGTACACCGCCGGCTTGATCACCGAGCCGACCGGGCGCTGCGCATCCAGGGCACGGTTGAACCCGGCAAAGCGCGGTTTGCGTCCGCCGGCCACGGCCAGTACCTCCCCGCCCTGGATCGAGGTCACCACCGCCGCGCCTTCCAGGGTGTCGCCGGGCAGACCCTGCCGCTTTTCCAGGCGCGCCAGGCGCGCACCGAGCACCTGTTCCAGCTGCCACTGCGACTGCGGATCGAGGGTGGTGAAGATACGCAGGCCTTCCGAGGTCAGGTCCTCCTCGCGGTAGTCACGCCGCAGCTGGCGGCGCACCATGTCGAGGAAGGCGGGAAAGGTATTGATCGCCTTTTCCTGGGAGCGACTGACCTCCAGCTTGCTTGACCGTGCACGGGTCGCCTGCTCCGGGTCGAACAGCTCCAGCTCGGCCATCACGTCGATGACCAGGTCGCGGCGCTGGCGCGCACGCTGCGGGTGGCGCCGCGGGTTGTAGTAAGACGGTCCCTTGACCAGTCCAACCAGCAGGGCGAACTGCTCATCGGAGAGTTCCGCCAGCGGGCGTTCAAAATAGAAATGGCTGGCCAGCCCGAAGCCGTGCACGGCCCGGGTGCCATCCTGCCCCAGGTAGACCTCGTTCAGGTAGGCCTCGAGGATCTCGTCCTTGTCATAGTGCCATTCCAGCAGCAGGGCCATGATGGCCTCGTTGAGCTTGCGCGTCAGGGTACGTTCGCTGGTCAGGAAGAAATTCTTCACCAGCTGCTGGGTCAGGGTGCTGCCGCCCTGCACCACACCGCGCGCCCTGACATTGGCCCACAGGGCCCGCAGGATCGCCAGCGGGGCCACGCCGTGGTGGGAATAGAAGCCGCGGTCCTCTACTGCAATCAGGGCATTGATGAGCGCGGGCGGCACCTCCGCCAGCCGCACCAGCACCCGGTCCTCGTTGTGCGTGGGATAGAAGCTGCCCACCATCACCGGGTCGAGGCGCACCAGGTCGATGGCCTTGCCACTCTTGCCATCCGTGATGCGCGCAACTGCACCGTCCACGATACTCACCCGTACATTGCGGGAGGGTTCCTCGCCGTCGAGGTGGACGAAGGGCCGGGTAATAAAATGCAGCACATTGCGGTTTCGCGAGACATCGCCTGCCTGGCGCGCGGCCCGCACCGGGCGGTAGTACAGGGCCGACATTTCCTCTGCCAGCTGCCCGGCCGTCAGCGGCAAGCCGACATAGAGTTCCAGTGGACGCGCGTAGACCCGTGCCGGCAGCGACCAGCGCTTGCCATCGAACTGCTGGCGGACCTGGAAATCGAGATAGACCAGGTAAGCGGCCAGGGCGAGCCCGAGCACCAGTAGCAGTTTGAGCCAGAGGGAACGGCGCCGGGTTTTGTTACTGCGGGATGTCTTGCGCCTGCGTTTACGGCGTCGTGCCATGAGTCCGTGCCACCCGTGAATGGTTGGACCACGACATCCGGTGCCGTGGTTCAGCTAATCGATCGGTGCAATGGTACCCGATCAGGGTGAGACCGTCCCGAACACCTTCTTGAGCAGGTCGGTGGTGCGTGCCACGGGATTCTCGCGGATACGTTTCTCCTCCTCGGCCACCATCAGGAACAGGCCGTCCAGCGCCTTGTCCGTCACATAACCATCCAGGTCGGTGGTGTCACTCGACAGCAGGCTGGTGAGACCGCCGGCCTTCGACATCATGCCCTTGTAGGCCGAGGTGACCCCGGCATTGGCGGTCGCCTGCTTGACGATCGGCAGCATGCGCTCGGTGAGCGCCGCCTCGGTATTGTTTCTGAAATACTGGGTGGCCGCGTCGTCCGGCCCCCGAAGAATCGACTGTGCATCCTCCACACTCATCTGGCTGATGGCATCGCCGAAGATCTCCGCCGCCTGGGGTACCGCCTGTTCCGCGGCGTGGTTCATGGAGGCGACAAACTCGTCGGCCAGCCGGTCCTGGCGCAGGGTGCGCAGGGACTTCTCGACCCAGCTCAGGCTGTCCGGCATGGGGATGCGTACCAGGTCATTGCCCAGGAAGCCGTTCTCGGCACCCAGCTTGTCGATGGCAAAGCGCACACCATTCTGCAACGCCTCCTTGAGGCCACTGACCATTTCACCACTGCTAAGTGCGGCAGCCGGAACAGCCGGCGTGGCCTGTTCCCCGCCCTCGCCGACCGCACCCTTGAGGACATCGAGGTAGTCGGACCAGCCCGCATGCGACAGCGGCACAGCCGAGAGTAACGCCAGTGCAATGGCTGACAAGACCGTGGACCTGTTCATGGAAGTTCCTCGCTGTGTATCGGTTAGGCGACCGGAATGACCCGGCGCTTGGACGTCAATCCCGGGCAATGCGCGATTGTTCCAGACACTGCAATCATAGCACAGGGGCCCGCGCGCACCGCTGGCGCCCGCCCTGGGGAAACACGGTGCTCCTGTCCCGGCTCGGGCGGCGTGCAATACAGGTCACTGAAATGTAACAACACGGGCCCTGGTCACCGGGTAATTCCAACCCGGCAAGCGAATGTAAACATGTGTTAACGGGATATGCCGCCGGAAGAACGGCGCAACTGAAAAGCAAGGGCGCCGACTACCCCACCGTCTGATAATAGAGGTTCTGAGGGTGATTGGCCTGGGCAAAGAAGAACCAGCGTTCGGCCAGCAGGCCGAGGTACTGAACCATGAAGGCCGCCGCCAGTTCAATCGGAGAGTCGCTGCTCATGCCCAGGCTGATCAGCACAACCGGCACCGGGAACACCAGCATCAGGAATAGCCACTTTACCGAGCGGAACCACAAGCGGGAGGCGCCGTGGAAGAACTCCCGGGTATTGAACGAGCCGCCCATGAAACCCTGGGAACGCTGGCTGATGCGACTATGACGCACCCCGATGGCGGTCTGGGGTGATGACTTGTAGCGGATCCGGGCATTGCGGAGCAGGGAGGACACCCGCGTCACCAGCGCTGCCAGGATGGCAATGATCGCCCAGCCGCCGAAGAAGTTGACCAGGTCGGTGGCGAACAGGGCCGCGAACAGGGTTGCGAAGGTGAAGCCCGAAACGATGCCCAGCAGGGTGTAGTTGAGCACCGTCAGCGGGCTGGCCCATTCCTGCAGGAAGCGGATGCTCGCGTAGATCATGCCGGTGCACAGGAACAAACCGAAGGTCGCAATCACGCCCAGGGCACCCACCAGCAAGGTCAGGTCACCGGGCAGGCCGGTCTCGATCCCGAAACGGGCCAGGTCCCAGCCCAGGTAATGCACGGCGCCGTAAACGAACATGAGTCCCATCGTCACCGGCAGCGCGATCACCTCGCGGGACAGCCAGGAGGTACGCCAGCGGGCCGCAGACCGCCAGGCGCGTTCCGGATGACCCAGGTGGAAGAACGAGGCCACCAGTCCGGCCACCAGGAAGGCCACAGCCACCCAGGCACCCCAGGCGTAGAACTGCGGTGACTGCGCAGGCAGCAGGCCCACGGCATGGTAGCTCTCGGCGGTGTACAGGGCGAGGAACAGGCCCTGGCCAACGCCGATCAGGGTAGTGAGAAAGATAACGGAAAATGCCGGGTGCATAGTCTCGGTACTCAAAGTAGGGCCGGTGACGACCTGATGATTTCGTGTTTCGTCATTCCGGCGTAAGCCGGAATCCAGTGAGCGCGATCAGCCACTCCTGGATTCCTGGTCTCCGCTACACTTCGCCCGGAATGACGGCTTGGCATATGTTTCAGGAACGGGCGCATGGCGATTACCAGCTGGTGACATCATCCAGTGACGGCTCGCTGATATCCGGCCTGGGCCGTTCGCCCTCCTTCTTCAGCGGATTGTCGTAGCGCTCCAGCTCGTCCACGTGCACGCTGATATGGGTCTTGCGGCGCGGCAGGTAATGATTGGCCGGGTGTGTCCCCCACTCGGGCATCAGGGTATAGCCGCCTTCCTCGCGGATCGCGACCGAGACCCGGGAATCCGGATCATGCACGTCCCCGAACAGGCGGGCACTGGTCGGACAGGCCAGCACGCAGGCCGGCTTGCGTTCCGACTCCGGCAGGCTGGTGTCGTAGATGCGGTCCACGCACAGGGTGCATTTCTTCATCACCTTCTGGTGTTCGTCCAGCTCGCGCACCCCGTAGGGACAGGCCCAGGAACAGTACTTGCAGCCGATGCACTTGTCGTAGTCCACCAGGACGATGCCGTCCTCCGGCCGCTTGTAACTGGCCCCGGTCGGGCACACCGGCACGCAGGGCGGGTCCTCGCAGTGCAGGCAGGACTTGGGAAAGTGCACGGTCTCGGTGCGCGGGTACTCGCCCACCTCGAAGGTCTGCACCCGGTTGAAGAAACACCCCGTGGGGTCCTCGCCGTAGGGCCGGTCGTCGGACATGTAACCCGCGTCGCCGGAGGTATTCCATTCCTTGCAACTGGTGACACAGGCATGACAGCCCACGCACACGTTCAGATCGATAACCAGTGCCAGCTGGGTCATGACCTGCGCCTCCCGGCTATGTAGCCGAGCCAGGACCTGCGCCGGGGCTCCTGGCCCGGTACCGGCGCGAGGGGATCAAACTGCGGCGAGGTCACCGGCTCTTCGCCCGCGTCCGCCTTGTAGATACGTACGCGCACGTCGTACCAGCCAGCCTGGCCGGTCACGGGGTCGGAGTTGGAAAAGCGTTCACCCTGGCTGTCCGCGGGCAGTTCCTCGGAGATCAGGTGGTTGAGCAGGAAACCCTTGCGAGATTCGTTGGCGCGTGGACCGAGGTTCCAAGCGCCGGCGGCCTTGCCGATGGCATTCCAGGTCCACACGGTGCCGGGCTCCACCGCCTCGGAAAAGCGGCACAGGCAGCGCACCTTGCCCCACATCGATTCCACCCACACCCAGTCGCCGTCGCCGATGCCCTCGCGCCGGCCGACGTCCGGGCTCATGTAGAGGTGATTATGGGTGTGGATCTGGCGCAGCCAGGCGTTCTGCGAATCCCAGGAGTGGTACATGGCCATGGGACGCTGGGTCACTGCCCGCAGGGGGTACTTTGTCTTGTCGGTCTGCTGCGCCTCCAGCGGCTCGTAGTAGAACGGCAGCGGATCGAAATAGGTCGCCACGCGCTCGCGCAGGTACTCGGGCGGCTGACGGGTGATCGTCTTGCCCTGGGCGGCCAGGCGGAACTGCTGCTCCAGGTAGCCCTTGTTCCAGTTGCGCATGTACTGGTAGGACTTGGGCAGCTTGTAGTGGTAGACGCAGTTGTTGTCCTCGTACATCTGCCACTGGTTGGGATTGGGCTCTCCCTTCATGAACTTCTCGCCGCCCTTGCCGCGCCAGCCGGCGAGAAACCCGATACCGGAGCCCGGCTCGATCTCGTAGTTGATGATGAAATCCGGGTAGTCCCGGAATTTGCGCTGGCCCTGGGGGTCGACAAAGGCCGGCAGTTTGAGGCGCGTGCCGAGTTCGATCAGCACATCCTGGAAGGGCTTGCATTCACCCGTGGGCGGCAACACCGGAACCCGTACTGAATCCACGGGACCGTCGTATTCCGAAATCGGCCGGTCCAGCATGGACATCACGTCGTGGCGTTCCAGGTAGGTGGTGTCCGGCAGCACCAGGTCGGCGAAGGCGGTCATCTCCGACTGGAAGGCATCGCAAACGATGATAAACGGGATCTTGTATTCACCGTCCTCGTTGCGGTCGTTGAGCATCTTGCGCACCTCCACCGTGTTCATGGTGGAGTTCCAGGCCATGTTGGCCATGAAGATCAGCAGGGTGTCGATGGGATAGGGATCGCCGCGCCAGGCATTGGTGATGACGTTGTGCATCAGGCCGTGCACCGCCAGCGGGTACTCCCAGGAAAAGGCCTTGTCGATGCGCACCGGCTGTCCCGCCTCGTCCACGAACAGGTCATCGGGCTCGGCCGGCCAGCCCAGCGGCATGCCGCCCAGGGGCTGTTCCGGCTGCACCCCGCCCGGGTCGCGCGGGGTCTTGGCGCAGGGGGGAATCGGACGCGGAAACGGCGCCTTGTGACGAAAGCCGCCCGGGCGGTCGATCGTACCCAGCACGGTCATCAGGATCGACAGCGAGCGGATGGTATGAAACCCGTTGGAATGGGCCGCCAGGCCGCGCATGGCGTGGAAGGCGACGGGATTGCCACTCACGAACTCGTGGTCCTTGCCCCACACATCGGTCCAGGCAATGGGCAGCTCGATGTGCTGGTCGCGGGCCGTGACCCCCATTTCATAGGCCAGCCGGCGAATGGTGTCTGCCGCGATTCCCGTTACCCCCTCGGCCCACTCGGGGGTGTATTCCTTGACCCGGTCCACCAGCAACTGGAAGGCCGGTTTGACGTGGGTGCCGTCATCCAGCTCGAACTCGCCCAGCAGACGCGGGTCGGCGTTCTCCGCGTGGGTGACCACGGCCGTGTCCGTCAACCGGTCCCACCACAGCTTGTTCTGCGGATCGAAACAGCCCTCCTCTTCCGGCACCTCGGTGCGCACGAACATGCCGAACTCGGAACCGGCCTCGTTGATATTGACCAGCTGCGCGCTGTTGGTATAGCGGACCAGGAATTCACGGTCATACAGGCCCTGCTTGATGATCTCGTTGATCAGGGCCAGGAACAGGGCACCGTCGGTACCCGGCTTGATAGGTATCCATTCGTCGGCGATGGCGGAATAACCGGTGCGTACCGGGTTGATGGAAATGAACTTGCCGCCGTTGCGCTTGAATTTCGAGAGCTCCACCTTCATGGGATTGGAATGATGATCCTCGGCGGTGCCGATCATGACGAACAGTTTGGCACGTTCCAGGTCGGGTCCGCCGAATTCCCAGAAGGATCCGCCGATGGTGTAGATCATTCCCGCCGCCATGTTCACCGAGCAGAACCCGCCGTGAGCGGCGTAGTTCGGCGTCCCGAACTGGCGTGCGAACAGACCGGTCAGGGCCTGCATCTGGTCACGCCCTGTGAACAGGGCAAATTTCCTGGGATCGGTGGCACGCAGGTGCGCGAGGCGCTCCTCCATGATCCGGAAGGTCTCGTCCCAGGAAATCGCCTCGAATTCACCGGCCCCGCGTTCACTGCCGGGTTTGCGTAGCAAGGGGCGGGTGAGCCGCGCCGGCGAATACTGCTTCATGATGCCCGAGGCACCCTTGGCACAGATCACGCCCTTGTTCAGCGGGTGATCCGGGTTGCCCTGGATGTAACGGACCTCGCCGTTGCGCAGGGTCACGCGGATGCCACAACGGCAGGCGCACATGTAGCAGGTCGTGTTTTTGACCTCGATACGGTCCTGTACCGATTCATCCCCGGATGCACTCATAGCGCGCGCTCCAGGTAGCAAACGGGGACAAAGGCGGAGTGTGCGGGGCTCAGGCGCATTGGCATGCTAATTCCTTCATGGATCAATCTATCCTTGCATTCAAGTAACTTAATGCAGGCAATAAATGAATTATCGTCAGGGTGCGGCAGGCTGACGATGCGGATGCACCTTAAGAGGATCAGACTCAGCGGGGCCTGCCTCGCAACACGGATTATACAGAATTACAGGCAGGGGTTTGCCTGCAGTGTGCACGCCGCCGCCATGGGCCGGGGGCATGGCGTCAAGGCCTGGTCAGCGTTGCACGTTGCATTGCGTCATTGCGACCGATGTACGAGGAGAAGGTGGGACCGGGTACCGGTCGAGAGGCTGGCCTGGGCCAAGCCGGGAGCGGCCAGCGAAGCAATCACCAAACCATGTGATTGCCTGATAAAGATTGCTGCGTCGCCTCGCTCCTGGCAATGAACGAGATTATTCGCGCCCGCGGGGCGCTCCTGCATCCGCGTAGGATGGGCAAAGGCCCTTGGCCGTGCCCGTCAATAACCGTTGTCGGGCACGCTACGCTTTGCCCAACCTATCCCTCGGAAATTTGCTTTGCTTCGCTCGCAATGAACTTGATCAGTCCTGTCCTGGTTAAACCGGCTCAGGCGCGGTTGAGGACTTCGCGGTAGGTCTGCTCCTTGAACATGGACTCTGCCATGCGCACATTGGGCATGCTCAGGCAGTTGTTCAGGACCCCGGGGCCGTGGATGAACAGGATCTCGGGCTTGACGTTGACGTGGGGCATGTTGCCCTGGGCATCACACAGGCTTTCCCATTCGACCATGACCAGGTACTCGGCCGGCAGCGTATAGCCCTCCCACACCTCGGCGGTGCGCTTGAGCTTGCTGCCGGAGCTGTCCTTCATGTCCTCCATCAGCGACTCGACCGTGGCGTGGCCGCTGCCCAGGGTGGACAGGCCGATGCGCTTGAGGATCTGGAAGCCGATCATACCAGTCGACTCCTTGAGTTTTTCCATAGTCGCGATCTCGGCCGCCTCGAATTCCGCCTCCTTGCCCGGGCGGATGCGGTGGGCGGCCATCACGGTGACCGTGTTGCCCGTCTCAACGGCATAGTGCTCCGCCTCGCCCGCTGCACTCTTGCGCAACCACTGGTTCATGGAGATCAGCTTGGGCAGGTCGCTGTGGACCACGCGGTAGACGGGCTCCTCCGGCCCTTCCAGTAGCACGTCGCCGCATTTGGCGCAGGCGTCCACCACCACGTCCTCGAAGGTCTCGTGAAAGTTCTCGTGGGCCTCCCAGGAGTCCCAGTAGGTGAACTGGTCGATCCAGATATGGGACAGCTGCTCGCCCATGTTCGAACTCGCCCCCCAGCGCATCCCCATCGGGCAGGCACCGAGCTGGCGCATCAGGTCAAAGCCCCGGAAGCCGGGCGTCAGGGCCGTGGCGAGACACATCTTCGCACTGGCCTGCTTCATCATACGCATCAGGTTGGGGTCGTTGTTGACCAGCACCCGGTTGATGGCGACGTACAACGGCGATTCGGGTTCGGCGTCGAATAATTTCTTCAATTCCTGGCTCATAAGGTAGTCCTGCCTGTCTGGATTGGTTGTCTCGGGGGAACGGGCGGGTATTCTCGCATGCCAGGCCGGCGACGGCCATGCACGACAAGAAAATTTTCAAATGAAACAGCTTCCCCTCCCCCTCCCGGATTCCTGACTGGGTCAACGGGATCGCACAGGACGCCAGCGGAGCCTGGTGGGGCTACAGCGTCGAGCCGCTGCGCCACGAGGCCGGCTGGTATGAGAACGAACTGGGCCGCCACGTATCGCTGGAGAAGAACGCACCGCCAGACTGGCAGCAGTCGCTGCAAAAAGTCGAAAACCAGGGGCTTTGAAGGATGCAGCCCGGGAGTTGACTGCGAATCCAGAACTGCGCTACAGCCAAAAGATTACTGCCCTGAGATTGCTAACGCAGTAGAATACGGGGAAGTAGCTATCAACCTTTTCCGTAACCATCCAGCAGGCGGCAACACTCGAATGACAAACACAACCAGCAGTCTCCTCATGCAGCGGAAAACCAAGATTGTTGCCACCATTGGCCCGGCATGCAGCTCTCTGGAGAAACTAGCCGACATGATCAGGGCCGGCATGAATGTGGCACGCCTGAATCTCTCCCACGGCTCCCTGGCCGAGCACAAGAAACAGGTCGAGCTCCTGCACCAGGCATCCGAACAGGTTGGCATAAACATTGCCATCATGGTCGATACCCGGGGTATCGAGATTCGCACCGGACTGCTGGAGGCAGGACCAGTGGAACTCCTGCCGGACAGCAGCTTCACCCTGTACACCGAAGGGCATGCCGGCAATGCCAGCGGTGTCGCAGTGACCTACCGGAAACTGTCGGAGGAGGTCCGTGCCGGCACCCCGATCCTGCTTGATGACGGCGCCATCGAACTGGTCGTTACCCAGGCCAGCGGCGATGCCATCATCTGCCGCGTCATCCACGGCGGCTGGCTGGGCAACAGCAAGAGCGTAAATCTTCCCGACACCCGGCTTGCACTCAGCGCCGTCAGCCCTGAAAACCGCGAGGATGTCGTCAGGGAACTGGGCTTTGCCGCCGAGAACGATATCGAATACATCGCGGCCTCCTTCATCCAGTCGGCGGATGACATCTACAAGATGCGGGAAATCCTGGTCGAGAATGATGTGAACATCCCCATCATCGCCAAGATCGAGAACAAGGCCGGGGTGGAGAATCTGCAGGAGATCGTGAGTGCCGCGGACGGCATCATGGTGGCACGCGGCGACATGGGCGTGGAACTGCCGCTGGCCGATGTCCCCGCCACCCAGAAACAGATCATCCGCATGACGGTCACCAATGGCAAACCCGTCATTACCGCCACCCAGATGCTGGCTTCCATGGAGCACAACCCGAAACCGACCCGGGCCGAGGCCAGTGATGTGGCCAATGCCATCCTGGATGGCACCTCGGCCGTCATGCTCTCGGGCGAGACCGCGATCGGCAAATACCCGGTGGAAGCGGTCAGCACCATGGCCACCATCGCGCGGCGCGCAGAGGCCTCGCTGGGAGAATACGGCTATTTGCAGCGAATCAATCCGAACCCCTCGAATGTGGTGACCGAGGCCGTCAGCCAGGCAGCGGTCAGCATGTCGGCACGACTCAAGGCAGCGGCGATCATCAGCCTGACCGAAACCGGCTTTACCTCGCGGCTGGTCTCGAAATACCGCCCGGAGATCCCTATCCTTGCGATCACATCCTCCATCAAGGTGGCACGCAAGCTGTCCATGAACTGGGGCGTCATTCCAATACTCTACAGTGGCGAGCCCACGGACCGCGCCCGCCTTGCCTTCGCTATCGAGCAGGGGAAGGCACTGGGTTACCTGGGTACCGGTGACATCGTGGTATCAACCGCCGGCCAGCACCAGCAGGCCGGTGGCACCGACCTGATACGGGTCATTACCCTGGAGTAATAATCCCGGGCTGCCAACAACTTCCGGCCAACCCGGCCAAGCGGCCAAGCGGCCAAGGGGTCGGACTGAAGTTACCCCAGTTTAACGGACACTCAGAAAGGGGTTACGATGCCCCGAAAGGAGTGTTCAATGGCGAGACGAGCGTACCGAAGATTTTCCAAGGAA
>CAMYJZ010000047.1 GCA_947258845.1 uncultured Ectothiorhodospiraceae bacterium | reverse complement strand
ACAACATAATTTCCATCAGTAGTGCCTACCGGATTTGCTCGCATGCGGTCGGTGATGTCGTAGGCAATCTGTGTAGCCTGGGTGCGCATGCTGGCCATCTGGTTGGAGCGCAGCCCGGTGGTCTGGAGCGCAGCAAGGCCGAGCAGACCGATGGACAGCACCAGCAGGGCAATCAGGACCTCCAGCAGGGTGAAGCCCCGGTTATTTTTCAGAGTATGTTTGTTATTTCGACTCACTATGGCGTTTCCCGGTTTATGGACAGGGCTGGTGTGACACCGTCATGTGTCCCATTCTGGTGATCCTGATGTTACGTGCCTGTTCATGTTTGCAGTCATAGCCCGTCATGGTGAAGGTAACAGCGGTGGCGTTATTGGTCATGCCGGTCGGACGAAAACGGATATCGTTGTTGCCTGCTCCATCCATGGTCGCCATCGTCAGGGCCCCGGAGGTGCGTATCATGCAATCTTCCGTTTCCTCGCATAGTGCGGCGGTCGGTCCGTCGGCCACATCCGGAACACCGTCCTGGTCCAGGTCCGAAAATACGATCCAGCCGGTTGACCAGTTGTCAGTACCACTACAGGTTGCCTGATCAGTGCTGGCGCAGATGGTAGTAAAACTGCCCCGCTTCACTGCCTCGCTGCGCGCCAGCTGGATGGCCGTGACAAAGTCGTTGGTCTGCGCGGTGAGACGGTTGTTCTTGATGAATTCCTGGAAACTGGGGACCCCGAGCGCCAGCAGGATGGTGACGACTACGATGGTGATCAACAGTTCTACCATGGTCATTCCCTTTTCCATTTTCATATTAATGTTTTACAAACCTCGCTCATCGGTGTCATCCCCTATAAGATAAGCGGCTGAGTTTAACCGATGGATGGTCTGCTTCACCATGTATTTATCGGTATCTTCCTGATCGACTGAAGTTTTTGGCAGGGAAACTGTGGGGCAGTTAACACTTCCCCAGCGCCCCTTTCTGTCTTCCCCGGCGGTTATCATGACCCCCAACTTGACCGGCAATTATGACCTCGGAACACGGCACAAATGACTGTATTGTGGTCGGCGGCGGCCTGGTGGGGCTGCTGACGGCCCGTGCCCTGGTCCAGGCCGGCCTCGAGGTCACCCTGCTGGAGCGGGGTGCCATTTGCCGGGAGTCCTCCTGGGCGGGTGGCGGCATCCTCTCGCCGCTGATCCCCTGGGATTACCCTGCGGCGGTCTCCGAGCTGGTGGTCTGGAGCCAGCGCTACTACCCCGTGCTTGCCAGCGAGCTTCAGGAGACCACGGGGATCGACGTCGAATGGCTGCGTTCCGGGCTGCTGCTGGCGGGCATGGCGCCGGTCCCCCCGATCGAGGCGTGGGCCGAACACTACCCTTGTCGCCTGCAGCACCTTGATGCCTTGCAGGTACAGGCACAGGAACCCGGGTTGGCCGGGGGCCTGGACTCGGCGCTCCTGTTGCCGGATGTGGCCCAGATACGCAATCCCTTGCTGTGCCGGGCCCTGTCCAGGTCTCTGCAGGGGCAGGGCGTCACCATCCGCGAGCACACCGAGGTCACCGCGATAATCGAGCAGGCCGGGGTTGTACAGGGTGTCAGCACTGCGCAAGGAGATTTCTCAGCCGATAAGGTGGTGATTGCCGGTGGGGCCTGGAGTGCACCGCTGTTGCAGGCAACCGGGCTGGAACTCCCGGTCACGCCGGTGCGCGGCCAGATGATCCAGTTCACGGCCCCTCCCGGCCTGTTGACTCACATCGTGCTCTATCAGGGTCATTACCTGATCCCGCGGCGTGACGGTCTCATCCTCTGCGGGAGCACCCTGGAGCAGACCGGTTTCGATAACGTCACCACCCCGGAGGCACGCACCCTGCTGGTGCAGAAGGCGACCGAACTGCTGCCGGCACTTTCCGGCTGCGAGGTCGTCCGGCACTGGGCCGGCCTGCGGCCGGGCTCGCCGGACGGGGTGCCTTTTATCGACGAGCACCCGGCCATCCGGGGGCTGTTCGTCAATACCGGGCATTTCCGCAACGGCGTGGTCATGGCGCCGGCCTCGGCGCGGCTGCTGGCAGACCGCCTGTTGGGACGGCCGGGCTTCACCGATGCAGGACCCTATCATATTGATTCATATTATAAATAATTATGACTGCCCCGCGTGGCATAGACGTTCTGGAGGCGCCCGGATTATACTTGCTCTAAATGCAAGAACAGCGCTCCATACAAATGCTTAGCACCCAGGACGTGGCAGACCGGCTGAAGGCGCACGGGATTCTGCCGACCCAGCAGCGGCTGCTGATTGCCCGCACCCTGTTCAGCCGTGACCAGCACCTGTCGGCCGACCAGGTCATGCACTGCGTCAATGACGACAAGGACCATGTCTCCAAGGCGACGGTCTACAACACCCTCGGCCTGTTCGCGAGCAAGGGGCTGGTGCGCGAGGTCATCGTGGACCCCACCCGGGTGTTCTACGACCCCAATACCAGCAACCATCACCACTTCTACAATGTCGATACCGGCGAACTGCGGGATATCGAGGCGTCCGAACTGGCCATCGAATCGCTGCCCGAGTTGCCCGAGGGCACGGTCAGCGAAGGCGTCGATGTCATCATCCGGCTGCGCAATGCCACGGAAACGCACTGAGCCGCCTGTGTTGCCCCGGGCCTGCTTTGCTTAATTGGTTTCCCCCTTTTATACTCATTCGCCCCACGCCGGAGTAGCTCAGTCGGTAGAGCAACTGATTCGTAATCAGTAGGTCGGGTGTTCGATTCACCTCTCCGGCACCAGCATGAAAAAAGCCCTCGTTGCGAGGGCTTTTATATTTCCACCTGTTACTGTTGCTTGGCTACAAGATGCAGTTGGAGATGTTCTCGATTTGAGTCTTGGCTATCCCGTTACGCCTGACTGTGATTTGTCGGCCTTTCGCTTCCTCACGATCATCGCAGATGGACATCTGCGCGGTGCCGCCTTCATTGGTACTGCCATCAGCGTTGAATTCCAGGTTGTTGTTCCAGGTCGAGCTGGTGCGCAGTGCCACGCCCGAGGTGACGGGTTGGCCGAGGCGCAGCAGGGTGTCCGTACCGGGGTTGTACCAGCTATTGGCGTAGTTTCCGTCATCGGCAAAGATCAGGTAGCCGCTGGTCCAGACTTGTGTGGTGCCGCCGCAGCTCGGTGTCGCGGCGTTGGGGTTGGCGCTGCGACACAGGATGACCCGCACTCCGCGTTTGGCGGCCTCGCTGCGTGCGAAATGCAGGTCCGTGACCACCTGGTTCAGAGTGGTGGCCAGCCGGTTGTTCTTGATGGTGGTACCGACGGCGGGAACGGCCATGGATAACACGATGGCGACGATGCCCAGGGTGATGAGGATTTCAGGGAGGGTGAATCCGCGGTTTTGAGACTGTTTCATTATGGCCACTCGGAAGGTCTGAAAACATTGCTGTCTGCCTGTGGTTATCGACAAACAGGGCCATTTCTGAAACGGCGGGCCGCAGCGGTGGGTGGATTGCGAGTGGCCCGCAGCGGCCCGTGGGGCGTTGGCTCAGGAAGAAAATATCATAGATAAATCAATAGCCTGGAGATCCTTGGTGAGGTCGCCGATGGAGATGAAATCCACTCCCGTGGCCGCGATCTCGCGGATGTTGTCCAGGGTGATGCCACCGGAGGCCTCCAGTTTTGCGCGCCCGTTCACAGTTTCCACCGCTGCGACCAGTGCCGCGGGTGTGAAGTTGTCCAGCAGCAGGATGTCGGCGCCGGACTGCACTGCCTCGGCGACCTGATCCGCGTTTTCCACCTCGACCTCCACCGGGACATCCCGGCTGGCCTGCCTGGCGTCTTCCACGGCGGCACTGATCGAGCCGGCCGAGGCAATGTGGTTCTCCTTGATCAGGATGCCGTCGTACAGGCCCATGCGGTGGTTATGGCAGCCGCCGGTACGAACCGCGTATTTCTGGGCCTGGCGCAGACCGGGAATGGTCTTGCGGGTATCCAGTATGCGGACGGGCAGACCGCTGACGGCGTCGGCATAGCGGCGCGCCCGCGTCGCTGTGCCGGACAGGGTCTGCAGAAAGTTGAGCGCGGTGCGTTCGCCGGTGAGGATGGGGGCGGCGGGGCCGGTGAGGGTGCAGAGGACCTGGCCGGGCTGGATGGCGTCGCCGTCTTTCGCAGCCCAGGTGACGAGGATGTCGGTGTCGAGTTCCGCGAACACGGCGTTAAACCAGGCCATGCCGCAGAGTACCGCCGCCTCGCGGCAGACCACGCTGGCGCTAGCCTGTTCGTCCCCCGGGATCAGGGCGGCGGTGATATCGCCGCTGCCGATGTCTTCTGACAGGGCTTCGCGCACGCTGTGCAGCAGCGCTTCATCGAGGACCTCGAGCAGCATTCAGGTAGAGATCTCCAGCGGTTCGATTTCGAATGTCGCTGTGGTGGTTTTAGTCATGGTTTCATTCCTGGTTAATTAATCACCGCAGAGACGCAGAGAACGCAGAGTGAAATAATACTTTTTACGAAGAACTTGTCTTAACAATTTCATATAAATATTCTTGTGAGTGCTGTCCTTATTATTAGTAAATTGTCTTTGCGTTCTCTGCGTCTCTGCGGTGATATGTTCTATGTTTTCTCGTGCGGGCGCGAGAAATAATCGTCTTTCAGTTTCTTGACCAGGCCGGCGAGTAGTATCAGGCCCAGCAGGTTGGGCAGGGCCATCAGGATATTGGTGATATCTGCGATGTTCCAGACCAGTTTCAGGGGGACCGCCGCCCCGACCACCACTACCAGGGTATAGACAACCCGGTAGGGCAGCACGGCACGTTCGCCGAACAGGTAGTAGGCGGAACGGTCACCGTAATAGGACCAGGCAATGATGGTGGAATAGGCAAACAGGGTCAGGCCGCCACCAACCACCCATGCGCCTGCGGTCCCCAGTGTTCCGCTGAAGGCGTGGGCGGTGAGTGCGGCGCCCATCATGGACTCGGAACTTTCCTGCCAGGCCCCGGTGACCACGATGACCAGCCCGGTCATGGTGCAGATGATCAGGGTATCGATAAACGGCTCCATCATGGCCACCAGGCCTTCCCGCACCGGTTCGTTGGTGCGTGCCGCGGCATGTGCCATGGGCGAGGAGCCGAGACCAGCCTCGTTCGAAAACAGGCCGCGGGCCACGCCCCAGCGGATGGCCTCGCCCACGGCCGCGCCGCCGACGGCCCACGGGTTGAGGGCGTGGTTGAAGATGGTGACGAAGGCGTCCGGGATCGCGCTGGCGTGATTGGCCAGCACCAGCAGCGCGGCCGCGATATAGAGGGTTGCCATGAACGGCACCAGGGTGCTGGCCACGCGGGCAATGCGCTTGACGCCGCCCAGGATCACCAGCCCCACCAGCATGGCGAGCACGGCCCCGACCACCCAGGCGGATTTGTGCAGGTCCGGGAAGATGTAACCGAGGCCGTCCATCACGGAGTTGGCCTGCACCATGTTGCCGATTCCGAAGGAGGCAATCAGCGCGAAGATGGCGAAGGCCGCGGCGGTGCGGCGCATGTTCAGGCCATGCAGCAGGGTGTACATGGGGCCACCGGCAACTTCGCCGTCCGGTGCCACGGAGCGGAATTTCAGCGACAGGGTGCATTCCGTGAACTTGGTGGCCATGCCGAAAACGGCGGTGACCCACATCCAGAACAGCGCACCCGGCCCGCCCAGGGAGATCGCCGTGGCCACCCCGGCGATGTTGCCGGTTCCGACTGTTGCGGACAGTGCCGTCGACAGGGCCTGGAAATGCGAGACCTCGCCGACATCCTTGTGGCTGCTGAATTTGCCGGCAATGAGGTGGGCCGCGTGCCGGAATCCGCGTACCTGCACCAGGCCCATGCGCAGCGTCAGGTAGAGGCCGGTGCCCAGCAGGACCAGCAGTGTCAGCGGGTTGCCCCACAGCAGTCCGGAGAGTTCGCCGGTCCAGGTTGTCAGTTGCTGGAATAGTTCCACGCTGTTCTCAGTCTGCGGTTGAATATTGCAGCGTCAGTCTATTGCCTTGCTGGCTAAAGTCCAGTTGCTTCAGAAAGCTCATGCCCAGCAGTATGCCGTCACCGTCCATGTGCGGGTTGATGCTGGCGCGTACCGGACCGACGCGCAGTTCACCCAGCCGGATTTCGTCCACCGTGGTCTGCCAGGCAGTGATGGCGCCGTTGGCGGTCTGGTAGACCACGCTGCGACCCTTTTTCAGGCCCAGTCGTTCGGCTACCGGCAGCGGGATGGAGACATCGCTGGCGCCGGTGTCCAGCATGAATTCAACCGCCTGGGCGTTGATGAAGCCGCTGGCCACGTAATGGCCGTAGCGGTTGCGTTCCAGCTGGACCGCCGTCGCGCCCCCGGCCGTGGTGGCGCTCATGACCTTTGTGTTGGGATTGTGCTGTCGCTCCAGCTGGGTGCTGAAGAACCAGGTCAGCAGGGCCAGCAGCAGGAGCCAGGCCGCGATGATCATGCCCTTGCCCAGTCGCTGGGGGGCTGCACCCGGTTTGCGTGATCCAGACATCGGGGGATTATACCGTTGAAGACAAGTAAAAAGTGAAACGTGAAAAGTGAGGTGTGGGAGCGCCTCGTTTATGCCCGGCGCTTAATCGTGTGCAGGCGCGATTTATCGATAATTATCCAGCCACGGAATCCACGGAAGAACACGGAAACAGAAAATCAATGAGGTACGAGAAGTAAAAGGTAAAAAGTGAGAAGTGATGAGAATCCAAGATAATATTGCTCTTCACTCTTCACTCTTCACTCTTCACTCTTCACTCTTCACTCTTCACTCTTCACTCTTCACTCTTCACTCTTCACTCTTCACTCCTCACTCCTCACCTGTCACCTCAATACACCAGCCGCAGGCCGGCGAAGATGTGGCGCATCTGTGGTTGGTAGAAATTCCTGAAGCTGGGGCGCTTGACGGCGGGGCGCGTGTGCAGGCTGCCGCCGCGCAGGCTGTAATGGCCATTATCGAACCAGGGGGTCGAATACTCGTCATAGGGAAAGGGCTTGAAGCCCGCGTAGGGATAGAAGGTGTTGTCACACCATTCCCAGACACGCCCGGTCTGTTCCAGGAGTTGCAGCCGGCTGGCGACCTCCCGCTGGTGTTCGTGGGGGAGTCGACCGCCCGCCCAGGTCGCGAAGGCCCCGGCCTCGTAACGGGAAATGCCGTGCAGGACGTCATCGTCCGTCAGTGCATAGGGACCGCGGTTGCCGATCGCGTACCAGTGGCCGGCCGGATCGCTGCGCCAGTGATCGGGACATCGGACCCCGTGCTGTTGCAGCCAGCGCCAGCCAGGTTCACTCCACAGTGAACGATTACGGTAGCCGCCATCTTCCATGAAGGCCAGGAATTCGCTGTTGGTGACCGGCCGGCGCGCAATCCGGCAGGGGCCGAGGTCGGCCTGCTGCGGCGGCAGTTCATTGTCGCAGGCCGAGGGAAACTGTCCGCCGACCCGGTAGTGACCGGCATCCATGCTGCAGGTATCCGCTTGCAGTTCAGCCGGGATGACCGGTTCCTGCACCATGAAGTCGACCGGATCCGCTGCCAATGCGCGCTGTGTCAGCACCATGATCATGGTCTCGTAGTGCTGGCTGTAATGCTGGATCAGGAAGTGGACCAGGTAGGCATTCTGCATCAGCGGATGGTCGAGCAGGCCCGACGGCGGGTTCTCCAGCGTCTCGAGATTGAGTGACTGTATGGCCTGCACCCATTGCAGCAGCTCAGCGCGTGCGGGCAGCCGTGCGCCGCGCTCCGGTTTGGGGACCTGCGGCGGCGTATACAGTGCTGCAACCGGCGCAGTGAAACGGTCATCACCCTGGATGACTTCCTGCAGCCAGTAGCACTCGGTGTAGGTGCAGTGGCCGAGGTGCCATCCCAGGGGGCTGAGCTCGGAGTGGTACTGGTAGCGCAGGCCGGCATCGTCGAGTTCCCCGGCCAGGCCGGAAACGAGGTCCTGCGCCATGCGCAGTTCACCAAGGAGGGCCGGGTCGGTCACAGCGCGAGCAATTCGGGTGGCTTGTTTGCGTCCAGGACCAGGATGTGGTGTTCGGGAACGGGTTGCCAGAAACTGTCTTCGGCGAAGCGTTCCGATGCGACTACCTGGCCGCCGGGGAACAGTTCGTCATCCGTGGTGTAGTACAGTGACGGGCATTCGTGGTTGATGCCGTGGCGGCTCGCATAGATCCGTTCGCCCTCGGTGATGATGATATTCAACAGGGCCGGCTGCTCGCCCACCCATCCCTGCAGTCTGTCGAACAGGTCCGTCAGGACATCGGTCAGCGACAGTTTCGGGTCGTCGACCAGCAGCTGCCGCAGGCAGGCAAACAGGTATTCCGAATCGGTGTTTCCCTGGATGTCGCCGGCCACTCCCGGTGACAGCATCCGGTTCATCAGCGGGCGCACCTGCTGGTGAAAATCGCGGATAAAGCCGTTGTGGACGAACAGGTGCCGATCGTCGAAGAACGGCGGCGTGTTGTACTGGTGTACCGGGTGGCCCAGGGTGGCGCTGCGGATCTCGGCGATCCACAGCGGATTGCTGATCGTACCGGCGAGATGAGGCAGGTTGGCGTCGGACCAGATGGGCAGGATGCTGGTATAGACCGAGGGAATGCCGTCAGGGCTGTACCAGCCAAAGCCGTAGCCGTCTGCATTGATTTTCGCGTATTTCAGTTCCATGGGTTCCCAGGACTGCCGGTACAGGCTGTGCGGCGGGTCGAGCAGGAACTGTTTCAGGGGAATGTCGGGCCCCAGGTAGGCAGCAAGTCTGCACATAATATCGTCCCAGGCCGCTAATACGTCGTTGAGTGATTTCCATTTATTTCAAGCCGATGTTAGCCTAAACGGCCTGCCTCTCCAACCGCGACTGGAACAGGGCAGCGCAGGCACAGACCCATGCACAGGACAATAACAGACGGCGCCAGGCAGCAACCCCCGCCCAACGGCATTGACTGTTTGCGGGTGACGCCCTCGCGTCCGGTTCCGCCGCTGTTGCAGGATGCCCGTTCGGGCCTGCTCGATCGGCCGCGCTCCATGCCACCGAAATATTTCTACGACCATCGCGGCGCATGCCTGTTCGACGCGATCTGCGATACGCCGGAATACTACCCGACCCGAACCGAGGAGGCGCTGCTGCAACGGCATGCGCAGGAGATCATCGCCCTGGTGAAACCCGATCACATCATCGAGTTCGGCAGCGGCACCTCGCGCAAGACGCGCCACCTGCTCGATGCCTGTTCAGATTCCGACAGGCCGGTGACCTACTGGCCGTTCGACGTCTGCGAACCGGTGCTGCGCGAAACCGGTCATGCCCTGATGCAGGACTATGACTGGCTGAACGTCAGGCCGCTGCTGGGTGATTACCATGCCGGTCTTGATGAACTGCCGGTTCCGGAAGGCCCCTGCCTGTATCTCTTTCTTGGCGGCACGATCGGCAACTTTGACTCACCGGACGCACATCGCTTCCTGGCGGAGATCTGCAACCGGATGCAGGCGGACGACTGTCTTGTCATGGGGGCCGATCGGGTAAAGGCGCATGCCGTGCTGCACGCGGCCTACAACGATGCCGAAGGGATTACCGCCGAGTTCAATCTCAACCTGCTGGAGGTGCTGAACCGGGGTCTCGATGCAGACTTTGATCCCGGCAGATTCAGACACCGCGCCGTCTACAATGACGCGCGGGAGCAGATCGAGATGTACCTGGTGGCCAGGGAGCGGCACCAGGTCAGGCTCGGCGCACTCGACTGCGCGATGTCCCTGCAGGAAGGCGAGTCCATCCTGACCGAGATCAGCCGCAAGTTTTCTGTTGAGTCACTCCAGTCCATGCTGACGGAAGCCGGTTATATGCTGGATCGCCACTACCAGCCAGACAACCACTATTACTCGCTGCTGCTGGCCCGGCCGGTGTTAGAACGCAGCGAAGCGTGAAGCGTGAAACGTGAAGCGTGAGAGAAAGCCATGTCGAATTACGCTACCGCTAACCCGACCTACGAAATTTGCCACGGAATCCACAGAAGCGGTAGGTTGGGCAAAGCGTAGCGTGCCCAACACGGGATGCCCATGACGGGCACGGCCTGTCGGCCTTTGCCCATCCTACTGGGGTGGCTGCGGTTTTTGGTCAGAGCAGCAGGAACTCCAGCAGGGCCTTCTGGGCATGCAGGCGGTTCTCTGCCTCGTCCCAGACCACGCTCTGTGGGCCATCGATGACATCAGCGGCGACCTCTTCGCCACGGTGTGCCGGAAGGCAGTGCATGAACAGCGCTCCCGGGTTTGCAACCGCCATGATGTCGGCATCGACCTGGTAATCGGCAAAGGCCCTGGCGCGCCTGGCCTGTTCTTCTTCCTGGCCCATGCTGGCCCAGACATCGGTCACCACCAGGTCGGCTCCGCGTGCCGCCTCGGCCGGGGTGTTTATCAGAACGGCATGGTCCCCGGCATCCGCCAGTAACTGTGCATCAGGGAGATAGCCCTCGGGCGCGGCAATCCGCAGTTCGAAATCGAATCGGCGTGCGGCATTGATGTAGGAATGGCACATGTTGTTGCCGTCACCGATCCAGACAACGCTCTTGCCCTGGATATCACCGCGCTGTTCGAAGTAGGTCTGGATATCGGCCAGCAGCTGGCAGGGATGGTACATATCGGTGAGCGCGTTGATCACGGGCACCTGCGCGTATTCGGTAAAGCGCTCGATTTTTTCGTGCTCGAAGGTCCTGATCATGATGATGTCCGCCATGCGCGAGAGCACCCGGGCCGTGTCTTCGATGGGTTCGCCGCGGCCCAGCTGGGTATCGCGCGGCGAGAGAAAGATGGCATGGCCACCCAGCTGAGCCATGCCAGCCTCGAATGACATGCGGGTGCGGGTGGACGATTTCTCGAACACCATGGCCAGCACGCGGCCCCTGAGTGACTCGTGCGGCTTGCCGGCGGCGTGGATTGCCTTGAGTTCGATGGCGCGTGCGATCAGGTCCCGGAGTTCGTCCGTTGAGAGATCCAGCAGGGTGAGGAAATGCCTGGTCATGATCGAACTACTCCGTCAGGAAATCCCGGACCAGGTCACTGACCTTGTCCATGATCATTGCCGCCTGCTTCTCGCTGGTGATCAGTGGCGGCAACAGGCGTACCACGCGTTCCGCCGTGACATTGATCAACAGGCCGCAATCCAGTGCCGTCTTTACCAGTTCGCCGCAGGGGCGGTCGAGTTCGATGCCGATCATCAGGCCGCTACCGCGGATTTCCCTGACCCCGTCGAGCGCGGACAGCCTTTCGGTAAATCCCGTGAGCAGCTGTGTGCCCAGCCGAGCGGCCTGGGCGACCAGCTGCCCGGACTCGATCACATCCAGTACCGCCATGGCGGCAGACGCGGCCAGCGGGTTGCCGCCGAAGGTGGTGCCGTGGCTGCCAGGCTGCAGCACTTCAGCGGCTTTCCCCCGGGCCAGGCAGGCCCCGATCGGCACGCCGTTGCCCAGTGCCTTGGCGGCGGTGACGACATCCGGCAGTGTTCTGTCGTGCTGGTAGGCAAACCACTGGCCGGTGCGGCCGATACCGGTCTGGATTTCATCGAGCATCATCAGCCAGTTCTGCTGGTCGCAGATTTCGCGAATACCCGCCAGGTATCCCGGGTCCGGTACGTTCACCCCGCCTTCGCCCTGCACGGGTTCCACCAGGATGGCCGCTACGTCACTGCTGTTACCGGCCACGGTGCGGATCGCGTCCAGATCGTTATAGGGCACCCGTATGAAGCCCTGTACCAGCGGCTCGAAGCCGGCCTGGACACGGCGGCTGCCGGTAGCCGTGAGGGTAGCCAGGGTGCGCCCGTGGAAACTGTTTTCCATGACAATGATGGCCGGGCATTCAATGTCCCTGCCGTGTCCGTAGAGCCGCGCGATCTTGATGGCGGCCTCGTTGGCCTCGGCGCCCGAGTTGCAGAAAAACACCCGTTGCATTGCCGACAACAGGCACAGGCGCTCAGCCAGTTTTGTCTGTAGCGGAATGCCGTAGAGGTTGGAGGTGTGGATCAGGCGGCCGGCCTGTGACGAGATGGCCTCTGCAACGCTCGGGTGCGCATGTCCCAGCCCGCAGACGGCGATGCCGCTGAGTGCGTCGAGGTACTGCCTGCCCTCGGTATCCCACAGCCAGACACCTTCGCCGCGTTCAAACTGCACCGGTAGCCGGGCATAGGTCGACATGAGATGGTCTTTCATATTTTTCAAGGTCCAAAAAGAAAAGGCAGTCCGCCACAGACTGCCATCCTTACATCAGCACTGATTCTATAGTCTGAATTGTCGACAGGCAAACGTCCCGAAAAGTGCAAACCCGGCATGATGCCGGGTTTGCTTGCCCTGTTTTGGCGGATTCAGACCAGGTCCTGTTGCCGGTCCTCCGTAATCGGCCAGCGGGTTTAGAACGGCAGGCCGTGTGCATGTCCGGTCATGCACATCAGCATGGGAATGGACAGCAGGGTATTGGTGCGCGAGGCCATCAGGGCGACCTTTTTCGCCGAGGCGATCTGCTCGGCGCTGGCCTCGACCATGCCCAGGATCTTCTTCTGGTTCGGCCAGATCAACACCCACACGTTGAACAGCATGATGGTGCCCAGCCAGGCGCCAATGCCGATCACGGTTGCGCCGGATTGCAGGGTGAAGGCGTTCACGATGCCGATACCCATGGTCTCGAGTGCGGCTGCACCGGTCAGCCAGGTCGCCAGGGCCGACCAGCGGAACCACAGCAGGGCGCGCGGTGCCACGTACTTGTTGATGGCGGCCGGTCCGGGTCCGCCTTCGTCACCCAGCGCCTCACCCACGGCCGGGACCTGAACGAAGTTAAAGTAATACAGCAGGCCGATCCAGGTAATGCCGGCCAGGACATGGGCCCAGACTTCGAGTTCCCAGAGGTTGATGCCGCTTGTGCCGAGGACGAGTACGATAATAATCGCCAGCACGAAACCGGAAATGATGGTGCCCAGTATCGAGGTTAAGGGATTCATGTTTGCAAGCTCCTTTTGAGCGGTGGCATTTGTTTTTTGAAAAGGGTTCAATAAAAGCTGACTAAAACAGTCGGGAATGGAAGGATAAGGCAGGGCCGCGCATAATGCAATACGCGGATCCTCAAAATCTTCTTGGAAAAGCATCGACTTACAGGTGTTCCAGGCTTATCCGAATAACAGCTGCCAGGCGGGTGAGATAAATGGATGCAATCGAACTGGGCGTATTTTCCAGCCGGGTGGCGGCCACCTGTGACGAGATGGGGGCGGTGCTGCGGCGTGCGGCGTTCTCGACCAACATCAAGGACCGGCTGGATTACTCCTGTGCCGTGTTCGATTCGCAGGGACAGTTATGCGCCCAGGCGGCACATATCCCGGTCCACCTGGGTAGCATGGCCTATGCCATGCAGGACCTGGTGGCCGGAATGCAGTGGGCGCCGGGTGACATGGTGGTCGTCAATGACCCCTACCTGGGCGGTACCCACCTCCCCGATGTGACCCTGATCGCACCCGTCTACCTGCAGGCGGAACTCATTGGCTTTGTGGCTAACCGCGCTCACCATGCCGATATCGGTGCGCACAGCCCGGGATCGATGCCGGTATCGCGTTCGCTTGCGGAGGAGGGCCTGATCATCTCGCCCAGGCACCTGCTGCGGGAGGACCGGGTCGTGCACGCCTGCCTGGCGGCGATCACCACCGCCACTGCCAATCCGCTGCAGATGGACGGTGACCTGGCCGCACAGATCAGCGCCAACCGCGCGGGTGTGCAACGCCTGCTGGAGCTCGCCGGCCCCATGGGTGCGGAGCGCTACCTGGCCGGGCTGGAGGCCGTGAATGATTACGCTGAGCGGCTGGCCGCGCAGGCGCTGGGCTGCATCCCTGATGGCCGTTATGCATTCGAGGACCTGATGGAGGATGATGGTGCGGGCGGCGTCGACATCCGGATTGCGGTAAGCATCCGCGTTAAACAGGGCCGGGTCGATCGTCGACATCCGGATTGCGGTAAGCATCCGCGTTAAACAGGGCCGGGTCGATGTCGACTTCACCGGGACCGCCGCACAGGTACAGGGCAATATCAACTGCCCGCTCTCGGTTGCGGCGGCCGGCGTGTATTATGTGTTCCGCTGTCTGATGCCGGCGCATACCCCGGCCTGTGCCGGCAGTTTCCGTTCCATCAGCCTGACGGCGCCGGAAGGCTGCCTGCTCAATGCGCGACGTCCGGCGGCCGTGGCGGCCGGTAATGTCGAGACCAGCAGCCGGGTGGTGGACGTGGTGACGGGTGCGCTGGCCCGGGCGATCCCGGACCGGATCCCGGCGGCCAGCCAGGGCACGATGAATAACCTGGCCCTGGGTTGCCGAGACGGGCGGCGTGTCTGGGATTACTACGAGACCCTGGGCGGGGGGATGGGTGCCGGTATTCGCCATGACGGTCTGAGCGCGGTCCAGTCGCACATGACGAACACGCTCAATACACCGATCGAGGTGCTGGAGATGAACTTTCCGCTGCGCTTGCTGCGCTACCAGCTACGTGACCGTTCCGGCGGCGCCGGCAGACACCGGGGAGGTGATGGGCTGGTGCGCGAGTACGAGTTTCTCGAGCCGGCCACGGTGACCTTGCTGACGGAGCGGCGTCGCACCGGACCCTGGGGGCTGGCGGGGGGTGAGGCCGGCGCCAGCGGGGAAAACTGGCGTGGGCAGAAACGCCTGTCCGCCAAGACCAGCTTCCGGATACAGGCCGGGGAGCACCTGCGGCTGTGCACGCCCGGTGGCGGTGGCTGGGGCAGTACACTAGAAGATGAAGCTGCGCAATGAGTCATGGAGGGGGGTTACAGGTTTTATGAAAATATCCAGCTACAGCGTAATTGTGATAGTGCTTGCCGTTCTGGTGCAGGGTTGCGGCTCGCTGATCGTCGGAGGCGGATCGCCGGGCGGTGGCAGCTACAGTGGCAGCCAGACCAGTACCGATGCGGCCATTACCTCCCGGATCAACACCCGTTTTGTGAATGACAGCCTGGTCAGGGCCCTGGATATCCGGGTCAGCACCTACCGGGGGGTAGTCACCCTGTACGGGTCAGTCCAGAGCGCGGCGGTCGCGGCACGCGCGGTCGAACTCGCGCGCACCACCAGTGGCGTCAATCGGGTTGTTTCCAGGCTGTCAGTGGAACCCTGACGCTCATTCCGGTCAGCGATCTTAACTAATCCATGGACTGGTAAAACATGTGCGGCCTATGCGGAGAACTGCGCTTTGACGGCTCGCGCCCGGATCGGCGTACCCTGCAGGAGATGATGTCCCGGCTGGAACGCCGGGGACCGGATGCCGCGGGTGAGTATGCCGATGGCCCGGTGGCGCTGGGGCACCGGCGCCTGTCCATCATTGACCTCTCCGAACGTTCCAACCAGCCCCTGGTCGATGCCGAACTGGGGTTGGTTCTGGTTTTCAACGGGACCATCTACAACTACCCGGAACTCAGGGAGCGGCTGCGCGCGAAGGGCTATACGTTCTTCACCGGCGGCGACAGCGAGGTAATCCTGAAGGCCTATGCCGAGTGGGGCGAGGACTGCCCGCAGCAGTTGCACGGGATGTTCGCCTTTGCCATCTGGGATACCCGCAGGCAGAGCCTGTTTCTTGCCCGCGATCGCTTCGGTATCAAGCCGCTGTACTACAGTATCACTTCGCGCGGGCTGCGCTTTGCCTCGACCAGCAGCGCACTGTTACACGCCGGTGATGTCGATACCGCTATCGACCCGGTGGCATTGCATCATCACCTGAGTCTGCATGCCGTCGTGCCGGCACCGCGCACCCTGCTGCGCGGGCTGCGCAAGCTGGCGCCGGCCCACAGCCTTACCTTTCATCATGACGGCCGCAAGCAGCTGCGGCGCTACTGGCAGCTGGATACGCAGCGGCGATTGCCCGAGCCGAGTGAGTGGGAGTGGATCGAAGCGGTTCACGAGGCGCTGAAAAAGGCGGTTGAGCGCCGCCGTAGCATTGCGGACGTGCCCGTCGGTATCCTGTTGTCGGGTGGGCTGGACTCCAGCCTGCTGGTTGCCCTGCTGGCGGAGGTTGGCGGCGGGGACCTGTTTACCTTTTCCGTGGGCTTCGAGGACCAGCCGGAAGAACGCGGGCACGAATTCGAATACTCGGATCTCGTGGCAGACCTTTACCAGACCAAACACCAGCGTTTCTCGATACCCAACGAGGAGGTGCTGGTGCGGCTTCCGGAAGCGGTCGACAATATGTCCGAGCCCATGGTGGGGCAGGATGCCGTGGCCTTTTACCTGCTGGGCGAACGCGTCTCCCGGGAGGTCAAGGTGGTGCAGAGCGGGCAGGGCGCCGATGAGGTATTCGCGGGCTATTTCTGGTACGCGCAGATGCAGGCGGCGCAGGGCAGCGACCTGGAGCGCTTCCGGCCGCGCTATTTCGATCGCAGCCACGAGGAACTGCTGGAGACCGTCGACGTCCGCCATCACGGCATCGACTACACATCGGCCCGGGTCGAACAGGGGCTGAAATTCTCCGCGGCAGAGCGCTTCCTGAACCGGGTGCTGGCCTATGACGTCACCACGCTGATCGTGGATGACCCGGTCAAGCGGGTCGACAACATGACCATGGCGTGGGGCCTGGAGGCGCGCGTGCCGTTTCTCGATCACGAGCTGGTCGAGCTCGCCATCCGGATGCCGCCCGAGATCAAGCTGAAGTCGGGCGGCAAGCACCCGCTCAAGGTGATTTCACGGGGGCTGCTGCCGGACCAGGTGATCGACCGACCCAAGGGCTACTTCCCGGTGCCGGCGTTGAAGTTCGTACGCGGTGAGGTTCTGGAATTCGTGCGCGAGGTGCTGTGTGCCAGGGCTTGCCGGGAACGCGGGCTGTTCAACCTGGACTACGTCGACCGGCTGCTGGACAGCCCGGAGCAGCACCATACGCCGATCCTGGGCAACAAGCTCTGGCACCTGGCCCTGCTGGAATTCTGGCTGCAGCGCAATGTGGATGCTATATCCCTGTGATTAGTGTCTTTTAGCGGAGACCCGACCCAAGTAGAATTTTTATATACCTTGAGACGCTTGTTGACCGCCGGGAGTCCG
>CAMYJZ010000046.1 GCA_947258845.1 uncultured Ectothiorhodospiraceae bacterium | reverse complement strand
GGCGCGAGAAGGTCACCCCGGTACCCTTGCCCCCCTCGCCGTTGGGGCCGTGGCAGGCGGCACAATGGGTAGCGTACAGGGCCTTGCCATGTTCCACGTTGCCCCTGACAGGATCGGCCACGTACTGGGGAGCGGGCTTCGAAGACCAGCTGCGAATATAGCCCACCAAGGCATCCAGTTGCGCATCACTCAGCTTCGGGAAGGCCGGCATCACCCGGCCGGGCCGGCCATGGCGCACGGTCTTGCGCAGGAACTCGTCGTCCACGCTCTCCAGGAATGACGGGAGGGCCAGCGGGACACCGACACCACCGCTACCCTTGTCACCATGGCAGGCGGCGCAATGCCCTGCATAGAGTTGCGCGCCATCCGGGGCGGCCATGGCCGATGCCCCGATGAAAGACATAATAGATAATAAAATCAGTCGCATAAACCACACTCCATGCTGATTCCGGTCAGCCAGCAGCAATCCTTTCCGGGCTGGATTCTAACCCAGCCGTCCTTGGTGGTAATCTTACACTATCAGCCTTTAAGAATATGTTAATAAAACTTAACACTTATTGATTCAGGTCATTTTAATTTTTCCACACCCATTCGAAACTATAGTTCTCCCGGAAACGGGAGGCTAATTCATCATTTAAGAAACAGGAGATAACTCTCATGAAAACACTGAAAACGACAGTAGCAGCGGCCTTCATCGCGGGTCTTGCCGCCCTCCCGATGACATCCGCCCATGCCTGGTGGGGCGGCGGTCCCTGGGGTGGTGACAACTGGGGTTCCGACTGGGGTCCCTTCGACGGCGACGGCTGGGGCGACATGAACTTCAGCATGAGCGGCGGTGGTCGTGGCAGCGGTTATGGTCGCGGTTATGGACGTCACTATGGCTATGGTGGCTACGGCCCCTATGGCTACGGCGGCTATCCCGGCTATGGCTATGGCGGTTATCCCGGCTACGGTTGGGGTGGCCCCTATGGTACTCCCTACGCCGCACCGGTAGCCCCGGCTGCACCGGCAACCCAGTAATAACCCTTTGGAAGTAGTATGCACAGGGACGTGCATCCTTTGTTGCGCGACAAAAAAATCACGGGCTGGCAACCCCAAACCATCTGCTGTATAACGCGAACAGGCCAGAGGAAATCTGGCCTGTTTCCGTTCTATTCAATCCAGCGCAAGCTACAGAGGACTCCATGAAAGCGAATCTACTGGCCATATTCCTGATACTGATTACCTCTGCATCCGCCGTCGCCGCAGCGGCACCCCCACCATCCTATTACCAGGGCATGCATCAAGGCAGGGCACCGGCCCAGCAGGCAGCCGAACCGGCACAGCTCCTCAAGGCGGGCGTTAGCAAGCTGACAGGCTTTATCCGCAGCGGTGGGGCCAAGGACCAGGCCAGGGCGGCGGCCTTCCTGCAAAGCGAGATCGCGCCCTATTTCGATTTTGCCTACATGACCCGCTGGGCGGCCGGACCCGCCTGGCGCAGGATGAGCCCGGAACAGCGCGCCGGCATGCAGGCACAATTGGCCGAATCATTCATGACCATACTCGCGCAACAGCTGGGCACCTACTCCAACCAGCAGATCCGCTATTTCACCCCGCGCGGGCAAAGCCAGGAGGACGTCACGGTGAGCGCCTGGATCATGCAGGCGAACGGCATCCCCACCAAGCTGGAATTCCGCTTCTACAAGAGCCAGACCGGCTGGAAGATCTTCGACGTGAAAGCGGCCGGCAACAGCGCCGTGGTCTACTACCGCAATCACTTCAGGAACATGTACAGCCAGGGCAGCCAGCCGCGCTATTACAACTGAGTCGGCATACGGGTCCTCCGGCAGGGTCTGCCGGTGGACCCGTACCGCTGCAGCACGAGACCCTGGACAGCTGCGCCCCCCGGGGAAGGTCTGATCAAGCTGTCATTCCGACCTGGGTTCGTGTTTTCCGTCCAGCTCCTGTTCCACCCTAAGGATATGCTGCGTGGTCTTCATCACCGTGTCCGGGTTCAGGCTGATTGAGCCGATACCCAGCTCCACCAGGTAAGCCGCCATATCGGGATAGTCTGACGGCGCCTGGCCACAGATACCGCTGTGGCGGTGATTGCGCCGGGCACCCTCCACGGCCAGGCGTAACAGTTTCCTGACCCCGGGGTCGCGCTCATCGAATGCCCCGGCGACCAGCTCCGAATCGCGGTCGATGCCCAGGGCCAGTTGGGTCAGGTCATTGGAGCCGATGGAGAAGCCGTCGAAATACTCGGCAAACTCGTCGATCAACATGACGTTGTTCGGCAGTTCGCACATCATGTAGATCTCCAGACCGCCGGCTCCGCGCTGCAAGCCGTGTTCCGCCATGACCTTCAGCACCTGCTCCGCCTCGCCGAGGGTCCGGCAGAACGGGACCATGAGTTTCAGATTCCCAAAGCCCATTTCCTCGCGCACCCGCTTCAGGGCCGCGCACTCCAGCGCAAAGGCTTCGCGGAAGTCGGGATGGACGTAGCGGGAGGCGCCGCGCAGGCCCAGCATGGGGTTGGCCTCGACCGGCTCGAAGTCGGCACCCCCGAGCAGGCTGGCATATTCGTTGGACTTGAAATCGGACAGGCGCACGATGACCGGCCGGGGATAAAAGGCGGCGGCAATCGTACCCACGCCCTCGGAAAGCTTTTCGATGAAGTATGCGGCGGGTGAGGTGTAGGCCGCGGTCAGGGCGGCAAGCTGCGCCCGGACACCCGGATCCCTTACCTTCTCCGTTGACAGCAGGGCCAGCGGATGGGCCCTGATGTATTCAGTGATAATGAATTCAAGCCGCGCCAGTCCGACACCGTCATTGGGTAGCTGGGCGGTGCGGAAGGCCAGCTCCGGGTTGCCCAGGTTCACCATGACTTGAGTGCGCGGGCGCCGCAGCTCGCCCAGGTCGGTTTCGTTGATCCGGAACGGGATATTCCCGGCATACACGCGACCGCTCGCACCCTCGGCACAGGACACGGTTACGGTCTCTCCGCCGGGCAGTTTTTCCACGGCATTGCCGGTCCCGACGACGGCCGGGATACCCAGCTCCCGGGCGACAATGGCGGCATGGCAGGTGCGGCCGCCCCGGTTGGTCACGATGGCCGCCGCCTGCTTCATCACCGGTTCCCAGTCCGGGGTCGTGATGTCGGTGACCAGTACCTCCCCGGCCCTGAACTCCGGCAGCTCGGAGGGGTCATGAATGGCCCGCGCCCGGCCGGCGGCAATCCGCTCGCCCACGGCATGACCCTCGACCAGCACCTCGCCGCTGCCCGTCAACTCGTACTCCAGCAGGACACCGGTCTTGCGCTGCGAAATCACCGTCTCCGGGCGTGCCTGCACGATATACAGCCTGCCGTCCTGCCCGTCCTTGGCCCATTCGATGTCCATGGGGGTGTCGCGCCCGTAGCGGCGACTGTAGTAGGCCTCGATCTTCATGGCATAACCGGCCAGCTCCAGCACCTCCCTGTCACTCAGGCAGAAGCGCCGGCGTTCCTCCCTGGGTGTGGGGATATTGCGCGTGGTGGCACCGTGACGGCCCCGGGCATAGATCATCTTGATCTGCTTGTCACCGAGATTACGGCGCAGCACGGCCCGGCTGCCGGCCTCGTAGGTCGGCTTGTGCACGTAGAACTCATCCGGGTCCACGCTACCCTGCACGACATTCTCGCCCAGCCCCCAGGCACCGGTGATGAACACCACATCGCGGAAACCGGACTCGGTATCAAGCGTGAAAATGACGCCACTGCTCTCCAGGTCGGAACGCACCATCTGCTGCACGCCGATGGACAGTGCCACCTGTGCATGCTCGAAGCCCCGGTCCAGGCGATAGTGAATGGCGCGGTCGGTATACAGGCTGGCGAAGCACTGCCTGCAGGCGTCGATCAGCGATTCATCGCTGGCGATATTCAGGAAGGTCTCCTGCTGGCCGGCAAAGCTGGCCGTCGGCAGGTCCTCGGCTGTAGCGGAACTGCGCACCGCCACACTGGCGTCCGGCCCGGATGCCTCGGTCAGGCGCCCGAACGCCTCCAGAATCTCGGCACGTATCCGCTCCGGTAACGGCGCGGCAAGGATGATGTCCCGGGCACGGCGCCCGCGCCGGGCCAGTTCCGCCGCATCGTTCGGATCGAGACCATCGAGCAGTGTGACCAGCTGTTCCCCGGTACCGGTATTTTCGAGCAGTTCCCGGTAGGCTCCCGCCGTAATGGCAAAGCCATTCGGAACATTGATCCCCTGCTCCTTCAACCCCCGATACATCTCACCCAGCGAGGCGTTCTTGCCACCCACCAGCGGGACATCGTCCAGTGTCAGCTCGCTGAACCAGCGGATATAGGATTTGCCTGCGTTCATATTGCCTGCGGCTCCCCCGCAGCCTTTCTTGTGTGCATTCAGTCGCCGGGCAGTGCATAACAAACCGAAAAACCTTCCCGGTGTGCAGCCCGTGACGACTCATCCGGATACCGGTGGATACCCGTCCCTGCTCAATCCCAGCGTAGCAAATCCGGGAAGAACCGTCCTGTCGGGCCGCGAAATTGCGCCGTCGCACCAACATCGCGGGCCAGCCCTGCATGGCATTATCCGGGCGCTAAATTCCGGGGCGGATCAGCCGTTAAAGTGATAGAGTCAGCTCAGGTTGCCTGACCGGCCCATGGAATCATGCCCGCAGAAGGCTGAGGCGCCGGGGGCCACGCCTGGTATCAACCCGAATTTCAACCAGCCAGAGGGATGGCCACAATGACGACAAACACCCAAACCGCTGTCGGCCGTATCACGGAGGTGAGGCCGGGATTATTCACCGCGGTAGTGAACGCAGACAGTAATGGCAAACTCCCGATGATCGATGCTGGCAATGAGCGCTCACCCGTCGGGCAGCCGGGATCCTACATGGCCATTACCCAGAACGGCATCCGCGTTCTTGCCATGGTTACGCACATGGTTGAAAACGATGTTGTCCAGGCGGCCGACAACCTCCCCGGACGTCGCGATACCAAGCAGTGGATACTCAAGCTCACCCCGCTGGGTGAGATCGACAGCAGCGGCGTCTTCGTGGGTGGTGTCAAGAACTACCCGGTCGCCGGCGCGGAACTCAAGCCGGTCACCGAGGATGACGTCAAGGCCATCTTCGTAAAATTCCGCTCCCGGGGTTATAGCGTGGGCGAACTGTCGACGCGATCTTCACTCGATGTGTGCCTCGATCCGGGCGCCCTGTTCAGTCGACATTCGGCCATCCTCGGGCAGTCCGGTGCCGGCAAATCCTGGACCGTCACCAATCTGCTGCAACGCGCCATCAAGGTCATGCCCAATGCCCATGTCATCCTGCTTGACCTGCATGGCGAGTACTCATGGAAGGACCAGAAGGGCAAACAGCACTATGCATTCGACGAAAACGTAGTCCGCCATATCGATGCCCGCGATCTCGAAATGCCCTACTGGCTGATGACCTTCAACGAACTGGTCGACCTGTTCGTCGATCGCACCGATCCATCGGCCTCCACCCAGATCGCTTTCCTGCGCGACACCGTGTTCGACCTGCGCAACAAGTCCAACAAGGACCTTGGCATCGGCCACCTTTCGGTTGATTCACCTGTCTACTTCTCGCTCGAAGAGCTCTATGGTCACACCGAGGAAGCAAACAAGATGTCCTCCAACTTCGGCAAGGAAAAGGGTCCGCTGGCCGGCCAGTTCGACCAGTTCCTGATGCGCCTGCAAAGCCGCATGAATGATGTGCGCTACGATTTCATGCTCAAGCCGAAACACCGCAACAGCTCTGACTCACTTTCCGGCCTGCTCAGGGATTTTGTCGGCCTCGGAGAGCCCAAATGCCAGATCACCGTCATCGACCTCAGTACGGTACCCTTTGACGTACGCCCGACAGTCTCCGCCCAGGTTGGACGCATGGCCTTCGAGTTCAACTACTGGAATCCGCGCTACAAGGAATTCCCCATTCTGCTGGTCTGCGAAGAGGCGCACGCCTATATCCCGCGTGACAACGACCCGCGCTACGAGGGTACGCGCCAGTCAATGCAACGCATAGCACGCGAGGGACGCAAATACGGTGTCGGCCTGTCCGTGGTCAGCCAGCGGCCTCATGAATTGTCGGAGACGGTACTGGCGCAGTGCAGCACCTTTATCTGCCTGCGTCTGACCAACCCGGATGACCAGGAATACATGAAGGACCTGGTGCCGGAGGCGGAACGCGACCTGGTCGACATCCTTGCCTCACTGGGCCGCGGCGAGGCCATGATCATGGGCCAGGCGATACCGCTACCCACGCGGGTACAGTTCTACAAACCCGACCCGGTGCCGAACAGTGCCGACGTGGACTTCTACGAGCGCTGGATTTCAGGTCCCGAGGACCTGGATGTGGATGACATCGTCGACCGCTGGCGCCGCCAGGATCGACTGAAGTCCCTGGGCTGACGCGCCAGGGAGGTCGCGGATCAGTCCTGCTTGTCGGCCATCTCCTCGTAACCCAGCAGGTGCATAATCTGCTCGCGCGAGTCCAGGGCATCCTGGTAGCCCAGCTCCATCAGTTCCTTGCAGTACGGGGCGTCGAACATCAGGTAGCTCATCAGCGGACGCCCTTCGCGCGTCAGCGCACCGATCCCTTTCAGCAGCACACGCACCGAGCGCGGGAAATTGTCGACATAGCGCGCCACGATATCGCGCACATCACGGCTAGGTGAAATCACCAGGTAATCGACCTGGTGCAGGGAACTGTCCTTGTAGTTGACCTGCTTGTTGCGGGTCTCCGTAATGGTGTGATTGATGCGACGCATGCGCTCGATATCGGCATCCAGGCTGTCCATGAACAGGGTGTCGAAGATATAGCCGCTGATATGGCCGAAGGTCGGGTAGGGGCTGTCCGCGTCCGCTTCCGGCACCAGATCGAGTCGCGGATTGCGCACTCCGATCACCAGCAGGCGATTGGCACCCAGATGCAGCGCGGGACTCAGCGGCGCCGTGGATCGCATCGATCCGTCGCCGTAATACTCGTTGCGCAGCCTGACCGCGGGGAACAGCACCGGGATGGCCGAGGACGCCATCAGGTGATCCAGCGTCAGCTCCTCCGGTTTCCCCGTGCGCCGGGTCCGCTTCCACGGCAGCAGCTCCTTGATTCCCTGAAAGAATGTAACCGACATCCCGCTGCTGTAACCGGATGCGGTCACCGCCACGGCACGCAGGTCACCGCTGTCGATGGCCTGCTGGATACGCGCGAAGCGTATATGCCGCTCCAGCAGTCCGCGCAGCGGCGAGTTGTCCAGGATGGAGCGCGGTTGCTGCCAGAACAGGCCGCCGCCGGCAAAGGCCAGCCCCCAGCGGAGTCCGCTCTTTATCGCCGTCAGGGGATCGGTCCGGAACACCTTGCCGACATGAAAATTGGCCCAGATGCCATAGAGGCGGTCCACGCCCTCCTGAAAGCGCGCGGCGCTGCTGGCCAGCAGAACCGCGTTGAGCGCGCCCGATGAGGAACCGCAGATGACCGGAAACGGGTTACTGGCATCCTCGGGCAACATATCGCCAATGGCCTTGAGCACACCCGCCTGGTAGGCATTACGGGCACCGCCACCCGGCAGGATCAGGCCCGTGACAATGGGTTCTTTCTGTTTCTTGAACGATAGCCAGTACATGGTTGATTAACGCCGGTTATTACTACTGTATCGGCCTCGCGGGCGATTTTTACAGGCATCGGGAGGCACTGACCCGCTAGCGGCCACTAGCCGCTGCCGTGATTCTGCCGGACAGCTCGCGAACGAGTGCTTCCAGCGGCATATCCTGGCGCACTGTCACAACCGCACCCCGCTCATCAGACTGCAGCGGCTCCTGCGATTCGAGCTGTGCCTCCAGCACCGCCAGCCCGGCCTCGGACGGGTCCCTGTCTGCCTGCCTGCGCAGCCCGATCCGGCGGCGCAGGGTATCGCTATCGGCCACGAAATGCAGTAACACGAAGGGCATCCCGAACTCCGCGGCCAGTTGTCTGAAGCGTTCGCGCTGCGCCTGTTTCAGGAAGGCCGCATCGACGATGACCGGGTAACCCGCGTCAATGATGCAGCACGCCACTTCGGCCAGGCGCTCGTAGGTACGCACCCCGGCCTCCGCCGTGTAGATTCCCGTGTCGATGCCAGACCCCGTAGCCGCCTGCGCGTGGTAGCCGAACAGGCGCTTGCGCTCCACGTCAGAGCGAAGCTGGAGGGCGCCCAGCTGCTCGACCAGTTGCGTGGCATACCAGGACTTGCCCGACCCGGAGAGGCCGTGGGTAATGATCAGTGCCGGCCGCCGGACCTCGGCATACTGCCGGGCCAGCCCCCGGTAGGACTCGTATTCTTCCCGCACCTCCCGGCCCGCATCCGCATCCCCGGCAACCGCACCCAGCCGCAGGATCGCCACCTTGGCACGCACCAGGGCACGGTAGACCAGGTAGTAACGCAACAGGCCGACACCCTCGTAGTCCCCGCTGCGCTGCAGGTACCCGTTAAGGAACCGGTACGCCAGGCCGGGGTAGCCGCGATCCTCCAGGTCCATCGTCAGGAAGGCGGCCTCACTGATGACATCGATCCAGCGCAGCTGCGGATTGAACTCGATACAGTCAAACGGTGTGATGCGCCCGTCGATCAGTGCCAGGTTGCCCAGGTGCAGGTCGCCGTGGCATTCGCGTACAAAACCGTTGCGTTTGCGCGCCTGGATCAGGGACCTCCTGTTGCGGAACTCCTGCGTGCACCAGTCTTCCAGCCGGTGCAGTTGCGCCAGCTGCTCCGCCGCGGCCAGCGCCGGCCGGATATGCTCGAAGTTCTCCATCACCCAGTGATGGATATCATTTGGGCGGCCGTAGTCCGTCGCCGGACCGGCAACATCAACACGGGCATGCAGGTCGGTGAGCAGGCCGGCAATCTCGTCGATATGGGCCGCTTCAAGTCCATGGCGGGCGACGATATTGCTCAGCAGGTCCTGCTGCGGGAACTGGCGCATCCGCACGGCATATTCAATCGGTTCGCCCGACCCCCGCAGCACGGGCTGGTCGATGCTGCCGGTCACACTGACCACTTCGAGGTACAGGTCAGCTGCAAAGCGCCGGTTGAGCCGCAACTCCTCCTGGCAATAGTAATGGCGCTTTTCAAGCGTGGAGAAATCCAGGAAACCGAAGTCGACGGCCTTCTTGATCTTGTAGGCAAACTCGCCGGTGAGAATGACCCACGAGATATGCGTCTCGAGCACGTTGATCTCGCCAACCGGGTGATCGAACGCATCCGGATTTTGCAGCGCGGCGATCAGGATCTCTTGCATGGCAGTATCAGCATGGTCTCCAGCGTTGACCTTCAGAGGCCTCGGGCGCCATCCAGCCGCCACCATACACAGTCCGCGGCCTGAAAGCACAGGCCGCCGTCAGTTGCCAGGCGAACCCGGCAAGCCCCTGATCTGGATCAATATCCAAAAACACATTACTCTCCTATACTGCAATAATAGATGGTTCACCCGGATGCCGGACACCGGCAACACCCTGAAGACGAGGAGAGATAGCCATGAATGCCGGAGAGCTGTGCAATCGCGACGTGGTCACGGCCACAACGGATATGACCATACTGGATGCCGCCAGGCTCATGCGCGACCAACACGTCGGCTGCCTGGTCGTCATCGCGACAAAGGATGACCGCATCGAACCGGTCGGCATGCTGACCGACCGCGACATCGTTATCGAGGTCATTGCAGAAGGCATCGACATCAACCAGGTGACCGTCGGCGACATCATGAGCTATGCCGTACTGAAGGTGCCGGAGGACGAGAGCATCTTCGACACGGCACAGCGCATGCGTGCCCGCGGGGTGCGGCGGGTCCCCGTGGTGTCGAACACCTGCTCGCTGGTAGGGATACTCGCGTTCGATGACATCCTGGAGATGCTCAGCGAGGAACTCACCGTCCTGTCCCGACTGACTTCACGCGAGGCAGAACAGGAAGCCAAGAAGCGCGCCCTGCCCTGCTGAGCCGCCCGGTTCAGTTCAGCAGGTCGATCAGTCCCTGGATGATCACGAAGGCCGCGGAGGCGAAGAAACCCGTCACCGGCACCCAGACAGGTATGCGGATAACCCCGGGCGGGTGGGCGACGTCCCGTTTCAGGCGCCAGAGCGCCAGGTTGACCAGCGCAAACACCATCAGCAGGAAGTAACTGGTGGCCTTGGCCAGCGTTTCGATCGGCAGCCACAGCGCCATCACCAGCACCAGCACCGATACCACCCCTGTCGCCACGACCGGGGTGCGGGTCAGTCGATTCACCCGGGCGAATACCGCCGGCAGCCAGTGTTTTCTGCCCATTCCGTAACAGACCCGCGATGCCATGATGATCTGGATCAGGGCACCGTTGATCACCGCAAACATCCCGATCAGCGTGATCACCACCGGGTCGCGGCCCGTGATGTACTGGTACATATAGGCCAGCGGGGCATCCACATCGGCCAGTTCGCCTGCGGGCACACTGGCAACCGCCGCCAGCGCCACCAGAAAATACAGCAGGGTCGAGACCGCCAGGGCCATCAGGATGGCGCGCGGCAGGTTGCTGCTCGGCTCCCGGACTTCCTCGGCCACATTCACCATATCCTCGAAACCGATAAAGGCATAAAAGGCGAGAAACCCCCCGATGAAGATCCCGTACCAGGCAGCAGTTCCCGACAGTGGCGCAAAATCGCTCAGGACAGGCCGTGCAGCGGCCAGGTCCGGGGCGGCAATCCAGATGATCAGCAGCAGGCCTGCTATCTCGATCAGCGTGATCAGCGCGGCGACCCGTACCGATTCACTGATCCCCCAGGCGGCCAGCCCGCCGAGCATAGCCACCAGCACCGGGATGGCCACGGCATCGGGGACCGCCACAAACACCTGCAGGTAACCGGTGAATCCGCGCAGGATCGTTGCCGCGGAAACGATCCCGGCCAGGATGATCAGCAGTCCCACCAGCGCCGACACCTGCCGGATACCGATGCCCTCCTGGACATACACGGCCTCCCCGGCACTCAGCGGAAACCGGGCGGACAGTTCCGCATAGGTGAAAGCCGTCAGGCAGGCCAGCAATGAGGCCAGCAGGAAGGAGGCGGGGGCGAACAGGCCGGCCTCGGCCACCACCTTGCCGATCAGGACATAGATCCCGGCACCGAGGATGTTACCCAGCCCGTAAAACGTGGTCAGGGGCAGGGACAGCGAGCGTCTGAGCGAGGGCTGCCCGCCAGTGGTGTTCGGGTGACTCATGGCGGGCATTATTGCATGCCGGAACGGCGCCCCCAATCCTGCCCTTGCAGGTATTTTTCTACAGATAAATCAATTCTTTCCTTCGTGGCAGGCAAATCCGCCGGAAATCCCGAATATCCTTGACCGGCATCATGGCAGTGCCGTCCCGGGGGGTCTATATATTAACTATGGGGTGGAATGGCCAAGGGCCATAGGAGGTAACTGAAATGGCCACCAAAGAGAAAACCCCGAAAAGGGAAATCAGTGTGAAACATCGTCCCGCATTACCCATGATGAATGTCTGGGACGATATGGAGCATTGGTTCGATGAATTCGGAAGGCGCGGCTGGCTACACCCCGTCAGCTGGGAGTGGCCACGCAACCTGGAAGCAATCGCGCCGTTCGAAGGCAAGGCGCCGAAGGTCGACATGCTTGACCGGGAAACGGAAATCATCATCCGGGCCGAACTGCCCGGCGTCGACAAGGATGACGTGGATGTTTCCGTGTCCGGCCACACCGTGACGATCAGGGCGCAAACGCAGTACGAGGAGAAGGAAGAGGAAGCAGAGTACTACCGCCACGAGATGAGCCATGGCGAATACCAGCGAACCCTGGAGCTCCCCGCAACAGTGGACGAGCAAGAGGCCAAGGCGACATTCAACAACGGCATACTCGAACTGAAGCTTCCGAAAATGGAAAAGACCCCGCGCAGGAAAATCAGGGTCGAATAATCATCAGGGACGATTGGGACGCCCGGTTCTCCTCCGGGCGTCCTGCATACCGGGGCAGTGACAGCCTGCCATACCGTCAACGAGTCAAACCGCAGAACAACAGGCACAGCAAGCAGCCATGGCCGAATATGAACTGAAACAGGCGCTGGAGACCGGCATCCTGCCGACCCGTTACTGGCACAAGCTGGAGGACGGGCGCGTGATGTGCGATCTGTGCCCGCGAGCCTGCAAGCTGCACGAGGGCCAGCGCGGGCTGTGCTTCGTGCGCGAGAACCGCAACGCTGAAATCGTGCTGAACACCTACGGACGCTCCAGCGGCTATTGCGTCGACCCGATCGAGAAAAAACCGCTCAACCACTTTCTGCCGGGCACACCGGCACTGTCATTCGGCACCGCCGGCTGCAACCTCGCCTGCAAGTTCTGCCAGAACTGGGATATCAGCAAGTCCAGGGAGATCGACACCCTGTCCGATTCCGCGGCCCCGGACACCATTGCCAGGGTTGCCCGGGATCTCGGCTGCCGCAGTGTTGCCTATACCTATAACGACCCGGTCATCTTCATGGAATACGCCATCGACACGGCGATCGCCTGCCGCGAACAGGGCATCAAGTCCGTCGCCGTTACCGCGGGTTATATCTGCGACGAGCCACGCAGGGAATTCTTCCAGTACATGGATGCCGCCAACGTCGACCTCAAGGCCTTCACCGAGCGCTTCTACTGGAAAATCACCGGTGGTCATCTGCAGGCGGTACTCGACACCCTGGTCTACCTGAAGCAGGAAACGGATGTGTGGTTCGAACTTACCACCCTGCTGATCCCGGGCGAGAATGACTCAGACAAGGAGCTGGACGAAATGACCCGCTGGGTGGTGGAACAACTGGGGCCCGATGTACCGATGCACTTCACCGCGTTTCACCCGGACTGGAAGATGCTGGACAAGCCCCCGACCCCGCCTGCAACGCTCAGCAAGGCGCGCCGGATCGCCATGGAAAACGGTATGCATTATGCCTATACCGGCAATGTGATCGACGAGAAAGGCGGCAGCACCTACTGCCACCACTGTGGCCAGATACTGATCGGGCGCATGCAGTATATCCTCAGCCAGTGGAACCTGAACGAAGACGGCGGCTGCAACAAGTGCGGCACCCCCTGCCCGGGTCTGTTCGAAAAGGAACCCGGAACCTGGGGCGCCAGGCGGCTGCCGGTCAGACTGAAAGACTACGCCGAGACAGCAACCGCCTGAATGATTACTGCACGGGCGGCGGCTGGTTCCCGCCAGCCTCGGGGGCCGGGACCGGCGCAGTGGACCAGGGCGGGCGCGGGCCAAGGGGGCGCTTACCCTCTTCGTTGCGCTGGAATATCTCGTCGTAGTGCTCATCCATGTAGGCGCGCCATTCCTCCGGCCCCATTGCGCGCATCTTGGCACGGCGCTCCGCTATCTCCGCCCTGCGGGCATCGGCCTGCTGGCGCATTTCCTCGTGGCGCTTGATCAGATCATCCTTGCGCTTGAGCGCCATCTCCAGCAGTTCCTGGTGATGCTTCGCCAGGTAGTCGCGGTCTTCCTGGGTGCGTGACCTGATGGTCTCCTGCTCGCTGGCAGTCTTGCCGTAGCGCTCCTCCTGTTGCTTGAGGTGGGCGTCGATCTTTTCGGCGTAGGCCTTGTGGCGTGCCTCGTAGGCCTGCTTGCGCGCCTCGTGACGCTGGCGCGCCTCTTCACGGCGTTTCTGCTGCTCGATCTGCCGGCTGTCATACAACTCGCGGTAGGCCCGGATCTTCTGCTCCATGTCGGCCTGCGCAGCCTCGCTCTGCGCCGCCTCGGCAGCAGCACTGTCCGGGGCAGCCTGAACGGACCCGGCCGCCGGGGCCGCCTGTTGGGCAGCCGTTGCTGCAGCACCCTCCACTGCTTCAGCTGCCGTCGCCGCCGGAGCGGGCTGTTCCGCCACCGCCGGGGCCGCCTGCTGGACAGCCGTTGCTGCAGCGCCCTCCACTGCTTCAACTGCCTTCGCCGCCGGAGCGGGCTGTTCCGCCGCCGGGGCCGCCTGTTGGACAGCCGTTGCTGCAGCGCCCTCCACTGCTTCAGCTGCCGTCGCCGCCGGAGCAGCCTGGGTAACCGGCATCTCCCCGGCCACCTCCCCGGTATCCGCTTCCACCTCGGCTTCCACCCCGGTTGCCGGTGCAAGCCCAATGGCTTTCTTGACCGCCGTTGCCGCCTTTTCGACCGCACCCTTTATCGTGGTAGACGCCGTGCCGGCACCTTCAACATCCACACCCTCTTCAACCGAGACTGCGCCGGCATGCAGGGATGCAACCAACAAACTGCTCGAGACCAGGGTGATTAAAAGTGGCTTGACTGACATAAAGTCTCTCCTTTTCTATTTGTTTTGGCATGCCGGATTCATAATGAATGACAACCCGTGCAGTTGCAGATTATGCCGAGGTCACCTCAATGCGCTGCGTGCGCGACCGGGTGAACCGGGACCGTTACTACCACGGCAAGAAACTGTTCATCTTCGACAAGGGGCGCCCAATGCTACGACCCATATAGGTCATCTCGTTGCGCATCTGGTCACCGGTGATATTCATGTTATGCATCGAGGCATCCATACCGCGCATGTGCACCAGCATGGGGTCCAGGGTGTCCAGCGAATCCATCTTCTCGGACATATCGACCAGGGTATTCGACATCTTGTCCACGCGCCGGGTCATAGTGCGGACATTCTCGGACAGGTAGGCCACGCTGGCGGCGATGTCCGACAGGTGCGGACCCATGTTGGGGTCCATGCCCTGGGCCAGGGTATGGATGTCGCGGCTCAGGCTATAGATCAGGAAAAAGCCGTAGGCGGCGAGAATGGCAAAGGCCAGCAGAGCCGGGTAGACCACCAGTTCCCAGCGTCGGGCGCTTGCCTCGAAGACGCGTACGAAACGCTCCATGGCATCGCCATCCAGCATAATGGGTTCCCCACCCCTGGCGGGTGCGCTGGAAGCAGCTGCTGCGTTACTGTCTTTTGTTGTAGTTTTATCTACCATCAGTACCTCTCGATGCATCTCGTCATCAGCAGATTTTTTCTTCTTCAGGCATAGCTTTCTTGTGCATCTGCTCCATCAATACTACCAATCTTCACAGCTTTCAGGTAGCAGGCGGTATTGAGCATCTAAATAGCTAAAAAATAGAGCGAAATTGGCCATGACCATGGACCTGGCGCCGGCCCACCCAGTTTGTCGACGTAAGCGGCTGATTACTTGAGGATAATCTTAAGTGCCGGCGAGTGGGCAGACAGGGTCGAAGGGCCGGCGCCCGCCAGGTGCGCAAACCGGCCCCTGCGAGGCAAAAAAATGCCCGGCACCGCAGGCGGTACCGGGCATCCCATGGACGGAGGGCCGGCTAGAACTTGTAGTTGAAGTCCAGCCGGAAGCGGTTGCCATCCTCG
>CAMYJZ010000045.1 GCA_947258845.1 uncultured Ectothiorhodospiraceae bacterium | reverse complement strand
CAAGGCCATGCCCAAGGAGGTCATGCCGGTACTGGACAAGCCGCTCATCCAGTACGGTGTCGAAGAGGCCATGGATGCCGGCATGAAGAACATCGCCATTATCACCGGCCGCGGCAAGCGTGCCCTCGAGGACCACTTCGATATCAGTTATGAACTGGAACACCAGATCAGCGGAACCGCCAAGGAAGACCGCCTGGAAAGCATTCGCAAGGTCATCAATGAGTGCACCTTCGCCTATACCCGCCAGATCGAGATGCGCGGCCTGGGCGACGCCATCCTCACCGGCGAGACCCTGATCGGCAATGAACCCTTCGGGGTGATCCTGGCGGATGACCTGTGCGTCGGTAACGAACTCGGCGTCATGACCCAGATGGCCCAGCTCTATGAAAAATACCGCTGCAGTATCCTGGCCATCGAGGAGGTGGACCCGCAGGAAGTTCACAAGTACGGTGTCATCGCCGGCAACCAGCTCGAGGAAAACATTTACATGATCTCGTCCATGGTCGAAAAGCCCACGGCAGAGGAGGCCCCCAGCAACCTCGCAATCATCGGGCGCTACATCCTGACCCCGGACATCTTCGACATCCTGCGCCGCACCCCGCCCGGCAAGAACGGCGAACTGCAGATTACCGATGCCCTGCAGACCCAGGCCCGGGAAAACATGGTGCTGGCCTACAAGTTCGACGGCCAACGTTTCGACTGCGGCAGCGTGGCGGGCTTTGTCGAAGCCACCAACTACTTCTACGCTCACCGCAGCAACTGCGATGCGCCCTAGGCATAATCAAGCGAATTGATCAAAAATCCTCTACAAAAACATTTCACCGCAAAGACACCGAGGGCACCGAGAAATACACATAATGACCTGAGAAACTCACTACAGGAACATCTGATTCAGACCTCTATCAGTGGCAGGCGGAAATCATTCCATGAACAACTAGTGGTTACTTTTTCCGCCTAGATCACGACCCGGTCATAGGTCCAGGACAGTCCGACCAGGGCAATCGCCACGGAGGCCGGCACGATGATGATGCGGCGGTACCAGTGGAGATTGGAGAACCACAGGCCGACGGCCAGGAAGGCCAGCGAGATCACCGCCAGCTGGCCGAATTCAACCCCCACATTGAAACTGATCAGCGCCGTGAGAAATGCGTCCTCGGGCATGCCGAAATCGGCGAGTACACTGGCGAATCCCATGCCATGCAGCAACCCGAACAGGAAGACGATCAGCAGCCGGCTCTTGTGCAGATCCCTGGCAAAGACGTTCTCCAGACCGATGTAGGCAATCGACAGCGCAATCAGGGGTTCAACAATGTTGTCCGGCAGGCTGATGACGCCGTTCATTGACAGCCCCAGCGTAATGGTATGCGCGACCGTGAACATGGTGACCTGCCACAACAGCGGACGCATGCGTACACTGAGCAGGAAGATCCCGAGGATAAAGAGGATGTGGTCCAGCCCGCGGGGCAGGATATGTTCGAAGCCCGCGACTACGTAGGTGGCGATCACGCTGGTGACCGGCTGGCGGGTAAACACCTCGGTGAGTGAAAAGGGTTCGCTGGCCTTGTCCTTGCGCAACCACTGCCAGTCCGACCAGTGCCACTTCTCGTTGGCCTCGTCCACCTGACGCACCCGCACCGCGTTGTCGCCGAAGTGTTCCGGGTAATACCAGGTCACGCTCTCCGTCGACCGTTCGATGCTGCCTTCCAGGGTGATCACGCTGATCCGCGGGACCTTGGGGTAGCCGGGTTCGGGGATATCGACCCCGGTGATGGTCAGGGGCGCCGCCTGGCCGTCGAAGGCCAGCACGACCTCCCGGGTGAATACCGCCTTGAAGGGCTCGAAGGCCTCCTGCAGCTCATTGGCTGGCAGCACCCGCAACTGGTCATAGGCCTCGGCCATGGGCGCATCCCGGGTATTCTTGTAGCGGGCGTCGATGCCGGTGAGCAGGGCCTCGATACTGGCGCGCACCTCGATGCGGTAGGTGCCGTTGCTATTGACGCTGATTTCCACCAGCGCGGGCTTGACGATGTCGGCACTGGCACCGATTGCCAGCAACAGACCGGCCACCAGCACCAGCAGCCGCAGGCAGGGGCGCTGTAACCGGAATAAAACAGCAGCGGAAGACGTCATTGTCATGGTCGGATTCTATATGTTTGGGCAGGCGCTGTCCCCAGAGCACGGTTCCTGGCCTCTCCATAGTAAAGAATTAAATAAGCAGATACTGATTATTTCAATATTGAGTTAGCTGTTTTATTATTGGCAGTCCCATGGCGCATGCATCGGCATGGCATCACAGCAATCGGGTGGGGCTGGCTGTGATGTACATCGATATGAACCTGAACGCCATGATCAAGCCTTCTTCTTCCTAACGAAAACAAACCGGGTGAGAATATGCCTCCATTTGATCGTAGAGAATTCCTGAAAATCCTGGGTGCCGGTGCCGTTGCAGGCCCGGGACTCATTGCCTGCAGCAAGTCAGACAACGGGACCCCTGCCCCGACAACGGCAACTCAGCCCGCGACCGGCAGCGATCCCTCGGCAGCTTATTATGACCTGCCCATGCAGGGTAATGCCCGCATCCTGCACATCACCGATGTGCATGGCCAGCTGAATCCGGTCTATTTTCGCGAGCCGAACGTTAACCTGGGCGTAGGCGACGCCTATGGCCGTCCGCCGCATATCGTCGGCAAGGGCCTGCTGGACCATATGGGGCTGAGCACCAACTCGCCCGAGTCCTATGCCTACACCTACCTCGACTTCGAGAATGCGGCACGCAAGTACGGTCGCACGGGTGGCTATGCCCACGTGAAGACGCTGCTCAACCGCTTGCGTGAACAGGCCGGCGGTCGCGATAACACCCTGACCCTCGACGGCGGTGACCTGTGGCAGGGCTCCGGCACCTCCCTTTGGACCCGCGGGGTCGACATGGTCGAGGCCTCCAATCTCCTCGGCCTGGACGTCATGGTTGGACACTGGGAATTCACCTACCGTGAGGACGAGGTGCTCAGCAATGTCGCCCTGTTCAAGGGTGACTTCATCGGCCAGAACGTGCGTGTCAAGGAGGATGCCCTGTTCGGCGACGAATATGCCACCATGGTCGAGAAATACGACGGCCGTGGCCTCTATAACGAGGACACCGGTCACGCCTTCCGCCCCTATGTGATCAAGAACGTCGGCGGCGCCCGCATCTGCGTGGTGGGCCAGGCCTTCCCGCGCACCGCCAATGCCAACCCGCAGGAGTTCTTCCCGGACTGGTCATTCGGCCTGCGCGAAGACGACATGATCGACCTGGTCGAGGAGATTCGTGCCGACGAGAAACCCGACGCCATCGTGCTGCTGTCACACAATGGCATGGACGTGGACATCAAGATGGCGGAACGCGTCCCCGGCCTGAATGCGGTGTTCGGCGGGCACACCCACGACGGCATACCCAGGCCGGTCGAGGTGAAAAACGTCGAGGGCAACACCTGCCTGGTGACCAATGCCGGCTCCAACAGCAAGTACGTGGGCGTCATGGACTTCGATATCGGTGACGGCAAGATCAATGGCATGCACTACAAGATGCTGCCGATCATCACGGACTGGCTGCCGGCCGACAAGGAAATGCAGGCCTACATCGACCAGATGCGACAGACCAAATACGATGAAAAGGTTGTTGAAAGCCGTAACAGCGAGTTCTTCTACAACCCGGGCCGGGTCGGCAAGACCTACGCCGAGATCCTCGGGGAGAAACTCGCCATTGCCGACCGCACCCTCTACCGGCGCGGTAACTTCATGGGCACCTGGGACCAGGTCCTGTGCAATGCCCTGCGCCACGAGTATGGCGCCGATGTCGCCATGTCGGCCGGCGTGCGCTGGGGTACCAGCACCCTGAAGGGTGACTGGATCACCATGGAAGACGTCATGACCCAGTGCGCCATGACCTACGGCGAGACCTACGTCAATGAGATGAAAGGCGCGGACCTGATGAACATCCTCGAGGGCGTCGCCGATAACCTGTTCGATCCCGATCCCTACCTGCAGTCCGGTGGTGATATGGTGCGCGTCGGCGGTCTGGACTACACCATCGACCCCGCCAAGCCCCTGTATCAACGCATCACCAATGCACGCCTAGACAATGGCCATGCCATCGATCCGGAGGAAACCTACAAGGTCGCCGGCTGGGCCTCCGTGGGCCGGGCCCCGGAAGGCCGCCTGATGTGGGACGTGGTGCGGGATTATATCGTGGCCACCAAGGGCGAGGACAATGTACTGGTGCTGCCCAAGATCAACCATCCCAAGCTGCTCGGCGTGGCCGATAACCCGGGCATCGCCGATTACCCCGGCGAGATCGGCTGACGGGTCTCAGACCGCACAGCAAAAGGCCCCGCTTGCGGGGCCTTTTTTTGCCCTACAGAGCACAAGGCCCGGATGCCGTCCTTCCACATCCACTGCGTCCAGGGGTTTTATTACCGAATCTCATGCATTACGACTGACACCAGCTGTCGGCAATATCCTTCAGACCCGTCACCCCGCCAGGGCTAACCTGCCCCGGCAGACCTGATAGCCTATCTGCCGTATTGATCATTTGTCATGGGCGGGGATAAAACATCAGCCACGGACAGGCCCAGCCAAACGAGGGACCGTATGAAGCCTACAGACACACTGAAAGCCCTGATCTTGCTGCTTTTGAGCACGCCATTGCATTCCGCCGGGATAAAAAAATGGATTGATGCAGACGGGACGCTCACCTATGGTGATGTCCCGCCGCCGGGCGCCACCGGGACAGAAATCATCAGGCAGCCTACCCTGGAATCCGGGTCGGAGACAGACAGTGGCTCTTCGCTGCAGAACCGTTTGAGGCGTCTGCAATCCGATGTAAGGACCAGGGATGAACTACGCCGGCAACAACGGGATAGCGCACGGACACACGAGCGAGCAGTTCAACAAGCGACACACCGGCGTCATGCCGCTTTGAGGGCGGAGAAGATCCGGCGGGAAAAGTGCCATCACTACGGCGCCAGGATCGGGGAATACGAGCACAGGACCATGCAGGCCTACAGGAATGAAGGCGATCGCCTGCGTGACGAATCACAGCTGGCCAGCTTAAGAAAACTGGAAGCGGAACAGTGTGACTGAGGTCACCCGGCTTGCCGATATCCGGATTAATCCGCGTCTTACAGCAGCACCCGTTCCACACCGCCCTGCTGGATGCGACCGACAAAGTCCTGCTCCCAGTCCTTGCCCAGCAGTTTATTCGCCAGTTCCACCACGATATAGTCGGTCTCCAGGCCGGTGTCATCGGCATAGCGGGCCAGCCCCTGCTGACAGGACGGGCAGGCGGTCAGCAGCTTCACATTGCCATCGATGGCCGTCTGCCCACCCGTCAATTGCTCGATACCCTCACTGAGTTCCTGCTGCTTGCGGAAGCGCAGCTGGGTGGCGATATCCGCGCGCGACACGGCGAAGGTGCCGGCCTCGCCGCAACAGCGGTCCGACAGCAGTACCGGCTGTCCCATCAGGGTCGAGGCCACCTTGATCGGGTTGTGGGTCTTCATCGGGGTATGGCAGGGATCGTGGTAAAGGTATTGCACGCCCTCCCCGCCCTTGAGGTGTACACCCTTCTCCAGCAGGTATTCATGGATATCCAGCAGGCGGCAGCCCGGGAATATTTTGTCGAACTGGTATTCCAGCAGCTGGTCCATGCAGGTCCCGCAGGACACGATCACGGTGCGGATATCCAGGTAGTTGAGAGTATTGGCCACCCGGTGGAACAGCACCCGGTTGTCGGTGGTGATCCGGTTGGCGCGGATGGCATCACCGCCGGATTTCTGCGGATAGCCGCAGCACAGGTAGCCCGGCGGCAGCACGGTCTGGGTGCCGGCGTCGTAGAGCATCGCCAGGGTCGCCAGCCCGATCTGGCTGAACAGGCGTTCCGACCCGCAGCCGGGGAAGTAAAACACTGCATCCGCAGTCTCCGTCACCTTTTTCGGATCGCGCAGGATCGGCACCATGCGGTTGTCTTCCAGGCCCAGCACGGCACGCATGGGCCGGCGCGGCACGCGCGCCGGCAGCGGCTGCTTCATGAAATGAACCACCTGGGAACGCAGCGTCGGTGCCCGGTTGGTTGCCGCGGGCAAACTCTCAACGGGCCGGCTGCGCTGCAGGCGCCGTGCGAGTCGCGTCGCCAGCCGCTGACCCTTGTAGCCCCAGTCGATCATCAGCTTGCGCATCAGCTTGATGCTCGCCGGGTCGGTGACATTCAGGAAGGTCATGGCAGCCCAGGTGACCGGGCTGTAACGCCGGTGCCCGCCCTCGCGCAGCAGCTTGCGCATGCGAATGGACACATCCCCGAAATCGATATTCACGGGACAGGGATTGAGGCACTTGTGGCACACTGTGCAGTGATCCGCGACATCGTTCAGTTCGTCGAAATGCCGCAGCGAGACCCCGCGCCGGGTCTGCTCCTCGTACAGAAAGGCCTCGATCAGGAGGCCGGTGGCAAGGATCTTGTTGCGCGGTGAATACAGCAGGTTGGCACGCGGGATATGAGTGTTGCATACCGGCTTGCACTTGCCGCAGCGCAGGCAGTTGCGGATGTCGTCATTGAGCGCGCCCAGTTCACTGGCCTCCAGCAGCAGGGCCTCCTGCTGGACCAGGCGCAGGGAGGGGGTATAGGCGTTGCCGAGTCCGGAGCCGGTTTGCAGCTTGCCGCGGTTGAAATGGTCATTCGGATCCACCTCCCGCTTGTAGCCTTCAAAGGCGGCGATGACAGCGGGTTCGAGGTACTGGAACTTGGTCAGGCCGATCCCGTGTTCGCCGGAGATCACCCCGCCCAGCGAGGCGGCGAGCTGCATCACCCGGTCAACAATCCGGTCCGCCTCGTGCAGCATGGTGTAGTCGGAGGAATTGACCGGGATGTTGGTGTGCACGTTGCCATCACCGGCATGCATGTGAGTGGCGGCGAACAGCCGACCGGTACGCTTTTCGGCATGCAGTGCATCGAGCCTTTCCAGCAGGCGGGTCCATTCATGCCCGCCGAATATCTCCTTTAACGGCCGTTCCACCTCATTGCGCCAGGAGATGCGCAGGTCGCGGCGTAACAGCAGATCCAGGATCCTGTCACCCGGCTGGATACGCGCCTGCACCTCCGCATCCAGCCAGTCCCGGTAATCGTCTGCCCGGGCGTCCAGGCGCTCCAGCAGACCGGACCAGAAGGCATGCCGTGCCTGCAGCAGTTCCTGCGCGGCAGACTGCTTGGCCTGTACGATGACGCGGTTTTCCTCGCTGTCGCCAAATTCACCGTCCTGGTGCAGTCCCGTGAGGTCCCCGGAAATGAATTCCAGCACGGCCTCGACGATGGCCAGCTTGTTACGCGTCGAGTATTCGATGTTGATGCGCTCGATACCGGCACTGTATTCACCCAGGCGGTCCAGCGGAATCACCACGTCCTCGTTGACCTTGAAGGCATTGGTATGGGCGGCAATCGCCGCGGTGCGGGTGCGGTCTGCCCAGAACTGCCGGCGCGCCTCGGGGCTGACGGCCACAAAGCCCTCGGCGCCACGCCGGTTGGCCATGCGCACCACGCTCGAGGCGGCATCGGCAACGGCCATCTCGTCTTCGCCGGCCACGTCGACCAGCAGCACCATCTTGGGCAGGTCGCGACGTGCCGCCTTGGTGCTGTAATCAACGGCGCGTACATAGCGTTCGTCGAGGTGTTCCATGCCGGCCAGCAGGACATCGGGGCGCTCATCCAGGTAGTCCTTGGTTTCGACGATCGCAGGCACCGCCAGGTGCAAATCCGCGCCGAAGAATTCGAGGCAGATGGTGCGCGTGAACGCGGGCATCCGGTGCAGGATGAATTCCGCCGAGGTGATCAGCCCGTCGCAACCCTCCTTCTGTACGCCCGGGAGTCCCGCGAGGAACTTGTCCGTCACGTCCTTGCCCAGACCCGCCTTGCGCAGCGAACTCCCCGGCACCCGGATGATCTGCGGCTCCGGGTCACGGGGCCGGTCCAGGTGTGCGTAGCGGCTTACCCGGAATTCGACCTGTGCCTGTTCATGGATCTTGCCCAGGTTGTGGTTGAGCCGCTCCACCTCCAGCCAGCTGCCGTCGGGCGCCACCATGCGCCAGGAGACCAGGTTGTCGAGGGTGGTTCCCCAGAGCACCGCCTTCTTGCCGCCGGCATTCATGGCCACGTTGCCGCCGATGCTCGAGGCATCCTGGGAGGTCGGATCCACGGCGAATACATAACCGCCTTGCTCGGCGCGCTCGCCTACCCGGCGCGTGACCACCCCGGCCCCGGCACGGACTGTCGGCACCGGGGTCGTGATGCCCGGCAGTTGCCTCAGGCTGATCTCGCCCAGCGATTCGAGCTTTTCCGTATTGATCACGGCGCTGTCGCCGTGCAGCGGCACGGCGCCGCCGTTGTAGCCGGTCCCGCCGCCGCGCGGGATGATTGTCAGGTCGAGTTCGATGCAGGCCTGCACCACGCCCCGGGTCTCCTGCTCCGTGTCCGGGCTGATCACCACGCAGGGCATTTCCACGCGCCAGTCGGTTGCATCGGTGGCATGGGAGACCCGCGCCAGGCCGCTGAAATCGATGTTGTCGCGGCGCGTGATCCGCCCCAGCCGCTGGCGAACCCGCTTGCGCAGTGCCCGGGTCTGCGGGAACCAGGCGGAAAATCGCCCCACGGCCTTACGGGTCGCCTCCACCAGCCGCAGGGCATCGCTGTTGCCCCCGGCACGGGACACGACCTGGTCAAGGCGGTGGTGCATGGCCTGGATCAGTGCATCCAGGCGCTTCTGACTGGTCAGTAGATCGTCCTGGTTGTAAGGGTTGCGGTCCACCACCCACAGGTCGCCCAGCACCTCGAACAGCATGCGCGCCGAACGCCCGGTCACCCGCGAGCCGCGCAGCCTGTCGAGCAGGGCCCACATCTCCTCGCCGAGATAGCGGATGACGATTTCCCGGTCGGAGAAGGAAGTGTAGTTATAGGGAATTTCGCGAATGCGTTCGGACATGAAGGGGCAGACCTGGCCTGAAAGTTACAACGTGAGGACTATGTTACCAGCACCGCGGGGCTTACCCAAAAGACGGCCATCGGGACAGCGCATATTTTCTCCTTGATATTTTGAAGAAATACGTCCTGAGACCCTGTTTCGCCAAAACTGCCTACTGCTTCAATCGATACCCGGTCCTGAACATCCACCACACGACAAGCAGGCAGGCGCCAAGGAACACGAGAACCACTGACAGGCTCAGGCCCACGCTCACGTCGGAGACCTCGAAAAAGCTCCAGCGGAAACCGCTGATCAGGTAGACCACCGGGTTGAACAGCGTGGCAGTTTGCCAGGCAGGGGGCAACATGCTGACCGAGTAAAAGCTGCCGCCGAGGAATACCAGCGGCGTGATAACCAGTAGCGGGATAAGCTGCAGTTTCTCGAAATTGTTCGCCCACAGCCCGATGATGAACCCGAACAGGCTAAAGGAGATGCAGGTCAGCACCAGGAATCCCACCATCCACACTGGATGGGCGATCTCCAGGGGGACAAAGAACCCGGCTGTGGCCAGGATGATCAGGCCGATGATCAGGGACTTGGTGGCCGCAGCACCGACGTAGCCCAGCAGGATCTCAAGGAATGATACCGGCGCGGACATGACTTCGTAGATGGTGCCGGTGAATTTCGGAAAGAAGATGCCAAAGGAGGCGTTGGATATGCTCTGGGTCAGCAGCGCCAGCATCATCAGCCCGGGCACGATGAACGCCCCGTAGGACACACCCTCGATATGTTCGATGCGAGAGCCGATAGCCGAGCCAAACACAACGAAATAAAGCGATGTGGACAGCACCGGCGAGGCGAAACTCTGCAGCAGGGTCTCCCAGGCGCGCAGCATCTCGTACTTGTAGATCACTCTGACAGCATGCGTGTTCATTGTTTCCCTTTCACCAGGTTAACGAATATTTCTTCCAGAGAACTCTGCGTTGTTTTCAGGTCTTTTAGCAGCAGACCGGCCGAGCTGATCGCCTGCAGCAAGCCGCTGATGCCGGTATGCGTAGTGTGGGGGTCATAGGTATAGGTAAGCCGCCTGCCATCGGTCGACAGATCCAGGGCCCAGGGAAACAGCGATTCGGGCAAGGCACTCACACCCTCCTCCAGCTCGACAATCAATTGCCTTTTACCCAGTTTATGCATTAGTGCCAGCTTGTCATCCACCAGCAACAGCTCACCGTCGTGAATGACACCCACGCGGTCGGCGATCGCCTCGGCCTCCTCGATATAGTGGGTGGTCAGGATAATAGTGACGCCGGACTCGCGCAGGCGCCGCACCAGCGACCACATGTCCTTGCGCAGTTCCACGTCCACGCCCGCCGTGGGCTCATCCAGGAACAGGACCGAGGGTTCGTGCGACAGGGCCTTGCCAATCAGTACCCGCCGCTTCATGCCGCCCGACAGCGTCATCAGCTCGCTGTCCTTCTTGCCCCACAGCGAAAGATCCTTGAGCAGACGCTCGAGGTAGGCCGGGTCGGGCTTTTTGCCGAACAGGCCACGACTGAAACACAGCGTGTTCCATACCGTATCGAAGGCGCCGAGCGTGAGCTCCTGCGGCACCAGGCCGATCATACTGCGCGTGGCGCGGTAGCCTGAAACGATGTCATGGTCCCCCACTCTCACCGAGCCCGAACTTGCATTGACAATACCGCAGATAATCGATATCAGCGTGGTCTTGCCGGCGCCGTTGGGGCCGAGCAACGCCAGGATCTCACCGGGTGCGATGTTCAGGGTCACGTCCTTCAGGGCGTGGTGGCCACTGGCGTAGGTCTTGGACAGGCCCGCTACGGAGACGATGGACTGCATGTATTAATTCCCTTGAAGCCGCGCTTTGGCGTTATATTGTGTCCGGATTAGTCTCTGGCATGACCGGCTAAACTGTCCCCTATTTCCCGCCAATACGCGCAAGGATATCCTGGCGGGCCTGGGCCAGCATCGAATCGCGGTCGATGCTGTCGAGAATATTGCGAATCACCCGCTTGGGACCACCCTCGCCCCAGGAGCAGCCGGCGGCCAGGTAGTGTTGTGCCGCGCGCCCGACCACGTAGGTCGAGTAGTAGCCGACGGCACCCTGGGCACCGGCGGTCAACACGGTTGACAGACCGGCGCTGCCGGCCTTCAGCAGTGATGACATCAGGTGCACAAACCAGGTGGCGCCCATTAACAACAATAACTGTCCGCTGATGGTCTTGATCAGCGTGCCGGACTGGCTGCGCGTCATCGGCAGGCCGTAGACATTGGACATATGCACCACCATGGAAATGTCCACGGCCAGCGCGGCCGCCAGGTCAGCAATCGGCACCGGATTGATGGCCACCGCGACGCCCTTGACCAGGCTGTAACTGCGGATGACCTTTTCACCCAGCTGCTGGCGGGCGGCAAGCACGCGCGCACCGACCTTGTCACTCAGGTCACCGGCAAACAGGCTGGCGTTCAGTGCGGCAAGGGTCTTGCCTTCCGCCTCCAGGACCTCCCAGACACGGTCTTTCAGCGCCGTGACATCGGGGGGCACGGGTCGCTGGTTCTCGGTTTCCCGGCCTTCGGCATCCACCTCGATGTAGATACGCGGCGCCGGGTCTGCAGATACCTCGACCAGGTTCCCTGGAGGAATGATGCCTTCGAGACGTGCCAGCAGGCTGGTGCGCAGCTCCTCGCGCTGCGCGGTCGTATAGCGGTCGCACTTGTTCAACACCAGCAGCAATGGCCGGTGTTCCCGCGCCAGTCCCTGCAGTGCACTGTACTCGGAGTCGGTCATGTCGCCATCGATGACAAACAGCACCAGGTCAGAGCGCTGTGACACCTCGCGCGCCATGCGCTCGCGTGCATTACCATCGATTTCATTGATACCCGGCGTGTCGATCAGGAACAGCGAGCCGCTTTCCTTTTCATCCCAGAGCGCCATTTCGTTCCGCCTGGTCTCGCCGTGCAGGGCGCTGGTGGAAAAACGCCGTTCACCTATCAGGGCATTGAGTACCGAGGACTTGCCGACACTGACGCGACCCAGTACCGCTATATGGATGTGGCCATGTTCCAGCTTGTCCAGCATGGCCCGCACCTGACGAAAATCATCGGCAAGCTCCGCGCGCGCCTCGGGCGGCAACCGCTGGTCCTGCAACAGCACTTCCAGGCTGTCGCGCGCCTGATCAAGATGGTTCCCGGTATTCATGGAACGTGCAGCATGCAACCGTGCACCTGCCTTGCTTGATGTCCCTGCAGGAGCGCCTCGCAGGCGTGAATTTTTGATTCTGTCAAGACAAGCAGGATATCTTGTACGCTACCTGCATCACTGATCATCGTATCAATCATGATCGCGCTGCTCGCTGCGCACATCGAGCGCCAGTCGCAACAGCTTGCGGGCGCGGGATTCCACGTCCTCGACCAGATTGTCCCTGAAGCTCAGACTTGCAGGCGTGGGCCGCAGCTCGCCGCGAGTATCCAGTGTGCGCGTGACGGCACGGCCGAGCGCATCGAAGATCAGTCCATAGGCAACGGCATGCATCAGGCCGCCGGCCAGCGTACCAACACCCGGGAACGCCTTGGCGGCATTGCCGGCCACGGCCAGCAGCAACGGCAACGCCGTGCGCACCTGCTTCTGCGACAGGTTCAACAGCTTCTGCAACTCGATTTCGCGTACCGGCACCTCGTAAACTTCACACAGTGACTTGACCATGCGCGTGCCAAGGTAGCCCTGGATCAGGATATCGGTGCCGGGACTGATCGCCGCCAGCCCGCCGGCGACGGCACGCCGGGTGTAGGTCTTCACCAGGTCCGCGGACGCCCTGACCCGGTGGTCCGCCTTCGCCTGGTCCAGCTTGTGCGCCGTCAGCTCGAATACGGCGGTATCGCGCAGACGCTCCAGCAGCGTCATGTTGCTGTCCAGCGCGGACTGCACGGCCGCTCGAAGTTCCTCGATCTGTGGCGGCAGAACCTGGTCTTCCTCGCGCTCTACTCCATCCGGCCCGACCCGGGTGACCCGGCGCGTGGGTCGGGTGGCGATACCGACAACACTCACCTGCAGCTCGGATGCGAACCTGTCAACCAGGTGCTGGCGGATCAGTTGCCGGTCGTCATCTGAATAACGGTCCAGCTTGTTGAATGCCACGATCAGCGGTTTCTTTAACTCCAGCAAGGGTTGCAGTGCCTGGTATTCATCGCGTGTCAGGTCGCCGTCACAGACAAAGATCACCACGTGCGCGCGCTGGGCCTCCTCCATGACCATCCGGTCATACTCGCGCTCCATCTGATTCAGGCCCGGCACATCGACGAGCACCACCTTGTCGCCTGATTCCCGCTGCCAGTGGTAGTGCTGTATACCTGTCGTGGTCCCGCCGATCACGTCGGTCTCCGCGCCGGCACCGGGCAGCAGGGCATTGATCAGCGAACTCTTGCCGCTGCTGATTTCGCCGAACAGTGCGAGGTGGATGCTTTCCAACTGTCGTCGCCGCGCCAGTTCCTCCAGTTCCCGCCTGGCCTTCTCTATATCTACACCTGCGGCTGCAGCGGCCTCCATATGCGCCTGCAGCCCGGCTTCCGTCAACGGGGCTGCCGCCTCGCCGGTCCCGGTCCGGGCGGGGCGTACAATCCGCCAGCTAAGCCAGAGCCCGAATCCCAGCACCAGGCCGGCAATTACGGCGATCAGTGCCACAAGCCAGACCGGGGCGGTTTGCAACTGTTCCCACAGCGACAGTCCGAACTGCACGCCACTGAGCATGACCGCCAGCAGCACCATCATCCCGACAAGGACGGCGGCGGCGAGGAACACTCTGAAGGCAGTGCTACGGGGCATGGTGAGCAGGGTTTCGTGTCGTCAGTACTTAATATACATGAGATCACCCGTATGTTTTTGCACTGGTGCGTGCCGCAAGCGTGAATTTGTATTAAATCCCCGTTCGCGGACGCGATCCGTTCCTGCAGTCACTGCCTCTGTGCCAGAATAGCTGTATCGGTATACTCGAGGGCATGGCGATGACTCCATTCAGTCTTCCGGCGTTTATCAAATTCCTGGTCGGGGTCTTCCTGCTGCAGGGTGCAACGGCCTTGTTACTGATCACTGCACAGGAGGCCGACCTGGACCGTAGCGGGTGGCTGCTCGGCTCGCTTGGCCTGCTGATCGGCGTGATCGCCTCGCTGTGGTTTTCCGCGATTGCCGGTCACGCCAGTCAGCATTCCTTTGCCCGGGCCAGTGAAAAATTCAACCGCCAGCGTGATCGCCTGCGCCGGCAGGCCGAAAAGGAGAAAACCAGAGAGATCAGGGACAGTCACCGGGAGTTGTTGCGGGAAACCAGGCGTCTGCAGAACCGCTCGACGCTGAAACTGGGGGCGGCGATGGCCGGAGTGACCGGCCTGGGTGTATTGCTGCTGTTTACCCAGTTCATGACGCTCGGCCTGCTGGCCGTATCGGCCACCGGCGGCACCCTGCTGGGCTACGGTATCAGGGCGCGCCAGTACCCGGCCATTGGAAAGGTATCCGATGCTGAAACCGGGAGCCTTCCCGGCAAGTTATCAGATCAATAAACATTCTGGGGCAACGCCATTGCGCGGAACTCATTATCCATGTTTACCCGCCGACCTTTTCAGATAGCACCACTGGCATTCGAGAAGGCGGCTGCCAGCCGCTGTTGAGTGATCCGTTGAAGTGGGAGAACATCAGCTCGCAAAAAAGAAAAGGGGCAGCTTTTTCAAGCTGCCCCAATCCCATTTGGCTTTACTGGCCGGGTAATTAAATTACCGGGCAAAAGGCGCTGCAACCGGACCCTGACCATAAGGTCCGTAGCCGTAAGGAACGCCATAACCGTAGCCACTGTTGTAGTTGTTGTAACCACGACCGGTGCCACGACCGTTACCGCGACCGCTAAAGTTCATGCCAAAGCTGCCGTCGACGTCGCCGTAGCCATCAGCAGAACCGTTATTGTAGCCGTTGTAACCGTTATAACCGTTGTAACCGTTGTAACCGACAGGTCCAGCAATCGGAGCCTGCAGGGCAACCGGGGCAGCCTGCGGAGCAACCGGGGCAGCCTGCGGAGCAACCGGGGCAGTCTGCGGGGCAATCGGAGCCTGCAGGGCAACAGGAGCCTGCGGAGCAATCGGGGCTTGACCATAAGGCGCATAGCCATAAGGAACGCCATAACCGTAGCCACTGTTGTAGTTGTTGTAACCACGACCGGTGCCACGACCGTTACCGCGACCGCTAAAGTTCATGCTGAAGTTGCCATCGACGTCACCGTCGCCGTAGCCATCACCGAAACCGTTACCGCTGTTGTAACCGTTGTTACCGAAAGGACCAAAACCGCCCCATGCAGAAGCAGCGGTGGAAGTGATCGCCAGTGTGGCGACAGTAATAATCGTTGCAATAGTTTTCATTGTTACTCTCCAATATCAAAGTTAGAAATTCTGTGTCGAACCCAAGGTGTCTGTAAGGACGGGAGATACTATATTAGAGTTTGTTAAAATAAGCAACATCTAATTTTGTTATTTTTTAAATATTTAGGGAAAACATAATAATGATTAACATTAACAAATAGTTATAATTATGCTGACCTCGGTTTGCTCCGAAAGAAATTCATGTGGTCTTGGTTTCCAGCACATATTCGAGATGCAAACCACCGGGGATCGAGTGACCCCACGGAAGAATTTGGAAAGATTGAACACATATACACACGCCGACATGAAGCCCAAACGAAAGTTGGCATGCAAGGACCGGTAAGCACCCTGTTGAATTTGGTGGGTCGTGAAGGATTCGAACCTTCGACCATCGGATTAAAAGTCCGGTGCTCTACCAACTGAGCTAACGACCCATTAACTGATGTGCAGGTCTGGATGACCGCCCCGAGCGGGACGGTCGCATCATACAGGGCCGGCCCGAAATGGCAAGCCCCTGGGCGACAACTAATTGTTTTTTAGCAAGTAATCTCGAAGGATACAATCCTTCAAATTGAGATTGCTTCGCTTCGCTCGCAATGACGGCGGGGGTTAAACCTTGTCGAGCTTACGTAGGCTGTCTGGCAGCAGGTGGAAGTCGGC
>CAMYJZ010000044.1 GCA_947258845.1 uncultured Ectothiorhodospiraceae bacterium | reverse complement strand
AACATGGCAGTCAATGTCGCAGGAGAGCAGATCACCCGCCGCGACATTGTCGGCCTGGTGCACAAGATCCTGGATCGTACAGGGCTCCCGCCGGAGCGTCTGGAACTTGAAATGACCGAGACATTCACGATGTCCGATCCGGAAAACACCATTGGCATCTTTCAGGAGCTTCGCGATCACGGTGTTCGCATCGCCATCGACGATTTCGGGACAGGTTATTCATCACTTGCCTATCTCAAGCGCCTGCCCATCGACAGGCTCAAGATCGACCGATCCTTTATCAGGGATATCCCGGGAGACGCCGACGATGAGGCAATTACCAAGGCCATTATCGCCCTGGGCCAGTCGCTGCGACTTGATGTGATCGCGGAGGGCGTCGAGACCGGGGACATGGTCGATTTTCTTGTCAGCCATGGTTGCCGTAACGGGCAGGGATTCTTTTTTAGAAAGCCGATGGCGGCCGTCGCCATCCAGGAACTGCTCGATCTGGACCTCGAGATCATCCGCAACACGGCATCCAGCTAGTAGCTGAAATCCCGCTGCCGGATACTCAAATAAATCAATTCGACTGCAGGACAGCGCCTGGCGATCCAGGTCTCGTAGACAGACATGTGGGCGGCGGTTGTTCCGTTAATAGTCTGAGGGCCAATTGATCATCTATGGATTATCGAGCCGGTAGTACCGCAGTAGTGCCCCGGTTGTGGTGGCCTGGGCGAACAGAGTGAACAGTACCACGCCGAAGGCAATCGACTGGATGGTCCACCAGTAGTCCAGACTGGTCGGCAGTGACAGCGCCAGGGCCAGGGTGACCGCACCGCGCAGACCGCCCCAGAACATGACGACCTGGTAGGGCCGGGGGACCGGCTCCACGGGCGTGATACGGGTAAGCAAGGGTACAAAGGTGAAGATGCCGATGGCGCGCGCCACGAGCACACCGGCGATGCCGATCAACATCGCCAGCCAGCGTTCGCTGAACATGTCCAGGGTGATGATGACACCCATCAGCAGGAAGACCAGCGCGTTGGCCACATAGGCATTGAATTTCCACAGCGTCTGTATGAAGCCGTTCTGCCGCGAGTTGTCGCTGCCTGTTGAACGGCCCAGGATGAGGCCGGTCACCAGCACCGACATAATCCCGGAGACATGCAGCCAGGACTCGGCAAGCACAAAGGCAAGATAGGCCGCAATGACCGTCGCCAGGGCACGGGTGATGTCATCTCCGAGCAGCCGGGTGATGCCGAGGAAGGCCAGCCCGGTGGCGGCGCCGACCAGGGCGCCACCGAAAAATACCCGGCAGAAGTGCAGAGCGGCCTGCGGGTAGGTCAGGGCATCACCGGAGCCCGTCGCTAGCGCGATAATGACCCCGAACACGACAATGGCGGTGGCATCATTGAACAGACTTTCGCCTTCCAGCAGCACGGTCAAACGCTCGGGTGCTCCCATTTGCCTGAACAGGGCCACCACTGCCACCGGGTCGGTGGCCGATAGCAGGGCCCCGGTCAGGAAGGCGGCAATCCAGGGGAAGCCCGTGGGATGGGCAATACCCGCATACACCAGGACCGCCGTGATCAGGGTCGACAGCAACATCAGCGGGATGGCGAGGAACAGGATGGGCAGCAGATTCTTCAGCAGGAGGCGTGCATCGATGGTGTAGGCCGACTCGAAGATCAACACCGGCAGGAATACAAAGAATACCAGGTCGTGGAAGTTCCCGGCGCGGACACCGGTGTCGATGCCGGCCCCTACCAGGACTTCGGAAGCCACAAAGCCCGCAATTACCAGGGTCGCCGTGAACGGCAGGTGCAGGCGTCGGGCCAGCGGCTGGATGAGCAGCGCGAGCAGTAACAGTCCCGCGAGTAACAGGATGACGTGCCCGGTGTCCATAGGATCTCAGTCGCTCAGCTTGCCGCAGCCGTAGGTTTGTCCTTTCGCATAGTGACGTCCGGGTGCAGCTCGTTCAGTGGAATGGACAGGCCGTTTCCGGTGACCACGCGGGCATGCATGCGGGACAGCTGGCGGGGTTCCCGGACACCGCAGGAATGCGCAATGATCCCCACCTCATAGACGATGTTGCGGGCGTAGCTGGCCACCCGCACGGCCTTGTGTTTCGGGTCGAGGCCCTTTTGCAGACCCTTGTCGTGGGTGGTGATCCCGGTTGGGCAGGTGTTCTTGTTGCACTGCAGCGCCTGGATGCAACCCAGCGAAAACATGAAACCGCGTGCCGAGGTGATGAAGTCCGCACCCAGGCACAGTGCCCAGGCGACATCGGCGGGGGTGACCAGTTTTCCGGAGGCGATCACCTTGATGCGCTCCCGCAGGCCGTACTCGTTGAGCTTGTCGACCAGCAGCGGCAGACTCTCGCGCAACGGCAGGCCGACGTCATCGATCAGCGGCATGGGTGAGGCACCGGTGCCGCCATCGGCACTGTCCACGGTGATGAAGTCCGGCGCGCTCTCTCTGCCGCGTTCATTGATTTCGCCAAACATGCCATCCAGCCAGCCATAGGCACCGATCACGGCCTTGAAGCCGACCGGTTTCCCGGTCACCTCGCGGATCCGCCGGATCATGTCGAGGAGGTCGCTGTTCGAATTGATATCCGGATGACGGTTGGGGCTGATGGCGTCACTGCCTGGCTGTATGCCGCGTATGCGCGCGATCTCCTCCGTGACCTTGGCACCGGGCAGGATGCCGCCCTTGCCGGGCTTGGCGCCCTGGCTGAGCTTGATCTCGAACATCCTGACTTCGTCGTGTGCGGCAACCTCCCGGAGCCGGTCATCGTTGAGGTTGCCGGCCAGGTCGCGCACCCCGTTCTTGGCTGTGCCGATCTGGACAACCAGGTCGCCGCCACCGTCGAGGTGCCAGGGCGCCAGTCCGCCTTCACCGGTGTTCAGCCAGCAACCCGCCATTTTGGCTCCGCGCGAGAGTGCCAGTACCGCCGGCTTCGAGATGGCGCCGTAACTCATGCCGGAGATATTGAACAGGGAATCGGTGGTGTAGGGTTCCCGGCAATAGGGCCCTATGGTGATGGCCTGGGTGGGGACGGCGTCCTCGCCCAGGGTGGGGTAGGGGCAGTTGACGAACAGCACGGTGCCGGTGGGGCGCAGATCGCGGGTCGAACCGAAGCCGACGGTGTTATCGATGTTCTTGGCGGCCCGGTAGACCCAGGAACGCTGGGCGCGGTTGAAGGGCAGTTCCTCCCGGTCCATGGCAAAGAAATACTGCCGGAAGAATTCCCCCAGGCGTTCGAAGAAGTTGCGAAGGCGTCCGATGACCGGGTAATTGCGGCGGATGGCGTGTTTGGTCTGGGTGACATCAAGAATGAAGATGACAATGACGGCCAGTACGCCCAGGCCGACCACGAAGACAAACAGGGTCGCCATGATATTCAGCGCTGCCTGGATAAAGGAAGCCGTGTCCCCGGACATGAACTCCATGTGACGCTCCCCTTTGTTGCTTTAGGTTGTGGCCCCCTGGATTGATAATAGCCGGCTTTTTCAGCAGCGGTCCCTGCTACGCCAGCGCCTTGCGATCCAGTAGTCCGCACTGAAGTACCTGCCGGCACCGAGGAACAGCAGCGCCAGCAGCATAGCGAAATACGTAGCAGCAAATTCAATACCGTTTTTCAGAATGGTGATACTCCCGGTCTCTGTCAGCCAGCTGTAGTTGCCGTGTTCCCTGAGCAGGCTACTGGCAGCCTCCTTGCGGGTGTTGGCTTCCTCAATCAGGTCGGTGCGCCATTCCCAGGGGACGGTCAGGTCGGTTTCAGGCAGGACATGCCAGCCGTTATCCCAGTGTGCAGTTGTGGCGGCGACCACCATGGTAAACATCAGGGGGATGGACACCCAGCGGACAGCCAGTCCGGCAAGCAGTGCGATACCGCCCAGCAGTTCCGTGAGCGCGGCAATATAGACCATGAGCTCCGGTGCCGGGATGCCGAGTGACTCGAAGTAGGGGCCGAGGTGTTCCGCATGTTTCAGTTTGTTACTGCCCGCCAGGATAAAGATCGGGGCCAGGTATATTCGCAGTGCCAGTGGTGCCAGAAAATCCAGCGGGCGGATGCTGCGTTCCAGCAGGCTCTGCAGGCAGTTCAGAAAACCGATCATGGCCGTTCTCCCGGTTGTGCTTGTTTGCTGGTGTAAGTATCTGCGGCGGAATCAGTGTCGTCTTGTACCGGGGATGATGCCCTTTTCATACAGGCTGTTGAAGATTCCCCGGCCAGCCTCGACGACAACCTCGGGTTGCGGGTGTGACAGTTCCTGCGCGATGGTCCGCAGCAGTTCCTCTCCCGTCGCACCGCTTTCCGACTCGATCAGTTCCAGCAAGCGCCGGGTGACCGGATTGATTTCGATGAAGCCGACCTCATCGTGGAGGTCGCGGTAGACGACGAGGTAGGTCGGGGTGTCCCCCGGCACATCCGGCCGGAAGTCGGGGCCGATGCGATGCACCGGGTAGCGGTAGGCGAAATGCCAGGCCAGCGGCGAGAGCACCGGGCTGCCCGTCATCAGGTCACCTTCGGGGTCTAACTGCTCCGGCTCGAGCCCTTCATCCGCGACCGAGAGGGCCAGTTCCACCCACTCGTAGTGGGCCAGTTCCTGCAGGAAGGGTGGGTCCTCCGGGTGTTCACCGCGTTCATTCTCCAGATAGCTGAGAAACTCGCGTGGCATCTCCAGGAACAACGGTGTGTGCGCGCGGTGCCGGTTGAAGTAATCCCTGATCAGGGCATGCCAGGCCGCATCCTCGAGGATCCTGCGCAGAACCGGGAAGGTGCCGGACATGAAGCCCTCGACGTTGTTGTAGAACAGCTCGCGATAGATGCCCATGCGCCGGTCCTCGACGTCCGCCGGTGCCGGCCGGTGCGCGGGGTCGCGGATATGGCCAGCAAATTCATATTGCCGGCGGACAAAGTCCGGTCGATCAGTTGTGGAGTGCGACGTCATCGGCTCGGGCCCTCTTCCACCGGGTCTGCAATGTCCTGATTTGATTCACCTCGGAGAGCAGCTCCGGCAGTGGCGGGATATTGAAGTCGCGTTCCAGCAGGGTGGGGACCACGCCGAAATGTTCGTAGGCGGTCTCCAGCAGGCCCCAGACGGGGTCGATGATCGGGGCGCCGTGGGTGTCCACCTTGAGGTCTTCGGCCTCGTCATAGTGGCCCGCCATGTGAAAATAGACGACGCGGTCGGCGGGCAGTGCCTTGAGAAATTGCTCCGCGTCATAGCGGTGGTTGATGCTGTTGACGTAAATATTGTTCACGTCCAGCAACAGATCGCAGTCGGCCTCGGTGAGGACGGCATTGATGAAATCGATCTCCTCCATTTCCTTGCCAGGGGCCGCGTAGTAGGACACATTCTCCATGGCGATGCGTCGCTCCAGGATATCCTGGACGCGTCGTATCCGCCCTGCGACATAGTGGACGGCCTCTTCGGTGAACGGGATGGGCAGCAGGTCGTAGAGATGACCGTCATCGCTGCAGTAACTCAGGTGCTCGGTGTAGTAGCGGAACGCGTGTTCATCGAGAAAACGCTTGACCCTGAACAGGAAGGTCTCGTCCAGGGGGGCCGGGCTGCCGATGGACAGGGACAGTCCGTGCGCCACAAAAGGGTAGCGTTCGGTAAACCAGCTGAAGTCCTTGCCCGGCTTGCCGCCGACGCCGATCCAGTTTTCCGGGGCGACCTCGAAGAAGTCGACCGGTTCAGGCGGGTTGTCCTGCAGCGGACCCATGAGAGTCCGCCGCAGTCCAAGTCCTGCCCCGGTGACGGGGTAGTGTGTTGCAGTCACGGCTGGTCGGGGTGACGCTTACTTGTTACCACCGCACTTGCCTTCACCGCACTTGCCTTCCTTCATGGCCTTGGCTTTGTCGACCGCCTTGGCGCCGCCGCACTTGCCCTCGCCACACTTGCCTTCCTTCATAGTCTTTGTGCAGGCCTTCTTTTCGTCAGCATCGATTGCACCATCGCTATTTTTGTCCATTTTGCCAAACATGGCTTCGTGGCCCTGCATGAATTCTTCTTTGGTAATGCTTCCATCACCATCGGCGTCCAGGGTCTTCATGCCGCACATGCCTTCCTTCATGTCCTTGGCGCTGCCGCACTTGCCCTCGCCGCATTTGCCTTCCGCGGTCGCCTTGGCGCCGCCGCACTTGCCCTCGCCGCATTTGCCTTCCGCGGTCGCCTTGGCGCCGCCGCACTTGCCCTCACCGCATTTGCCTTCCATATGGCCGGAGGCCACCATGTAACCGCTGGAAAGCTCGGTCATGGCAAACGGGTTCTCCGCTGCAGTGGCCGTGTTGACACTCGCCAGCGAGGTCACGATGGCAGTACCGACAGCAATAGCCAAAGGTTTGATTACAGGTTTATCTGACATTTGATCTCTCCACACAGGTTTTAGAAATGGGGTCATTGCCCCGGTTGTAAGATTATCGTTTACATCTATGCAGTGATTGCATGAGGGGTGTGACATTAGCCCGATTGAAAAGTTTCTGCACTTTAGTTTTTACCTGTAGCCCATGGGTGCAGAATAATCAGCCGCTGGTTTCAGGAATATATTAATAAAAAACAGATAGTTATATCTCGCCCCGGGTTGTCAGGGCTAGTCCAGGAGCTTGTGTTTGTATTCGCACAGGTCCGATATGACACATGACTGGCAACGCGGCCTGCGCGCAATGCAGGTGTAGCGGCCATGCAGGATCAGCCAGTGATGCGCATCGTGAAGGAATTCCTCCGGTACCAGGCGCAGCAGCCGCTGCTCGACCTCGGTGACGTTCTTGCCGGGGGCGATGCCGGTACGGTTGGCGACCCGGAAGATGTGGGTATCAACGGCGATGGTTGGCTGGCCGAAGGCCGTGTTGAGAATGACATTGGCGGTCTTGCGGCCGACGCCGGGCAGGGCCTGCAGCGACTCGCGGTCCTCGGGGACCTTGCCGCTGTGTCGCTCTTCCAGCAGGGTGCAGGCCTTGATGATATTGCGGGCCTTGGTGTTGAACAGGCCGATAGTCTTGATGTGTTCCTTGAGGCCGTCCTCACCCAGCTTGAGCATGGCCTTCGGAGTCCTGACCTTTTTGAACAGGGCCCGGGTGGCCTTGTTGACGCCGACATCGGTGGACTGGGCCGACAGGATAACCGCGATCAGCAACTGGAAGGGATTGCCGTATTCAAGTTCCGTGGTCGGGGTCGGGTTGGCTGCGCGCAGGCGTTCGAAGATTTGCTGGCGTTTACTGCGGTTCACGCGGGACGTCGGGCGGTATTCAGGCCTGCGCGGCCCGTGCCACGTCCAGGTCACGGGCCAGCGCGCGCTGCTCGCGCCTGGTATTGATGACATTGCTCAGGGCAATCAGGAGCCCGAGGCCGATGAAGGCACCCGGGGGCAATATCGCCAGCAGAAAGCCGCGGTAGTCATGGATCAGGGTCAGCGCCAGTGCACGGCCAGCTTCGCCGAACATCAGGTGGGCCTGTGCGAACAGGGTGCCTTGTCCGACGAGTTCACGCATGCCCCCCAGGGTCACCAGCACCAGCGTGAAGCCGATACCCATGGCCAGTCCGTCGATGAAGGCACGGTCGACGGTCTGCTTCGACGCAAACGACTCGGCGCGCCCGATAATGGCGCAGTTGGTCACGATCAGCGGGATGAAGATGCCGAGTATCATATAGAGATCATGGAACCAGGCATTCATGGCCAGTTCGATAACGGTGACCACGGAGGCGATTACCAGCACATACACCGGTATCCGGACCTCGGGACGCACCAGCTTGCGGATAGCCGACACGATGACATTGGTGGTGACCAGCGTGAGGGTCGTGGCCAGGCCCAGGCCCAGGCCGTTGACCAGTGAATTGGTGATCGCCAGCAGTGGACACAGGCCCAGCAGCTGTACCAGCCCCGGGTTGTTGTTCCAGAGACCTTCCCTGATGATATGTGTGTAAGCCGGTTCAGTCATTTTGTTTCTGATACGAGGAATTCACCGCAAAGGCGCAAAGTGCGCTAAGAAATAATATTTCTCACCGCGGAGACGCCGGGAACGCAGAGTAAGAATTTCATAGTATAGACCCTGACAATTGATATTGTTTTTAGAGGGATGTTTTATCTGTTTCATTCACTGCCATTCCATAACATTGATAGGATTAACTGTAACTTCATGTATGACAAGACTGATACCGGTTGCCTCTACTCTCGGGACATGAATCCGCGTCGCCGCCATAAAACAGAACGTCCCTTCTCCTTCCGGGAGAAGGACAGGATGAGGGGATATACAATCAGGCAGTTATATTTATTTTATCCCCGGCCCCTCGCTTCGCTCTCCCCAACCCTCTCGACTCTGGTTCCAGACTTCGTTCTACCCCCTCCATCCCTGGAGTCGTCCCGGCGGGAGAGGGAGTTTATGGGACAGCAGTGTGTTTCATTATTTATTTTTTCTCTGCGTTCTCTGCGTCTCCGCGGTGAATACTGTTGTGTTTTTCTTTGCGACTTTGCGGTGAGTGCCCTTTTCCATTTTCGGTGTCCCGGGAGAACAGGGCCTCGCGATGTTCCCGGTAGTATAGCAGCGATTTACTGACCGCCCCGACAATCGCACGGGGGGTGATGGTGGCGCCGGTCAGCTGGTCGAAATCGCCGCCGTCCTTGCGGACCTCCCAGCGGGCCGCTGGCGGGTTTTCCAGCGACTTGCCATCGAAGCCGTAGATCCAGTCGCTGCGCTCCTCCTCTATGGCGTCACCGAGGCCGGGAGTCTCCCGGTGCGTGACGACCCGGACCCCGGTGAGGGTGCCGTCGTAATTGATGCCGATCAGCAGCCGGATGGAGCCGCTGTAACCGTCGGGCGCGACCGGTGCTATCACGAGGGCGACCGGCTGATCGTCGCGGCGTGCCCGGTAGACCATCACCGGCTCGGGCGTACCCAGCAGGAGCTCGTCGTGCACCTTCAGGGTGTCCGTGAACAGGTCATTGTCATGGCGTGCAGGGGACACTAGGACGTGGAGTTTGCGCAGCAGCCGTTCGCGCTCATTGGCGGCGATCCGCTCACGGGTGTTGTCATAGGTGACGGCGACCAGGGCGGTTCCGGCTATGGCAAACAGGAACAGGATGACTGCGGTGATGGTGATGCTGCGGTAATTCACGGCGGCTTACGGCTGGCCGAACACCCGCGGCCGGGTGTAGTGATCGATGGTCGGGGCCGCCATGTTCATCAGCAGCACGGCAAAGGCCACACCATCGGGGTAGCCACCCCAGGTGCGTATCAGGTAGGTAAGTATGCCGATGCCGGCACCGTAGATCAGCCGGCCACGCGGGGTGGTGCTCGCGGAGACGGGGTCGGTGGCGATGAAAAAGGCACCCAGCATGGCGGCGCCGCTGAACAGGTGAAAGGCCGGTGAGGTATAACTGTCCGGGTTGAACAGGTAGAACACCGCGGCCATCGCGGACAGCCCGCCCAGCATGCCGGCAGGTATCTGCCACTGGATCACTCTGGCCTGCAACAGCCAGAGTCCACCTAACAGGAAACCGAGATTGACCCATTCCCAGGCTCGGCCACCGACGTAACCGAACAATACCGTGCTGTGGATTTCGCCCAGGGTTTCGTTAAGGCCAAGGCGCGTTTTGATGGTGTCCATCGGGGTTGCCGTCGACAGTGCATCCAGGTCGACGCCGGTGCGCGCGGCGTCGGTGAACGCCAGTGCCAGGGTGTCCAGCAGGCCGGGGTAGTTGCCGGGCGCCGACCACTGGGTGAGTTCCAGCGGAAATGAGATCAGCAGGACCACGTAACCGGCCATGGCGGGATTGAAGGGGTTGTAGCCCAGTCCGCCGTAGAGCTGTTTCGCCACCACAATCGCGAACAGCGTGCCGACCACCGGGATCCACCAGGGGGTAAGCGGCGGCAGCGCCAGGGCCAGCAGGACAGCTGTCAGCAGGGCGCTGCCGTCCAGCAGGCTCACGGCAACGCGACGCCGGCGCAGTTTCAGCACCAGGGCCTCGGCGGCAAGGGCCGTAACCGCGGCGAGCAGGATATTGATAAGTACACCCCAGCCGAACAGCCACACGGCGCAGGCGGTACCGGGGATCAGTGCCAGCATGACCTTCTGCATCATGATGGCGACACCTTCGGCGACGGGGAGATGCGGCGAACTGTAGGTATTGAATTTCATGAACGTTCAGTGTTCCCCGGGTGGTGGCTTGTGCTGGCGGCGACTGTCGACTTCCCTGATCTTATCCGCCTGTTCGGCGGTGAGATTATCCACGTTTCTCCGGGTAATGCCTTCAAGTTCCTTTTTCTTTTTTACCCGATCGAGTGCGGCCTGGATCGCGGCCTGCTTGGCATCCTTCCGGGCACCGTCTTTTCCGGAGATCGCCTGCTTCTTGCGTGCCAGCCGCTCGGCCCGCTCGCGCTTGATGCGCTCCAGGCGTTCCTGATGCGCCTGGTGACGCTCACGGGCGATGTCCGAGGCCTGTCTCTGTTTTTCGTTGTTCCATACTTCCGTCTTGGCGTGGCGATAGTACTGTACCAGCGGTATATGACTTGGACAGACATAGGCGCAGCAGCCGCATTCGATGCAGTCAAACAGGCTGTAGTCCTGCGCAGCATCCAGATTCTCACTACGCGCATACCAGTAAAGCTGCTGGGGCAGCAGTTCGGCCGGGCAGACCTCGGTGCATTTGCCGCAGCGGATGCAGGGCAGGGGAGCCTCGGGTGGCGGCATCTCCTCGCGGGTGACGGCCAGAATGCAGTTGGTGGCCTTGATTACCGGGACCTCATCCGTGCTTACGGCAAAGCCCATCATCGGACCTCCCATCAGCAGGCGGTCGACGTCGTCCTTGTAGCCGCCGCTGACCTCGACCGCGTAGCTGAACGGTGTGCCGATAAGAACCTCGAGGTTGCACGGCTGTTTCACGCCCCCCCCGGTGACAGTCACGATTCTGGAAACCAGGGGATGGCTGCGGACTATGGCCCGGTAGACCGCGGCTGAGGTGCCGACGTTCAGGCAGATGATACCCATATCGGACGGGAAGCCCTGGCTGGGTACCTCGCGCCCTGTCAGTAACTTGATCAGTTGGCGTTCGCCACCGCTGGGGTAGCGTGCCGGCACGCTGATCACATTGATACTGCTGTCAGCGGCGGTGCTCACGGCCGCGCGCAAGGCCGCCTCGGCTTCCCGCATGTCGGCCTCGACGGCGATGACGCAGTCACGCGGTTGCAGGATATGCTGGAGGATCCTGACGCCTTCGATTAGCTCCCGGGTGCGCTCCCGCAGCAGCATGTTGTCGCAGCTTATGTAGGGTTCGCACTCGACGCCGTTGATCACCAGCAGTTCGATCCGGTCGTCGGAATCCCTGGACAGTTTCACCTGGGTCGGAAAACCTGCGCCCCCGAGACCGACGATCCCGGCAGCGCGAATGTGGTCCAGCAGCCTGACGCGGGAAAGCTGGCGGTAGTCCGGCAGTGTATAACTGCGTTCGTCCCATTCATCCCTGCCATCGGTCTCGATGATCACGCTGGGGAAGCTGAGCCCTGAAGGGTGGGGAAAGGGGTGCTCTTCCACCGCGACGACCGTGCCTGAGCTGGAGGCGTGCACCGGCACACTCACCTTGCCCCTGGGTGCAGCGATTATCTGGCCCTTGTGCACATGTTCTCCGGCTTTTACCAGACACTCCGCGGTCTCCCCGATATGCTGTAGCAGCGGGATGACCAGGAGCGGCGGGATGCCGGCCTCCCTGATCGGCAGGGACGTGGACATTTCGTGGAGGCTCGGAAGAACCAGCCCGCCATGGAAACGATCGAGGTGTTCAAAACGGCTGGCCGTGTCCCGGTTACCCGAATCGGTGCTGGTTACGGAGGCCATCAGTGCGTCTCGAGCTGTGACCGGGCGATTCCGGTGGTGTCGGGCAATTTATCACCCGGCATCGGCCAGACCCAGTTGGTGATGGTCTCGCGGACCGGGACGATATCGATACACTCGACCGGGCAGGGAGGGATACACAGGTCGCAGCCGGTGCACTCGGCCTCGATAACGGTATGCATCTGCTTGGGCGCACCGAGGATCGCATCGACCGGGCAGGCCTGGATGCAGAGCGTACAGCCGATACAGACCTGTTCGTCGATGACGACAACGGTCTTTTCCGAGTGCTCCCCGTGCTCGGGGTTGAGTGGTTTGGGGTCCAGTCCAAGGAGGTCCGCCAGCGCCTGGATGGTGCTTTCCCCGCCAGGCGGGCACTGGTTGATGTCGGCCTCGCCGGTCGCGATGGCCTCGGCGTAAGGCCGACAGCCGGGATAGGTGCACTGGCCGCACTGGGTCTGCGGCAGCAGCTTGTCGATCTGGATGACTATCGGATCGCTCTCTACCCGGAAGCGAATGGCCGCATAGCCCAGCACCAGGCCTATCAGTGTGGCCAGCGCCCCCAGTGTCAGCAATGCAGTCAACATAATTCTGCCCGGGACGGCTAGCCCTTCACCAGTCCGGAAAAGCCCATGAAGGCGAGCGACATCAGTCCGGCGGTTACCAGGGCAATTGCGGAGCCGCGGAAGGGGACCGGGACATCGGCGGCGGCGACGCGCTCGCGGATGGCCGAGAACAGGATCAGCACCATGGAAAATCCGGCGGCGGCACCGAAACCGTAGATCGCGGATTCCACGAAATCATGTTGCAGCTGGGTATTCAGCAGCGCCACACCCAGGACGGCGCAGTTGGTGGTGATCAGGGGCAGAAAGATGCCGAGTACCTTGTAGAGCAGCGGGCTGGTCTTGTGGACCACCATCTCGGTGAACTGCACGACGGCGGCGATGACCAGGATGAAGGTGATGGTGCGCAGGTACTCCAGCCCCAGTGGTTGCAGCAGGTATTCATTCGCCAGATAGCTGCAGATCGAGGACAGGGTCAGCACAAAGGTCGTGGCCAGTGCCATGCCGGTCGCGGTGTCGACACTGCGCGAGACGCCCATGAACGGGCACAGGCCCAGGAACTTGACCAGGACGAAGTTGTTTACCAGCACGGTGCTGACCAGGATCAGGGCAAGTTCAGTCATGGCATCAGGTCCGGGTTACTCATTATGTGGGTTACATCGTCAGTGTTATTTTCCAAAGCACGAATTCACCGCAAAGGCGCAAAGGGCGCAAAGACAAAATAGTCATTACCGCAGAGACGCAGAGGACGCAGAGAAACCAATAAACAATGAAACAGATAAAACATCCGTCTAAAAACAGTATTAATTGTTAGGGTTTTTACTATGGAATTCTTGCTCTGCGTCCTCTGCGTCTCTGCGGTGAGAAATATTATTTCTTTGCGCCCTTTGCGCCCTTTGCGCCCTTTGCGCCCTTTGCGCCTTTGCGGTGAAAGTTTGTTTAAACAGGCGAACATTACTTGACCCGCATCCCCGGCCGGGCACCGTCGTCCGGGTGGAGGATCCACAGGTCTTCGCCGCCGGGGCCGGCGGCCAGGACCATGCCCTCGGAGATCCCGAAGCGCATCTTGCGCGGGGCCAGGTTGGCGACCATGACCGTCAGGCGGCCCTCGAGTGACTCCGGTGTATAGGCGGACTTGATACCGGCAAATACGTTGCGGGTCTCGCCGCCGAGGTCCAGGGTCAGGCGCAGCAGCTTGTCGGCACCCTCGACGTGTTCGGCCTTCGCGATGCGCGCAATGCGCAGGTCCAGCCTGGCGAAGTCGTCAAAGCTGATGGTCTCCGCAATCGGATCGCCCTGCAGGGGGCCGCTGGCGGGCTGTTCACCGCTGTCCGTGTTTCCGAGACTGTGTTTCGAATCTTCCAGCATGGCATCTACCTTTTCCTGTTCTACGCGTGTCAGCAGGGGTTTGAATGGATTGATGGTGTGAGCGGTCAGCGGGGTTGCCACGTCATCCCAGCTCATCACCGGGACATTGAGAAAGCTCTCGACCTCGCGTGCCATCGCCGGCAGCACCGGTGCCAGGTAGGTAGCCAGCACCCGGAACAGGTTGAGCCCGACACTGCAGACCTCCTGCACCGTCTGTTCCTGGCCGGCCTGTTTGGCCAGTACCCAGGGCTTGTTGGCGTCGATGTACTGGTTGGCCCGGTCGGCCAGTGCCATGATCTTGCGGACGGCATGGCCGTACTCGCGCGCCTCGAAGTCCGCGGCGATGGCCGTACCGGCATCGGCGAATTCCGCATACAGTTCCGGCTCGGCGCAGGTGGCGGACAGTTCTCCGCCAAAGCGCTTGTTGATGAAACCGGCGCAGCGGCTGGCGATGTTGACGACCTTGCCTACCAGGTCGCTGTTCACCCGCTGCACGAAATCCTCGAGATTCAGGTCCAGGTCGTCGATACCGCTGCCCAGCTTGGCGGCGAAGTAATAGCGCAGGTATTCGGGATTCAGGTGATCGAGATAGGTGCGTGCCTTGATGAAGGTGCCGCGCGATTTGGACATCTTCTGGCCATCGACGGTCAGGAAGCCGTGGGCAAACACTGCCGTGGGTGTGCGCATGCCGGCGCCGGCCAGCATCGCGGGCCAGAACAGGGCATGGAAGTAGATAATGTCCTTGCCGATGAAATGGTACAGCTCGGCCTCGCTGTCGCGGCCCCAGTAGGCATCGAAGTCGCGGCCGGTACGCTCGCACAGGTTCCTGAAGCTGGCCATGTAGCCGATGGGGGCGTCCAGCCAGACATAGAAGTACTTGTCCGTGGTGTCCGGGATCCGGAACCCGAAATAGGGGGCGTCCCGGGAGATGTCCCACTCACGCAGTCCCTGTTCGAACCACTCGTTGAGCTTGTTGGTGACCTCGTCCTGCACATGGTCGCCCGAGGTCCAGTCGCGCAGCAGCGGCTCGAAATCCGCCAGTTTGAAAAAATAATGCAGCGATTCGCGCTCGACCGGAGTGGTGCCGGACACGACCGAGACCGGGTTCTTCAGCTCCGTGGGCGTGTAGGTGGCGCCGCAGGCCTCGCAGCTGTCACCGTGCTGGTCTGCTGCACCGCAACGCGGGCACTCGCCCTTGATGAAGCGATCCGGCAGGAACATCTCCTTTACCGGGTCATAGGCCTGGGTGATGGTGCGGCTGGTGATGTGGCCGGCATCCAGGTGACGCCGGTAGATCAGTTCCGAGAGCTCGCGGTTCTCCGGTGAGTGGGTGCTGTAGTAGTTGTCGAACTCGATGTGGAAGTCACTGAAGTCGGCCTGGTGCTCCGCGCCGACCGCGGCGATCAGCTGCTCCGGCGTGATGCCATCCTGCTCCGCCCGCAGCATGATGGGTGTGCCGTGCGCATCATCGGCGCAGACATAGACGCAGTCGTGGCCACGGAGTTTCTGGAAGCGTACCCAGATATCCGTCTGGATATATTCCACCAGATGCCCCAGGTGTATGGGTCCGTTGGCGTAGGGCAGCGCGCTGGTGACCAGCAGGGTACGTTTTTTCTGGCTCATCGGGCTAATTTTCTGGTTAAAACCATGAAACGTGTAAGAATATTGAGGTGGTTAAGTATGCCATAGACCCGCCGCCCGTGCGGTATCAGAGGCCAGGCGCGGTGGGACGCTACGCTGGAGTTCGTGTACAATGCGCGGTCAATTTTCACAAGACCTCAATGAGGCTGTCGCCCGGTCCAGCGCCACCCTCCCAGGAGTAAATTCATGGCTGATGTAACCGAATCCCAGATTGAAGAAAAGCTGTCATCCTTTATCGATCCCTACCTCGAGCGGGATCTGGTGTCTGCCAAGTGCGTGAAGAACATCAGCGTTGACGGGGGAAGCGCCTCGATCGAGGTGGTTCTCGGGTTTCCCGCGGCCGGCTACCTGGATCAGCTGGCGGGCACGCTGAAGGAGCTGGTCGAATCCATCGACGGTATCGGCAACGCAACCGTCAATGTCTCCAGCAAGATCGCCGCGCACGCCGTTCAGAAGGGCGTCAAACACATCGACAACATCAAGAACATCATCGCCGTTGCCTCCGGCAAGGGTGGCGTGGGCAAGTCCACCACGGCGGTCAACCTGGCCCTGGCCCTGTCCGCGGAAGGCGCCAGCGTCGGCGTCCTCGATGCCGATATCTACGGTCCCAGCCAGCCGCGCATGCTGGGCGTGCACGGCAAGCCTGAATCGAAGGACGGCAAGAGCCTGGAGCCCATGATCAGCTATCACCTGCAGGCCATGTCCATCGGTTTCCTGGTCGACGAAGAGACCCCGATGATCTGGCGTGGCCCGATGGTCACCCAGGCCCTGCAGCAGCTGCTG
>CAMYJZ010000043.1 GCA_947258845.1 uncultured Ectothiorhodospiraceae bacterium | reverse complement strand
CCCTGGGTGACCCGGATTTCGTGGCGCCCGTTAAAGCAACCGTCAATACCAATCCGATCTGGTGGGTTGACAGTCCGGGTGGTACGGCACTCCAGCGCGAGAAGACCGATATGATCCTCTACGCGCGGGACGACCTCACCACGGTGCAGCCCTTCGTCGAATGCGGCAGTTGTCACGATCCACATAATGATGCGACGGCAAGTGCCACATCGGTCGCGTTCCTGCGAATCGACAACACGGCAAGCCAGATCTGCACCACCTGCCATGTCAAGTAGCCAGGGATAACCCGATTCCGCGCCTGTGGATACAGGCACCCCGCTTGGCCCGGACAGGAATGCAGCTTGTCCGGGCCAGTTTTTTAGTACTGCTCACTGCATCATGGGTGTCAGTCAGCTGAATTGAGATGTGATACCGGATGCCGGAACAGTCAAACCGATAGGAAGGACAGATACAAAATGATGACGATCCGAACGACCCTGGTCCTGGCCCCTGTGTTGACAGCAGCGATTACCTTGACGGTACATGCAGCGGATTCCACGGCCACACCGGACGCCTCGACACAGGCGATCTTCGCCACCGTCGGTGCATCTGAAATCACCCGTCAGGACTACGATTCGGCGCTTTATCGCGCCAAGCGTAGTCGCTTCTATCACGGCAAGCCACCGGAGGAAGAGGTAAACGCGCTGGAAGAGGATGTCGCCCGGGAAATGATCGACCGTGCCCTGTTATTGCAGGAGGCACGACATCGTGGTCTCGCGCCAGATGAAAAAGGCATACAGTCCAGACTGGACCAGTATGAAAAACGCTATGCCGGCAGTTCGCGCTGGCAGGAGCAGAAAGCCACCCTTCTGCCTGCCCTGACACAGCGCCTGGAGGAGGACAGCCTGCTGGCCCAGCTGGAAACAACGACGCGCCAGGTCGTCCCGCCAGGACGCGATACATTGGTCGCTTACTACGAGGCCAATCCGGACAAGTTCACCGAGCCGGCGAGAAACCGGGTTTCGCTGATACTGCTCACCGTCGATCCATCTTCACCGCGCAGCGTCTGGGATGCGGCCATGGAGGAGGGTGTCAAGCTGTTAAAGCGGCTGAATGAAGGGGCTGAGTTCGCAGAACTGGCCCAACTGCACTCGGGGGATGCCTCGGCGAAGAACGGCGGCGACATGGGCTATCTGCATCAAGGCATGCTGAGCCCGGCTGCACAGGAAGTGGTGAACGGTCTGGAAGTAGGCCAGGTTTCCGAACCTGTCCGCCTGCTTGAAGGTGTCGCCATTCTGCGTCTTGATGACCGGACCACGGCACACCTGCGTGCCTTTGCAGATGTCGAAGGGCGGGCGCGCGCGCTCTGGACGCGGGAGGCAGGCGACCGCGCCTGGACCGGGTTGAAGCGCCAGCTATGGGATGATGCGCCGGTCAAGGTATTTGATACGGCGCTCAATCTGGCGCCCAGGTGAGTGCCTGCGCACCTTACTGTCCAGGGATGTTGCGGTTTATCACTATGTTCGCATCACCCACCAGGACAGGCAGATAAAGTGAACTGTGCACTCACCAGCGATCCAGAAAAAACACCGGCGTACCTGCCAACTGGTATGTGGTGCCGCGATGGTTCTTGTCATGCTCTGTTCCGAAACACAAGCTGATCTAGGCCTGCCGCCGGTAAAACTCTGGGGTGAATGGGGCTATGACTACCGCTTCGAGCAATTCGACGAGGGAGACAATCTGCAGGAACATGCGGGCCTCCTCAAGCTGAACGCTCTGAGCTATATCTACCAGCCATGGCTGGCGGTCGTGGAAGGCGGGCTTGGCCTCCAGTTCCGGGATTCTGAGCGTGATAGTGGCGACTCCACCGGTGAGTCCCTGTTTGGTGAAGCACGGCTGCGCCTGTTCCCGCGCAGCCGTTTTCCCTTTGAGATCTATGGTGAGCATGCGGACAGCCGTACCGATACCGACCTGGCCGGCCTCGATCTCGAGCGGACGCGTTACGGTATGCTTCAGCGCTATACGACCGAGTCAGGGTCGGGTTACAGGTTTCGCTATGAGCACACTGATATCAGCAATGACACCCTGGGTACGGATGGCGCTGAAGATATCCAAAGGGACAGGATAGATCAGTTCCAGGCCGGTTACACGACCGCGTTTGGCGCGCACAATATCAACTTCGACAGCAGCCTGAACCTGGTCGATCGTCTGGACAGGCAGGACAGTACGGATACCTTTTTCTCGACCCTGCGGCACAGCTACACGCCGGGCGCGGCCTTCTCGGCAGAGGATATGCTGACCTATAACGTCACCGACCAGGTCAGAAATGATGCGGATCTGAAGACGAGTATCCTGCAGCTGAACAGCGTGGCCTTCTGGCGCCCACCGACCCGGCGACCGCTGCGGCTCAATGCCACCTTTCGTGCGCTCGGGCGTAATAACGAGTCGGATGGCGCCGAATCCAGCGCTGAATCAGCCACCTCCACGCTTGGTGCTACCTACGAACTCAGTGACCGCTGGCTGTTGAGTGGCAGTGCCGGTGTCAGTGCCACGGAAACCGAAGATCAACAGCAGGTTTCAAGCTTCCAGGCTGCAAGTGCAGCCTATACATCGGATGAATACAAGCTGGCCGGTCTGGATGCGAGCTGGTTCGGCCAGGGCGATTTTCGTAATAATACCAATGTGGATGGTGCCATTCAGTCAGCCGGCGCCCAGATTGGCTATTCCCTGGGGAAAAGCCTGATTAGATCGGATACTTCATGGATCCGATTCAGCGGATCGCAGAGTGCCGGCTACCTGTTCGATTCGGAGGATTTTTCGGCGCAGACCTTACTCACCAACCTGTCGCTCTCATGGAACCGACGAGGACTGGTGCGCTCCAGCCTGATCAGGCTCTCGGCCAGTGACTCGCGCAGTTATGCAGGCGGTGAGCGTGCGGACGAGTTCGAGGGCGAATTCCAGCTGGTAAATCTCCAGGCCTCGCTTGATCAGCGTCTGTCGAATACGGCCACGCTATCGGGAAACGCCACCATACAGGCGACGCGCGATTACAAACCTTCGATTACGGCAGATACCGGTTCAACTAACGGCGACTGGAGGCCAACGGCCATGGTCGATATCAGCTATTTCAACAGCCAGGTCTTCGGTGTGCCGCGCCTGACATTCCGTTCCACTCTGCGCTTCGTCAGTGATTCATACCTCCCGCTGTTCGATAATCCTGATCTCGATGACGGACGTGATGACAAGCGCTGGGATAACCGGCTTGAGTACACCATTGGACGCCTCCAGGTTCGCGCCATCGGACGACTGGCTGATATCAGGGACAACGGGCAGGCGATTTTCCTGCTCCAGGTTCGACGCCTGTTTGGTGATAACTGACCTTTTTATGAAGAAACTCCCAGGGGAATGCGGGTTATGAGACAGAAAAAACACTATGGAGCCACCAGGATACTGATCACGGCCCTGCTAGTATTGACGCTGGGGCTGATCTCATTGCCTGAACTGCAGGCCGAGTATGGCGATGTGGTGATCAATAATTATTCGGATGAGTCGGGTATGCGGCCGGTCGTCTTCCCACACTGGTTTCATCGGATTCGCTTCCGCTGCAAGGTCTGCCACGCCGATCTGGGGTTCAAGTTCGAGGCGGGCGGGAATGATATCGATATGCTCAAGATCATTGATGGGGAATACTGTGGTGCCTGTCATAACGGCGACGTGGCATGGTCCGTGGAGAATTGCGATCTATGTCATTCCGGCAAGACAGGGACGGCCACCCAGGTACATGAAAGTACACTGCAAAAACTGACTACACCTGCCGGAATCAATCGCGTGAAATGAGCGGGAGTAGATTATGAAGATAATATATACCCATTTCCTTCTCTATGGCTCTATGCTGATCATGCTTGTCGTGGCGAGTGTTATCATTCCTGATAACGCCTTGTATGCAGATCCCAACGCCTTCAACCGTCTCATGAAGCCGCCTTCGGAGCGCAATCCGTCACCCGCGCAGGACGGGATCCATGATCCGGAAAGCGCCGGCGTCAGCTCACTGCAGAAACCCAGGCAGTCATTCGGCGCACTGCCCAAGGGCAAGTCGGGGAATTATGTCGACTGGGTGAAGGCACTGGAAGGTGGTGATATCGCACCGCGATACGACCGTGACGATCCGGCTGCAGAGCCGGTTATTATGGATCTGAATATCGTGCGCGAGGTGAAGGGCTCGATGCCCAATGTCGTATACCCGCACAAGCAGCATACCGAGTGGCTGGATTGTTCCAACTGCCACCCGGCTATATTCATTCCGCAGAAGGGCGCCAACAACATCAGTATGGCGTCGATCCTGCTCGGCGAGCAATGCGGTGTCTGCCACGGCAAGGTGGCATTCCCGGTCTCCGAGTGTCGACGTTGTCATTCCCAGGTCAAGCAGACGACCGCATCGATGGACAAGAAGGCGTCTGCTCAAAAAGAGGTAACACAATAGTCGTGGAGGCGCGCTCAATGAGCGGTCAGGGCCTCCCTGCGATTGTGGTCATGGCAATGGTCTTATGCAAACCGTGCCTTGCGGATCCATCAGAACCCGTGGGGGTGTCTGGCCCGGCGCCTGACATGCAACTTGAGTCGTTGCGTCAAAAAGCGAGCAAGAAGTTGTTACTGGTAAAGCGCCTCGTCACAGACTCGCCGATTGCCCGGCGAATCATCGGTGGTGCCAGCCACGATGCGAAACAACTGCTTGCCCAGGCCGGTGCCGACCTTGAGGAGGCGGCTGAGCTGTTCGACAGGGGATACCTTGACAAGGCGAACAGTCTGTTGAACAGGGCGCTTGCATCGGTTTCATCGGCATCGCGTCTGGTCAAAGACGAGCGGCAACAGGAAATCATGAATAAGCAGCATTACCAGCAGTTGCGCGAACGCGTGGTGAGCTTCTCCGAGGCTTTTGAACGCATCCAGGACGAGAAGCGTGATCCGGACCTGTCCAGCCTGATTGACCGGAAAAAGATAGCAGGCATGGTGGCCTCGGCTGAACAACATGCCAGCGAAGGCGACCATCAGTCGGCCAACAGGATCCTCCATGAGGCAGCCGCAATTGTCGAGCATGCATTGAGTATGGCGCGGGACAAGGAGACCCTGCTGCACGAGCTTAAATTCGACAGCCCTGGTGATGAATTCGATTACGAGATGCAACGTAACAGGAGTTACGAGCTTTTGATCGGCATGATGGAAATGAAGCATGAAGGATCGGCAATCCGGCATTTTCGTGCCGCAGTCGAGCGCAACAGGGAGGTGCGCGTAGATGCGGAAGAACTTGCGAAACAGGGCGATTATGCACAGGCGATCAGCAGGCTCGAGGAAAGCACCCGGCAACTGGCGCGGACCCTGAGGATGTCGGGGCTGGCTTTCTAGTGGTCCGGACCGGTTTAACAGGAAGGTGGATTTTATGAAACACTTGAAACAGTTTTCTTGCATGAATATCACTGCCGGTATGCTGATGTTCCTGTCGGTGCTGCTGGCCGATGCCGGACAGGCCAGCGAGGATCGTATTCTTTCCGTAGAGAGGCTCGTGGAAAGATCCTCTGCAGCACGCCAGATCGTGGCCAGCGATAATCCGGCAGCCATAGCGCGTCATGAAGAGGCGCGCTCCCTGTTTGAAAAGGCGCGCACCGCGTTCAATACCGGCGACCAGTCACAGGTGGATCCACTGCTCAAGCAGGCAACACAGATCATGTTCGATGCGGTGCGGATGGTCGAGAAGGACAGCAGCCTGGTTGACAAGGAATATCGCGATTACGGCGCCAGACTGGAGAGCCTGAATGCACTCTGTGATGCCTATGAACGCATCAGGAAGGAAAAGGGAATGGGGTCGACGGAAGAATCGGAGCTCTACTCGCTGGTCCACAGGAAAATAGACCAGGCGGATGCGCTCAAACAGGCCGGGCGTGTAACAGAAGGGCGCAGTGTACTGGATGATGCCTACGTGGCGGCCAAGGTGGCAATCGAGCATCTGCGTGGCGGCGATACCCTGGTCAGGTCGCTGGATTTTGCCAGCCCCGAAGAGGAATATCGCTACGAGATAGACCGCAACGACACCCATCGTATGCTGGTGAACGTCCTCCTCGCTGACAAGATCGCGGCCAGCGGGCGCGTTGAGAACATGGTAAGCGGGCACATGCAGGAGGCCGGCAGCCTGCGATCAAAGGCCGAACAGCAGGCCGGGCGGGGTGAATATGATTCCGCCATCCGGACACTGGAGAAATCGACCCGGGAAATCGTCCAGGCCATCAGGAGTGCCGGGATCTACATCCCGGGCTGAGCAGATTATGTACAAGAGATTGACAGCCTGGACGCGGTATACCTTGTGGCTGGTATGCACTGTTTTCCTGTTGCCCGTGCTGGCCGGTGACTGGCTACCGCTCAAGATTGACCAGTTGCACGATCCGGACAACCCCGCCCTGGGCCTGTTGCAGAATCCGGGGGATGCGCTGAGCCGGCTCCCGGCTGACAATGCGGGTAACGAGGTGGACTGGATAAGGGCCCTGGAGAACGGCTATATCCGGCCGCGCAGTGAACTGCATGGCGACAAGCAGGTCGAGATTCTGGACTCGGACATACTGATGAATAAAACCGGCAGCATCCCCCGCGTACGCTTCCCCCATAAGCCGCATACCCAGTGGCTCGATTGCGAGAACTGCCACGAGAAGCTGTTCAAATCCCAGGCAGGCGCGACCCCGATAACCATGGGGAAGATCCTGGAGGGAGAATATTGCGGTGTCTGCCATGGTGCGGTCGCCTTTCCGCTGACAGAGTGCAATCGCTGCCACTCGGTCCCATGGGAAGATGAAGCCAGCGTACAGGCGGGAGTGCCCTGACAAGGGGTGAGGTATCGCCCTGGGTGATTGGTACGTGATGCGGGCTCCATACATCGCCATGATGTCGCTGTTAATATCGGTGCTGGTGCCTTACGGGCCAGGACTCGCCGAGTATGCCGATGTGGTACTCAACCGTGAATCCGACAAGGCCGGTGTCAGGCCGGTCATCTTTCCCCACTGGTTTCACCGGGTGCGCTACCAGTGCCGTGTCTGTCATAGTGAACTCGGTTTCGAGATGCGGGCCGGGGCCAACCTGGTCACCATGCAGGATATTACCGACGGCCAGTTTTGCGGTGCCTGTCATGACGGCGAGATCGCCTGGTCAACCGAGAATTGTGACCTGTGCCACTCGGCGCTGCCCGGTACCGCTGCCGGTATACGCGGCGGTCACGAAACGCTGGGCCCCGGGAATTGGTGAGAACCGCTTATGATGATGTATTCAAACAGGGCTATTTGTCTGGTCGTTATGGTGCTCTCCCTGTCTCAGGCCGGTTGCGCGACGACTGCCGGCCTGGTGGGTTTCGGGCAGGATGAGCCGGTTCGTCGTGCCGAGGAATGCGCGCCGGGCAGTGAAAGCAGGCCGCTGGCCAAGTGGGGCAGGATCAGCGGTGACCTGCTGGTCAGATCACCGGAGCTGGCCTCGAATACAGGGGAAAGACGACGTATCAGGCTGACATCGCCCGTTGCCGTTGTCGCGCAGGGGAATGATCTGTACATCGCCGATGTCGGTCAGCAGGCCATACTGAGGTTCAACCGCGGTTCCCAGACGGTTCGGGTGTTTGCCCGTGTTCCCGACATGAATGCAGACGTCCGCCTCTACATTGACCGCTCCTTGTCGGTTTACCTGGTGGATCCCCGGGCGGGTTCGGTAACCCGGTATGATCTCGATGGCAATCCGGACCAGGGCTTCCGCAATGCCACCGAGCTGTCACAGCCTGTTGCCGCGCTCGTCGATGACGGCCGGGCGGAGGTGCTTGTCGCCGACCAGCTGGGTGCCCGCATCCTGGTGTTTGATCGCAATGGAACTGTGCTGCGTGTGATCGGGGCCAATGTCGCTGAGGGAACACGGTTTGAGAGCATCGCCGCCATGGCCATGCTCCCCGATCAGCTGTATGTTGTGGATCGCCTTGCACGGCGGGTATTCGCGCTGGGGGGCGACGGTAACTTCCGTTATACCTTCGGGGAAGAGGAACTGAAAATGCCGGGTGCGATTACGGCAGACAGCCACAACCGGATCTATATTGCCGACAGCGGCGACAGCACCATCCGGGTATTCAGGGGTGGTCAGCTGGAAGCCGTGGTCGGGGCGTCGGCTGACCCGGAGGGCCTGGGCTTCAGGGAGATCACCGATCTCTGGGAAAATGATGGCCTGTTGTATGTGGCGGACCCGGCCGGTGCCAGCGTTGATATTCTGAGAATCGTTCCGCCATGCCCCTGAAATCGCACACTGCCACACTGTGCTGCCTGACGCTCCTGTTGTGTGCCTGCGCCCAGGTGCCGACAGAAATGCGCTACAGTCCTTTCACCGCGACCGGGACCCAAGACAGGTTGTGGCCCGGTTTGCCCGAGATTCCCCGCTACCGCTATGCCGGGCAACTCACCGGCGAACAGAATTTTGCTCCGGTCAGTGATTCGTCGCCTGCGTTCGGGGAAAAGCTGCTGCGCTGGGTCGCCGGTCTGGCGGATGGACAGCGGCGCCAGCCGCGGGTGCTGATCCGGCCGCAGAGCGGTATGGTGGATGCAACGGGACGGGTCCTGGTAACGGACGTCGGCCGCCAGGCCGTGTTCGTTTTTGATGTGCCGAATGCCCGCCTCCTGATCTGGAACCGGGCCGATGCCGGGGCGGGATTCTTGGATCCCATCGGGATCACGGCCGGGAGCGGGGGCGAAATCCTGGTGGCCGATGCCACCCTGCAGCGGATAGTCCGCCTCGATGCGCAGGGACTGCCGCTGGGCAGTTTCGGAGATAAAGTCCTCAAACGCCCCACCGGCCTGGTGCGCGATCCGGTCTCCGGCAGGATATTCTGCGTGGATACCGGCGAGCATGATATCAAGGTGTTTGACGACAACGGCCTGCTCGTCGACCGTATCGGCCTGCGTGGCAAGGCGCCCGGTGAATTCAATGCGCCGACCCATATCGCCCTTGCCGGGGACAGGCTCTATGTTACGGACACCCTGAATGCCCGGGTACAGATTCTCGGCCTGGACGGCGATCCGGTCGAGCAGATCGGCAAGCGCGGTCTGTATGTGGGCAACCTTACCCGGCCCAAGGGAGTGGCCGTTGATGAGGATGGCAATGTCTATGTGGTCGAATCGTATTACGATCATCTGCTGATTTTTGACCGCGAGGCCCGGTTTCTGCTGCCGATCGGCGGGAGCGGTTCGGCGATCGGCCAGTTCTACCTGCCGGCCGGTGCCTGGACGGACAGGCAGGGACGCATTTATGTCGCGGACATGTACAACGGCCGGGTTGTGCTGTTCCAGTACCTGGGGAGTTGACGGATGACACTCCGGCAAGGTGCGGTTTTGGCGGGTGCTCTGCTGCTGGTTTCCCTGGCCGGCTGGGCAGAGCGGGTTTCCGACGTCGCCAGTACCCGGCACAATCTTTCAGCCAGCGGGCCGGGTACGGTCAAGGCCAGCGCCGAGGACGAGGTCTGCGTGTTCTGTCATACCCCGCATGGCGCCACCAACTTCCCGGGTTCACCGCTGTGGAACCGCACGCTGTCCAACCAGACCTACACCGTCTACACCTCGTCATCGCTGGATGCCGAGGACATCATGGGGCAGCTGGACCAGCCCGGCGGCAGTTCCAAGCTGTGTCTTTCCTGCCACGACGGGACCCTGGCGATCGGTACGGTGAATGTCCTGGGCGGGCAGCAGGATGTCAGTATCCCGATGATCGGTGTCGCGGCCGATGGCAGCATGGCGCCGGGGGAAGGCACTGCCACCGGCTTTACCCGCGACCTGGGTGTCGATCTGCGCAACGATCATCCCATCTCACTGACCTATGATGCGACGCTCGCGGGAGTCGATACCGAGCTGGTGGACCCGGTTGCGGCGGCACATATCGGGGTGCGCGGGCCGGGTATCCGCCCGTCGGTGCCGCTGGAGGCGACCGGTGCGGGTGGCGCGGCCCAGGTCCAGTGCGCCAGCTGCCATGATCCGCATATCCGCGACACGGACCCGGCCCGGGTGATCAAGTTTCTCCGTCACAACCGCTTCCAGGAGGTCGCGCCGCTCGGTGCCACGTTCAACCCCGCCGCCGACATCGTGTGCCTGGCCTGTCACGAGAAGGACGGCTGGGAGAGTTCCGCGCACGCAGCCCCGGCCGTTGCCAATGAAACCTACACCCCGACGGCTGCGGCACTGCGGGAATTTCCCGCAGGTCTCCCGGTGTGGCAGGCGGCCTGCCTCAATTGCCACGACACGCACTCGGTGCACGGTTCCCGCCGCCTGTTGCGCGAGGGTACCGACAGCCAGGCGATACCGAAGAGCGGGGGCAACCCGGCGATCGAGGAAACCTGCTTTCAATGCCATTCCGCCACGCCGGCGGTCGCCAATGCCGGCGGCGACATCAGGGATATCGCCACGGACTTCAGCCTGCCGCGCCATATGCCGCTGACCAGCGCCGACCAGCCGGCGGGCGACGAAGTGCACGACATTAGCGATGCCGACTTCAGCGAAACCCGGTTGCTGCTGGGAAAGGACAACCTCAACAACCGGCACGCGGAGTGCACCGACTGTCACAACCCGCACCGGGTAACGAAAAATGCCCTGTTCAACGAAACGGGTTCCGTTCAGGCAACCCACGCGCATGCCGCGGGTCACTCCAATATCGCTTCCGGTGCATTGCGCGGCAGCTGGGGCGTGGAGCCGCTGTACGGCAGCGCGGATTTTCCGTCCCTGCCCTCGACCTACCTGGTGAAGCAGGGTGACGGCGGCAGCGGGGCCAGCAGCGACGTCAACAGCGGCTGGGTGACTCGTGAATACCAGATCTGCCTCAAGTGCCACTCGGATTACGGCTACGCGGATAACAATGCCTTTCCCACCGGCACCCGTCCCAACCTGGGTACCGCAGGGGGCGGCACGCCCCCGGGCACCAACGGCCTCACCCAGTACACGAACCAGGCCATGGAATTCCAGGCGCCGCTGTTTCACAAGGGCGAGGTGACGACCACCGATTCCGGTGCGGGAACCGGCTACACGACCAACAATCACCGTTCCTGGCATCCTGTCATCGACGACACGGGACGCACGGCGGCGGTCCGCAACATGAGTGCATCCACCAACCTGTTCCTGTCGCCCTGGGATGGGCCCGGCATCGGCAGCCAGACCATGTACTGCTCGGACTGCCATGGCAGCAACACGGCGCCCGGTACGGCCGAGCCGGGTGGAAACCAGCCCTGGGGGCCGCACGGCTCGGGCAATGACTTCATCCTCAAGGGGGCGTGGGACAGTACCACCGGGTCGGACGGCAATGGCCTGTGTTTCAAGTGTCACAACCACACCAACTATGCGACCGAGGCGAACGAGGGCGATCGCGAGGGTTTCGAAAGCGGTTTCGGCGGTCCTAACAGGGACACCAACCTGCATGCCTTCCATGCCAAGCGACTCGGCAGGAACCTGCAGTGCATGTGGTGTCACGTGGCCGTCCCGCATGGCTGGAAGAACAAGGCCCTGCTGGTGAACCTGAACGATGTCGGTGCGGAGGCGGGCCTGCCGGCCGGTACCGAGATCGCCATCGGTGCCAATACCGATGCCTACAACCAGGAACCCTATTATTACAATGCCAAGCTCAAGGTACGGACCTTCGCGACCAGCGGTAACTGGGAAGACAGCAATTGCGGCTCCGCCGGGGCGAGCCTAGCGGGCAATAACACCCTCACGGGCAAGGAATGGATGCGGGAGGTCTGCGAGAACCCGCCATGAATATCATCAAGCCCCTCTCATCCCTCAGGCTGACACTGGCCGGCATGCTGCTGCTGGTCGCCGGTGTCCTGGTCAGTTACCTGGATGCTGCTGCGTCCTCGGCCTGGCTGGTGCTGCCCCTGCTGCTGCTGGCCTTCAACCTGCTGGCGGCGCTGCTGGTGAATCCGCGCCTGAGCCATCACCCGGGCCTGCTGGGTTTCCACCTGTGCCTGCTGGTGATTGCCGTGCTGGCAGCCGCGAGTCAATTGATGCTCCTGGAGGGACGGGTGGAGCTGACCGAGGGCCGGGCCTTCGCGGCGGGTGATGTCGCGGTGATCCGCCAGGGGCCCTGGCATTCCCGGGAGCAGCTGGAAACCCTCGCCTTCGTGCAGGGGCCGATCCAGGTCGAATATGCCGCGGGACTGCGCCGCGGGCAGACGCGCAGCGCCATCCTGCCGATGGCCGGGCAGGGACTGGGTGGCGCCCAGGAGGTGGGTGACACGCGGGCCCTGAAGCTGGCGGGGTACCGCCTGTACACGACCTCCAACAAGGGCTATGCCGCCATCCTCAGCTGGACTGGAGAAGACGGCGTGGTGCACGGCGGTGCGTTGCACTTCCCGTCCTATCCCCGCTATGACTGGAAGCAGGTCAATCGCTGGACAGCGCCGTCAGGGGAGCCCCTGGCGCTCGAGTTGAGGCTGGACGCGCCGGTGCCTGTCGACCGCTCCTGGGTCCTGGGCAGCCGGGACCCGCAGGCCGTGCTGCTGGTCAACGCGGGTGGTGCCGGTCATACCCTGCTTCCCGGCGAGGCAGTGCAGCTGGCGGGCGGCAGCCTGCACTTCGAGGGGCTGCGCCTGTGGATGGGTTACGAGATCTACTACAACCCCTTCCTGCCCTGGCTGTTCACGGCGGCCGTCATCGGGGTGCTGGCGCTGGGCTGGTATTTCAGTGTCAAGTTCAGGTCAGGCGCGACCGCGGTTTCGCCTGCCGGGAGCCCGACGGAGATGGGTGATGCTATCCCTTCCGCTCGACACTGAACTGCCCTGGCTGATGGCCGGTGTAACGGCCTACGGGGTCGCGACCCTGTCATCCTGGCACTCGGCCTGGCGTGGCCGCAGCCATGCGTCGTTCATGCTGGCGAGCCTGCTGGTCGCGGTCGTATTGCTGGCAACGGCGATCGCCCTGCGCTGGATGCGAACCGGTTACGGGCCGTTTCTGACGCTGTTCGAGGTGTTGCTCAGCAATCTGTTCAGCCTGGGCCTGATTTACCTGCTGGTGTACTGGCGCTATCCCCTGGCCCGCCCGGGGGCGCTCGTGGTGTTGCCCCTGCTGTTGCTGCTGTCATTCTGGCTGCGAGCGGTGTCCCCGGAGGCAGGGCAGTTGCCGGCGACCTATCTCAGCATCTGGCTCTGGGTGCATGTCGGTGTGGGCAAGGTGTTCCTGGGCCTATGCCTGGCGGCGGTGGGTATCGCCGGCGTACTGCTGTTGCGCAGGCTGCCGGGATTCGGGCGACTGCTGGGTTCGCTCCCCGCCGATGAGGTGCTCGATGTCCCGGTCTGGCGGCTCATGTCGGTGGCGTTCATCTTTCACAGCCTGATGCTGATCGCGGGAGCGGTCTGGGCGCAGGATGCCTGGGGCCGTTTCTGGGCATGGGACCCGCTGGAGACCTGGGCCTTTGTCACCTGGCTGGCCCTGGGCCTGAGCCTGCATGCCCGACTCACATGGCAGATCCCGCTGTGGAGCGGCTGGCTGATGGTCCTCGGGGTTTTCTGTCTTGCCTTCCTGACCTTTTTCGGCGTGCCCTTCAGCAGCCTGGGACCGCACAAGGGTATCCTGTGAACAGGCGCCGTACCAACCGCCTGGCCGTTCTGGTCGTCGTACTCGGCGTCATCGCCGGCGTCGGTCTGCTGATCGACTCGCTTTCGGGTGGCAACCGCGGTGGTACACAAGAGGCAAGCCGCCTGCCGCAGCCGCTCGAGGAAGAAGACCATGGCCTGCCCATGCGCGGGCAGGCCGGGCCGCAGGACGAGGTCGCGGCGCGCTTCCGGCAGGCAGTGATGATGCTGCATGCCAGGCGCTATGATTATGCGGTGACGGCGTTGCACGCGGTACTGGAGATCGAGCCATTGCTACCGGAGGCGCATGTCAATATGGGATATGCCCTGCTGGGGAATCAGCGGTATGCGGCGGCACGCGATTTTTTCCTGAGTGCGATCGAGTTGCGCAGCAACCAGGTCAATGCCTACTGGGGCCTTGCCGTGAGTCTCGAATCGCTGTGCGACCTGGCAGGGGCGCGGGGTGCCATGCGCAGCTATATCCACCTGGCCGATAGCGATGATCCCTTTCTGTCCCGGGCGCGTGCAGCCTTGTGGGAATGGGATGCGCAGTTGAACCCTGAGGGCGAGTCGGGGGACGGCTCTTCCTGTACCGGTAGGGATCGCACGCTGTGAGGTTTTTCAGTGGCGAGGTTTCAGGAGAATGGTGCCGAGGAGAGGACTTGAACCTCCACGGGGTTACCCCCACTAGCACCTGAAGCTAGCGCGTCTACCAATTCCGCCACCTCGGCCGTGCTGTTTCCGATCGGAATTTGTGAAAATCCCGGGAGCGCGAACTCTACCCGCTGATATATAGCTTGTCAATTTGCCCTCCCCACCCGCAAACTACGCCTTCCACACGGACAGAACACCCTGATCATATGAAGAAAAGCAGAAAACGCAAAGGCACCGGCCAGCGTCGGCATGACCCCCACGCCCAGCGCGAGGCTCAACGCTACGAAGCGCCCATCGCCAGCCGGGAATACCTTCTCGAACTCATCGACGCCGCCGACCGGCCGGTCAACCGCGAGGACCTGGCCGAAATCCTCGGTATCGACACGGAAGAGGGCATCGAGGCCCTGCGCCGGCGCCTGAATGCCATGATCCGGGACGGCCAGCTGGTGCGCAACCGGCGCGGCTGCTATGCCCGGGCCGAGCAGTTCGACCTGGTGCCGGGCCGGATCATTGCCCACCCCGACGGCTTCGGGTTCCTGGTCCCGGACGGGAAAGTCGAGAAGAGCGACGACGTCTACCTGTCGGCCCGGCAGATGCGCGCCGTGTTTCATGATGACCGGGTGATGGTCCGGATTACGGGTAAGGACCGGCGCGGGCGCCTGGAGGGCACCATCGTCGAGGTCCTGGAGCGCAATACTCATCACGTGGTGGGGCGCTTCTACCGGGACAGCGGCATCAATACCGTGGTGCCCGACAACAAGCGCATCACCCATGACATCGGCGTGCCCGACAAGCACACCGGCGGCGCATCCCACGGCCAGATCGTGACGGTGGAGATCGTCGAGCAGCCCGGCAAGCACGCCATCCCGGTGGGCCACGTGGTCGAGGTGCTGGGTGAGCACATGGCGCCCGGGATGGAGATCGATATCGCCATCCGCAGCCATGACCTGCCCCAGGCATGGCCGGAGGCCGTCGACAAGGAGATCGCCAAATACGGCAAAAAGGTGCCCGAGAAGGCCAAGCAGGGCCGCACCGACCTGCGTGATCTTCCCCTGGTCACCATCGACGGCAAGGATGCGCGCGACTTCGATGACGCCGTCTACTGCGAGCGCAAGTTCGGCGGCTGGCGACTCTACGTAGCCATCGCCGACGTCTCGCACTACGTGAGTCCCGGGACCGCGCTGGACAGCGAGGCCGAGGAGCGCGGCAATTCCGTGTATTTCCCCGAGCGGGTGATCCCGATGCTGCCCGAGGTGCTGTCCAACGGGCTGTGCTCGCTCAACCCGGAGGTCGATCGCCTGTGCATGGTCTGCGAAATGCATATCAACAAGCAGGGCAAGATCACGCGCTCCAATTTCATCGAGGGCGTGATGCGCTCGCACGCGCGCCTGACCTACGAGCAGGTCGCTGCCATGCTGGTCGATCAGGATAAAAAGACCTGTGAGAAATACCATGAACTGCTACCCCATCTGGAGGAGCTGTACCGCCTCTACGGGGTGCTGCGCGCAGCCCGCGAGCAGCGCGGCGCCATCGATTTCGAGACCACCGAGACCCGTATCGTATTCGGCGAACACCGCAAGATCGAGCGCATCGTACCGGTGGTGCGCAACGATGCCCACAAGCTGATCGAGGAGTGCATGATCGCCGCCAATGTCGCCGCGGCCCGCTTCCTGATCCGCCACAAGATGCCGACCCTGTTCCGGGTGCATGGCCAGCCGGCCTCCGAAAAGGTGGAGGCCCTGCAGGAGTTCCTGGGCGAGCTTGGTCTGTCGCTGCGCGGCCGCCTGCGGCCGACGGCCAAGGATTACGCGACCCTGCTGGACACCGTCAGCGGCCGGCCGGATGAGCACCTCATCAACACCGTGTTGCTGCGTTCGCTGCCGCGTGCCGAGTACCACCCGGAGAATATCGGGCACTTCGGCCTGGCGCACGAAA
>CAMYJZ010000042.1 GCA_947258845.1 uncultured Ectothiorhodospiraceae bacterium | reverse complement strand
ATAATGTTATAATAAGCTAACGTCGGAGTATGGCCATTTGGCCCCTCCAGGCGCTTATTACGGAGGATTCGCCATGTTGAAAGTAATTATTGGATTTATTGCAGGTATCGCCCTGCTGGGGATTGTAGGTTTCAATACGGCCGGCAGCTTCATGATGGTTGAGCATGAAAGTCCGTTCGGCATCGAGGAGACGGCGGCCCGGATTCAGGCCAACATCCAGAAGATGGAGCACCGCGGCTGGACGCTCTCCGGATTGCGGGACCCGTCCAAGGCGGTGGCCAACTCAGGGCGGAATGTGCCGCCCGTGCTACTGGTTGAGGCCTGCAGCACCGATTACTCGGGTGTACTGCTCGCCGACGACAATGCACGTATCCTGTCCATCCTGATGCCGTGCACCATCACGGTCTACAAGAAGGATGATGGCAAGACCTACATCGGTACCATGAATTCAGGTCTGATGGGCAAGCTGTTCGGCAAGAAGGTGGCCAGTATCATGGTCGAGGTCGCCAAGGACCAGGCCGAGTTCCTGAAGTTCGATCCGAACGAGCCTGCACCGCCGCTGATCAAGGTAAAACCGGGCAGTGGTGGCGCAGGCGGCCCTGAAACGTCAGGGTGCTAGGCCGTCAGTGTAGCTGACACACCAACGCAGCGGCCGGTTCCTGGCCGCTGCGGCAGGTAAGGTTCTGCTTCCTTAATCAACGAATATAATCAGCTCACCACTCCTGCGGAGAGATGCCATGTTTACAAGAAACGAACTGATAGCCCCGGTATTGGGTATCGCATGCGCCCTGGCCCTGGCAATTTCCCTGCCGGCCGCGGCAACAGCGACTCCGGCGGCCGAGGCGGTTCAGGAAATAGCAGCGGGCCTTGAAGGCGCTGTCACAAAGGCCGCCGGTGAAGTGGCGGCCACAGCCGAGCAGGCCGTGCCCGATGCCGGAGTGGCCGCACCGGCGCCGGTACCCGTCGCCGCGGCAACTGCGGAAGAAGCCAAATCCTCTTCAACCGCGGAGGCCGCCAAGCAGATCCACAAGACCAAGCACTGGAGCTGGGAATACACCAATCCGGATACCGGTCAGAAGCTGGGCAAGAAGAACGTCATCAACAATTTCTGTACCTCGGTTACGTCGAATCACAGCTTCTGTTCGGCCTGTCATATCGGTTACGGCTGGGCGGATGACAGCTTTGATTTCAGCTCTGAGGCCAATGTCGACTGTATTGTCTGCCACGACACCACCGGGACCTACAAGAAGCTGCCCGGGCTGTCGGGCCATCCCAACTACGAAACCATGGAGTGGCCACCGCATTCGGGCAGGTTCCGGCCGCCGACCGACCTGAAAAAGATCGCCCAGAATGTCGGGCCAACCAGCCGCAAGACCTGCGGTACCTGTCATTTCTACGGTGGTGGCGGGGATGCGGTCAAACACGGTGACCTCGACAGTTCACTGACGAATCCCGGCCGCTACCTCGATGTGCACATGGACAGCGAGGGGCTGAACTTCAGCTGTTCCCGCTGCCATGTAACCGATGAGCACGAGGTCTCCGGCAGTCGCTACGGTGTGACCGCGGCAGACGAGAAGGGCGTGCTGGTACCCGGCAGCCTGGATCCGCGCAATCCCACCACCTGTGTGGCCTGTCACGGCAATACGCCGCATCCCGACAAGGCGGCGAAGCTCAACGACCATACCCGCAAGCTGGCCTGCCAGACCTGCCATATCCCCGCCTATGCACGCAGCACGCTGCAGACCAAGATGAGCTGGGACTGGTCCACGGCCGGCAAGCTCGACGAGCAGGGTCATCGCATACAGCTCAAGAACAGCGCAGGCAAGGTGGTCTACGACAGCAAGAAGGGCAACTTCACCTACGACCGTTACGTGGTACCCGAGTACCAGTGGTTCAACGGCGAGGTGAAATTCACCCTGTTCGGTGACCAGGTCAGTGAGGACAGCGTCGTCAAGATCAACGAATTCCAGGGCGATGCAAATGACCCGGATGCCCGCATCTGGCCGGTGCGTGTGTTCCGCGGCAAGCAGATGTACGACAAGGGTCTGCAGACCCTGGCCGTGCTGCACACGGCAGGCAAGGACGATGCCGCCTTCTGGGGCAATTACGACTGGGACAAGGCCATGGAAGTGGGTATGCGGGCCGCCGGTTCCGAGTACAGCGGCGAACTCGGCTTCGTATCCACCGAGATGAGCTGGCCGGTCACCCACATGGTGTCGCCGAAGGAAGATGCGCTGGATTGTGAAAGCTGTCATACCGACGGCGGTCGCCTGGCCGGTATCGAGGGGATCTACCTGCCGGCACGCGACAGGATGCCGCTTATCGATACGATAGGCTTCGGAATTGCCCTGCTGGCACTGATAGGCGTCCTGATACACGGTGGTATCCGTGTCATCCTTGCCAAGAGAGAGGGTTAAGACAATGGAAAGAATCTACATCTTTAAACGTTTCGAACGCTTCTGGCACTGGACCCAGGCCCTGCTCATTATCACCATGATGATTACGGGCTTCGAGATCCACGGGACCTACAGCAATCTGGGTTTTGAAACAGCGGTGGAGGTGCACACCATTGCCGCCTGGGCGCTGATCACCCTGTGGGTATTCGCCATCTTCTGGCATTTCACCACCGGTGAGTGGAAGCAGTACATCCCTACCATGGATAAGGTCGAGGCCATGTTCCGCTACTACCTTACGGGTATCTTCACCCATGCAGAGCATCCGTTTCGCCAGACCACGCTGCACAAGCACAACCCCCTGCAGCGGCTGGCCTACCTGTTCGTGAAGCTGCTGATCAACCCGTTGATCTGGGCCAGCGGCTTTCTGTACCTGTTCTACACCTCATGGGAGAGCTGGGGCCTGGGCTGGCTGAACCTGGAGTGGATTGCCACCATCCACGTCATCGCGGCCTTCATGATGCTGATCTTCTTCATCGCCCATATCTACCTTGCCACGACCGGTCACAAACCGATGTCGCACATCAAGGCGATGATCACCGGCTGGGAAGAGATCGACTAGCGTTTGTTTGGACGAATAACAACAGCAATGCCTGGCACAAGGCAGGTAAACATGGCGAAACTTGAGAGCCCGTCAACCCGGGCTCTCTTTTTTATCCTGCTGACGCTCCTGTTGTCGCTGGCGGGCCAGGGCGTCAGTGCCGCCGGCGTCGCTGACCCGGATGCCATCCCGCACGTCGGCGAACGCGCCCGTGCGGCCTATCAGCAGGTCTTCCTGGCGGCCGACAGGCATCGTGCCTTCGCCATCGCACCGGGCGGTGCCTGGGCCTGGTCTGCAGGCAAGGCCAGCGTCGAAGAGGCACGCCAGGCCGCCGTGGAGGCATGTCAGCAGCACACGAGTCAGCGCTGTGTGCCCTATGCCGTGGATGATGCGCTGGTGTTCTCGCGTGAACAGTGGGGGAAACTCTGGGGTCCCTACAAGAACGCGGAGCAGGCCGCGGCAGCCGCGACCGGTACGCAGTTGGGGGAACGGTTCCCGGATATTGCCTTCACCGGCGCAGATGGACAGCGTCAGTCGATTGCCAGCCTGCGCGGCAAGGTCGTGCTGGTGCATTTCTGGGGTTCATGGTGCCCACCCTGCCTGCGCGAACTGCCCACCCTGGATACCCTGCACCGCATCCTGCTGGACAAGGCCGGCGACGAGGTAGTCCTGGTCCTGTTGCAGTTGCGCGAACCGGTCAGCAGTGCGCGCGAGTGGGCGCAGCAACAGGGTTTCGCCGGACTGCCGCTGGCCGATTCCGGCGCCAGTGGCGAGGAGAATGACTTCCTGGTGACCGCCGGCGGCGAGCAGATCCCGGACCGGGTCCTTGCTCGGGTGTTCCCCTCCAGCTACGTGCTGGATCGCAACGGCATTGTGCTGTTTGCCCATACCGGCCCGGTCAGCGACTGGACCGAGTACCTGCCGTTCTTGCTGGATGCCGCGTCTGAATAGAGATAAAGGTGTCAGGAACCTTTTCACTGAAAAGGTTCCTGACACCTTTATTTTCCGGTTAGACCCGCATGCGCTTGCGGGTCCATTCATGAATATCGATGCGCGGCAGGACCTCGTTCCTGGGAAACCGCGCCAGTGAAACAACCCGGGGCGCGTCCGTGCCGACGGTCACCTCGACCAGGTCCAGCCGGTTGCTTGTTTCAGGGGCATCCTCGTTGCGTTTGATCCCCATCCTGTCAACCTGCAGTGACGTCTTCTCCAGCCTGACGAATTCCTCTGCGTGGTTGAAAACCTTTTTGACCTCGTTCAGGATTTCCAGGGGGGAGGCCTGCGGTGTGTCCTTCATGGTCTCCTCGATCTGCGCGAGCTGTTTGCGCGTCTTCTCGCTGTCCAGGCTGTCCCAGTGGTTCGTTTGCCGGGACCGTAGCCTTGCCTGCAGGATGCGCTGCTGGTCTTCGAGTTGCCGTCGTGACAGCCGCAGTTGCACCACCCGGTCGAGGGCCTTTGTGATCAAGCCTTCGAGCAGACAGTTTTTCAGTCCCTGACGTGTTTCGTACTCTGTCGGTGCGGGTGCATAGACGTGGTGATCGGAGAAATTGACGGCAATCTGGCAGACGTCCTTTTTCAGGGTGTTGCCAGCGAGTTCCATGCCCAGCGCGGTTTTCTCCGACTTGTGCATGCACAACAGCGCATAGATCTCCTTGGTATCATGATGGTGGTAGTCATCGATGAAGTCTCTCAGCTCGGAGCTGCGACTGAAGACCGATTGCAGTTCATCGATGTTGGTGAAGAAGGCATTGACGTAGGGGTTGGAGACAAAGGTGTTGCTGCTGATCTCGATGGCCGCGGGGATCTGGTCGATGATCGAACCGGCGTACTCGAGCGCAGTGCTGACGGGACCTGTCAGTTTGTTCCGGTAGCCATTGACCAGACGTATGCGCTCATCCGTGCCCTGGATGACCATATCGATGGTGGCCGCAACGCCAGCCGCTTCCATTTGGCCGGTCCGGGCGGCGGGCCGGTAACGGCGCAGCATATGACGCAAGAGGGTGATCCTGTTTCCAAGAAAGTTGTTCATCGAGCCTCTACCGAGCCTGCACTCCTGTTAACAGTCTAATTCATGGGGTTTATTTCCGGGTTGATGCAAATCAAGAAAATCCAGCTAACTAGAGTCTATATTTACAGTATAAGAGTCCTGTAGTGCTTATTGAAAGAGGAGGCCACGACATGGCGATTTCAGTCACACTCGGGGAGTTTCTCAGCCGGCAGCAGGCGCAATACGCCCTGATTCCCCACCCCCACACCAGTAGCAGTATGGAGACGGCGGAACTGGCCCATGTTCCGGGGCAGCAGCTGGCCAAGGCGGTCATCCTGAAGGAGGAGGGCCGCTACCTGATGGTCGTTGTGCCATCGATTGAACATGTCGACCTGGCGGTCTTGCGCGAGCAGTTCGGGCACGGCGTGGATCTGGCAACGGAGGATGAGTTGGCGCAACTGTTCCCGGACTGTGCCCTGGGTGCCATTCCACCCGCGGGGCCCGCCTGGGGAATGGAGACCTACCTCGATGAATGCCTGCTCGATGAACCCGAGGTGTTCTTCGAGGCCGGCGATCATGAGGAACTGGTCCGTATCGATGGCGGCCAGTTTGCACAGCTGCTGAGCGGCGCCCAGCGCGGCCACTACGGTCACACGCTGTAATAACGGCCGGATCGTCGCGCCGGGATACTGTTGGGCTAGCTGACCAGTACCACCGGGCAACCGGGCAGATTGCGCAGGCGTTCGATGCTGTCCGGGGTGAGCAGGTCCTCGTTCCTGCCAATCACCAGGCTACGGGCGCGACTCGATTGCACCAGCCTGATGAGTTCGCCCGTGTCCGGTTCCACGGCCTCCCTGAACACCGCCGGCTGTCGGCCCAGTCGGTCCGTCGCCTGTGTGCGCAGCGCATCCAGCGCCGCCGGGTCATTGGCCACCAGCAGTACGGTCAGGGCATGGACCCCGGCGCGGGCCAGTTGCACGGCCACCCCGAGGGCGCGCTGAGCGGTCTCCGAGCCATCGAATACCACGACCACCGGCCGGCCGAGGTCGCCACTCCGGCCCGCTAACGGACGGGATTCGGCAAGCGACAGGGCCTGGCGGGCGGCACCGAGCAGCATCAGGTCCATGGCCTCCAGTGTTTCCCGCAGCAGGGTGGCCGGCTCGCCACGGACCGTCCGGAATGAGCACGGCAGGCCACGACGGCTGGCGAGTGCCGTCAGCGCCTGTTCGGCGGCACGGGCCTGGATCCTGAACTGGCGTTCGAGCTCCGGGGCCTGCACATCGCGTTGCACATGGGTCAGGCGGCAAACTTCACGTGCCAGCGGGAGGCCGGCCAGCGACAGCAGTTCGATATCCTCCACGAACAGGCCGTGGATTTCGGCCGCAGATTCGCCGGTTAGCAGGCTCAGTGTTTCCAGCGTCGCACGGTCAGACTCGAGGTTGACCAGCATGACCGCGATTCGTGCGGGTGGCTGCCGGGCGGAGCGCGACATCGTCAGGCCTCCGGTGCGGAACCGCTCGCACCAAAGGCGTGCCGCTTCTCGGCGAACTCGATCAGCCGGGCGCGTACCCGCTGGTTGGCCGAGTCAGCGGGAAACTCGCCCTGGGCGTCGCACTCACCCGCTGCAATGCCAGTCAGGAGTTCCATGCACTGGTCGATGGTCTCGACCGGGTAGATGTTAAACCGCTGTGCCGCCACCGCATCGATCACGTCCCTGCGCAGCATCAGGTGCTTGACGTTGGAGGACGGGATCAGCACGCCCTGCGTCCCGCTCAGCCCGCGTTTCGAGCAGATGTCGAAGAAGCCCTCGATCTTCTCGTTGACGCCGCCAATGGCCTGGATCTGGCCATGCTGGTTGACCGAGCCGGTGATCGCCAGGCCCTGTTGTACCGGGCACTGTGCGAGCGCGGAGAGCAGGGCGCAGAGTTCGGCCGCCGAGGCGCTGTCACCCTCGATTCCACCATAGGTCTGCTCAAATACCAGGCTCGCGAACAATGACAGTGGCTGGTCGATGACGTAGCGGGATGCCAGGAAGCCCGACAGGATCAACACGCCCTTGGAATGGATCGGCCCGCCGAGTTCCACCTCGCGTTCGATATCCACGACCTCGCCCGACCCCAGGGCGACGCGCGCGGTGATACGGCAGGGGTGGGCAAAGGCGGTCTCGCCAAGCTGGGCCACGGCCAGGCCATTGACCTGGCCGGTGCGTTCACCCTCGGTATCGATCAGTACGGTGCCGCGCAGGATCTCCTCCTGCAGGCGGTCGCGAATGCGGCTGTCACGACGAATACGGGCATCGATCGCCCGCTGGACCTCTTCGCTGCCGATAATCTTCCTGCCGTTGTTGTGCGCATAGAAGTCCGCCTCGCGCACGATGTCGGCCGCATGGCGGATCTGGGCGGATATCTTCTCCGCGTCCCCGGCATGACGCACGCATTCCTCCAGTACCCGGGCGGTACCGGAGCGGTCCAGTGGACGGAGCTGCTCGCGCTTGCTGTGGGTGGCCAGCAAGCGGGCGAACAGCCGGCTGTTCTCCGGAGTGCGGTCGATCGTGTCGTCAAAGTCTGCCGCCACCTTGAACAGGTCCATGAATTCCGGGTCATAGGCCTGCAGCAGGTAATAGAGCAGGCGATCGCCCAGCAGAATGACCTTGACACTGAGCGGTATCGGTTCCGGTTCGAGCGATACCGTGCTGACCAGGCTGAGTTCTTCACCCAGCGAGCGGATGTGGATCCGGGACGATTTCAGAGTGCGCTTGAGGCCTTCCCAGGCGAACGGCTGCACCAGCAGCTTGGCGGCATCCAGGACCAGGTAACCGCCATTGGCACGGTGCAGGGCGCCGGCCCGGATCAGGGTGAAATTGGTGATCAGGGTGCCCATTTCGGACAAATGCTCGATCCTGCCGACCAGATTGGGGAAGGTCGGGTGATCCTCGAAGACCAGCGGGGCGCCCGCATCACCCCCGTGGTCGATGATGACGTTGACGGCATAGCGGCGCATGGCCGGTGATTCACCCGACTCCAGTCCCTGGGCCCGGCCGCCGAGCAGTACCTTGGCCGGGACACCGCCCTGTTCCGGGGTCTTGAGAAAGACATCGGCGTTGTCGACGATATCGGCCTGCATCTCCTTGAGATAGGCGACAACCTGTTCCAGTGCGCGGTATTTTTCCAGCAACTGGTCGAACAGCCCGCCGACGGCATACATCGACACTTCGCGGTCAAGTTCCCGCATTCTGGCGCGAACCTTGCGCGCCTCCTGCGGTATCGCCTGCATGGCGCGCTGGAGTTCCTTGCCGACCTCCTCGGTGACCTGTTCCAGCTGATCCTTTTTATCCTGTGGCAGTTTTTCATATTCCTGCGGACTGATGGCCTTGTCCTTGTGCAGCGGTGCGAATACGAAGCCGGTCGCTGTCTGGATGACCTTGATGCCGCGTTCCCTGGCGAGCTGCTGCACGTCCTCGAAGGTCTTTTCCTGGTATTCCTTGAATTCCTCCTCGATGGCCTGCTGGCGGGTCTGGTAGTCCTCGCTTTCAAAGGCGGCAGGGATCGCGGTGTAGGCCTCGCCGATGAGCTGGACGATGTCGCTGCGCAGTTCGGTTCCCTGTCCCGCGGGCATGTGGAGCGCGCAGGGCCTGGTGGGATCGGCGAAATTATTCACGTAACACCAGTCATCCGCAGCGGGTAGCCGGCTGCTCTTTTGCTCGAGGATGTGCCTGACGACACTGTGCCGGCCGCTTCCCGGGGTGCCGAGCACGTACAGGTTGTAGCCACCGGGCGCCATCCCGGTGCCGAAGTGAATGGCCTCGACGGCACGGTCCTGGCCCATGACATCGACCAGATCCTCCAGTTGCTCGGTGGTTTCAAAATCAAACAGCCCCGGCTCGCATTCCTGGTAGAGCTCATCAGGGCTCAGCGGTTTGCCTGGTTTCATGGACTGGTCTCGTCTGCGGTTGGCCGGGACAGCTGCGTCAGTCGTCGCAATGAACGGATCACGAATTCATATACTGATTATGGACCATAGAATCCCGTGCTGTTCTGATCGGCGTCAATAATCGGCGATTGGAACGCGTGACTCTGCCCATGGGGCCATAATAGGAATAACAGGTGTCCGTTACAGATATGTACAACTCGATCCTATTGCTGGGTGTGGCGCTCGCCGTCGGTTTACTGATCGGCATCGAGCGCGGCTGGCAACAGCGCGAGGCCGAGGAGGGGACGCGCATCTCCGGGCTGCGTACCTACGGGCTGATCGGCCTGCTGGGTGGGGTCATCGGGCTGCTGTCGGGGCAGTTGGGAGAACTCCTGCTCGGTATCGTGTTCCTGGGCATGGCGGGGGTGATGACTGCGGCCTATCTGATCAATGTGCGCCGCACCCACGATATCGGCATTACCAGCCTGATAGCCGGGCTGCTGACCTTTGCGCTGGGCGCACTGGCTGGCCTGGGCTATGTGGCGGAGGCCGGTGCGGCGGCAGTGGTCACCACCCTGCTGCTCGGCTTCAAGCCGTTACTGCACGGCTGGCTGCGCCGCCTGCAGCGCGAGGAGTTGCGCGCCGGACTGAAACTATTGCTGATCTCGATCGTGCTGCTGCCGGCCCTGCCTGACCGGGGCTATGGTCCCTGGCAGGCGCTGAATCCCTACGAGATATGGTGGATGGTGGTGCTGATCGCGGCGATCTCCTTTATCGGTTATTTCGCCATGCAGATTGCCGGGCCCAGCAAGGGGGCCATCCTGACGGGTCTGTTTGCCGGGCTGGCCTCGTCGACGGCGCTGACGCTGCACTTCGCTCGCCTGGCGCGGCGCACGCCGGACCTGGCGCCGGCACTGGCGCCCGGCATACTGATAGCCTGCGGGACCATGTACCCACGCATGCTCCTGGTCGGCAGTTTCATCAGTCCACAGTTGTTCCGACTGCTGTTGCCGGCGGTGGCCCTGATGACCTTGATTATCTATGGCGCCGCCCTGTGGCAGGGCCGGGACAGGCGAGAGGCCGCCGTGGAAGAACCTGCGCCCATCGGCAATCCCCTCGAACTGATGGCGGCACTGCGCTTTGGCGTGTTGCTCGCGGCCATCATGTTGCTGGCCGAGGCACTCAAGGCCACCCTGGGCGAGGTGGGCGTCCTCCTGCTGGCAGCCGCTTCCGGCGTGGCGGACGTGGATGCCATTACCCTCAGCCTGGCGCGCATGTCGACACATGACGCCGGCATGCTGCAACTGGTCGCGGCCGGCATCATCATTGCCAGTGCGGTCAACAGCAGCGTCAAGGCCGCGTTGGCATTTAGCGTCGGCGGGGTGCCGCTGGGCAGAAGGGTTGTGCTGCCGCTGGTGCTGGCAGCGACCACGGGGCTGCTTGCGGTGTGGTTGCTGTTGTAGAAGGCAGGCAGCGGAGATCCCGTTCTCCTTGATGCGCGTCAGTTCCGGACCAGCGGTAATCTGCTACTTTTAAAGTAGGCAGATTGCACACACCGCGTCGCCTGATCCAAGGTTGTGGAGGAGAGTTTCCGATGCAGATCACGCTCAGCGTTATTAAAGCGGATATCGGCTCGATCGGTGGTCATATCTGTCCGTCCCGGCGGTTGCTGGAAACCGTACGTCACCAGGTGCAGGAGCACGGTACCGGGCTGTTGCTCGACAGTTATATCAGTTATACCGGTGACGACATCGCCATTGTCATGAGCCATACCCGTGGTGTAGCCGACGAGGCCGTTCATGCCCTTGCATGGGATGCCTTCATGGCCGGTACGGAAACGGCCAGGGAGCAGGGCCTCTATGGCGCCGGCCAGGACCTGCTGAAAGAGGCCTTTTCCGGCAACGTGCGCGGCATGGGGCCGGCCGTTGCGGAGATGAGCTTCGACGAGCGCCCTAACGAACCCTTCCTGTTTTTCGCCGCCGACAAGACCGACCCGGGCTGCTACAACCTTGCGCTGTACCTGGCCTTTGCCGACCCCATGAATACTCCGGGACTGATGCTGTCGCCATCCATGAAAGAGGGTTTCCGCTTCCTGATCATGGATGTCAGTCACACCGAAGGCGACCGTATTATCGAGTTGAATGCACCTGACGATCTCTATGACATCGCCGCGCTGCTGCGCAACCCGGAGCGCTATGTGATCGAGTCGATCTGGTCGCGGACCAGCGGTGAGCAGGCGGTCTCCCTGTCCACCTCGCGCCTGCACAACATCGCCGGCAAGTACACCGGCAAGGATGACCCGGTGCTGCTGGTGCGGGTGCAGAAGACCTTTCCGGCAACCGGCGAGATTATCGCACCCTATGCCATTGGCCCCTACGTGGCCGGGGCCATGCGCGGTTCCCACCAGATGCCGCTGATGCCGGTGCAGCTGAACTCGGGGATCAGTTATTTCGACGGGCCGCCGGTGGTGAGCTGTGCCGCATTTGCCATGCACGGCGGCCGCTTCACCGAGGCGGTGGACGTGTTCGCTCACCCGTTCTGGGACAAGGTGCGCGACACCGTGTCAGACAAGGCCATTGGCATGCGGCGCCAGGGCTTCTTCGGTGCGGCCATGCTGCCCATGGACGAACTCGAGTACACGGGGATCGTCAAGACACTTGAGGCACTGGATAAGAGATTCATTATAAGAGATTGAAATATAGTTAATAAAAAACATGGCCAAAGACGTCTGGCAGTCCTTCCCGGGCGCCGGGGAAAGATCCCGGAACCCCGCGCAGGGCGCGCCGTCACCGGGCCCGGCCAACCAAGGAGAAACAATGGAGATCGAGTTCCTGGGTGCCACGCACGAGGTCACCGGATCCTGTTTTCTGTTGCGGATCGCTGATCAACAGCTGCTGATCGACTGCGGGCTGATTCAGGGTAGCCGCAAACACGAGCGGCATAACAGCGATGCCTTCCCCTTCGATCCGGCGCAGATCGACGCCGTGGTGCTAACCCATGCCCACATCGACCATTCGGGCCGCTTGCCACTGCTGGTCAAGCGTGGTTACCGGGGCCCGGTCTACACCCACACGGCCACTGTCGACCTGTGCGCTGTCATGCTCGAGGACGCCGGCTACCTGAACGAGCGGGAAGTCGAGTGGGAAAACCGCAAACGTGCACGCAAGGGTCTAAAACTCCTCGAGCCCCTGTATACGCGCGAGGAGGCGCGCGCCGCGCACCGGCATTTCAAGGCGCTGGAGTTCGGCCAGTCGCGCCAGCTCCTGCCGGGTGTGCGCCTGACCCTGCGGGATGCCGGGCATATCCTGGGGTCCGCCATCGCCGAGCTGGACCTGGAGGAGGCAGGGCACAGGCGCAAGCTTGTTTTCAGTGGCGACCTCGGCCATCACGGTGCCCCTATCCTGCGCGACCCGGAACGTGTATTGGAGGCCGACCTGGTGGTTATGGAGAGCACCTACGGCGACCGCCTGCACCGCGACTGGGAGGCCACCTGGGAGGAGATGGGCGGAGTGCTTTCCAGTGCCCATGCCGGCAAGGGCAACATCCTGATTCCAGCCTTTACCATCGGGCGCACCCAGGAGCTGCTGTACATCTTCAACCGCCACTACGATGAATGGGGGGTCGGCGACTGGCAGATCTTCCTGGACAGCCCGATGGGGATCGAGGCCACCGAGATCTATGACCGGCACACCCGCGTTTACGACGTCAGGGCACGGGATTTTGCCGGCGAGCGCGGTACCCTGTTCGACCTGCCCAATCTGCACATGACCGAGCGGGCAGAGGAGTCGATGCAGATCAACACGCTGCATGCTGGCGCCATCATTATCGCCGGCAGCGGCATGTGTACCGGCGGGCGCATCAAGCACCATTTGAAACACAATATCTGGCGTCGGGATGCGCATGTCATGATAGTCGGCTTCCAGGCCCGCGGTACGACGGGGCGTGCCCTGGTCGACGGCGCCTCACATATCAGGCTGTGGGGCGAGACCATGAAGGTGCAGGCCAGCATCCACACGGTGGGTGGCCTGTCGGCCCACGCCGACCAGCAGGGCCTGCTGGACTGGTACGGCCAGATACAGGGTCATCCTCCGGTGGCGCTGGTGCACGGCGAGCCCGGTTCAATGGATGTGCTGGCCAGGCTGTTGCAGCGCGAGTTCGGTACTCGCGTTACCCAAGTGGATTTCAGGCAGAAGTTACCGGTCTAGCAATCAATGTATCTATAGGTCCTGACGTCCTTTAAGTGGCGTATAGTGGCGGCACACTTAACACGACAACATTAAAAAGAAGGGGAGAATTATGGAATCGCAGGACAAATGCTGTTCGATCGTGCCCTATTTTCAGGTTGCCGATGGCAAGCTCGGGGCTTTTAAAGAGCTGTGTGGGCAGTTTGTTGAAAAAACCCGTGATGAGACCAAATGCCTCTATTACGGCTTCAGTTTCGACGGTGATCAGGCTCATTGCCGCGAGGGTTATGAAGATGCCGAAGGGGTACTGGCGCATCTTGAAAATGTGGGCCCTTTACTCCAGGAAGCCCTCAGGATCGCCGATCTCACCCGCCTGGAAATACATGGGCCGGGTGATGAGTTAATGAAGCTCCGCCAACCGCTGGCCGAGCTGAAGCCCCGCTTCTTCACGGTTGAGTATGGTTTTCGCAGATAAAGGCTAATGAAAGGGACCGGGGGATAACAGGGTACTTGCCTGTTATCGCCCTTTATACGATCAATCGGGCTCGCGGGGTCCGGCGCTTTCTTTCTCGGCCTCTTCCTGGTAGGGCGCGTCCCAGTCCTCGCGTTGCATCTCCGTGCCTACCGGGTTGAGATCGTCTTTCTCGATGTTGTCCATCGGCCCGGTCCAGTCCTCCGGTTCCTCGACGCGTTCCATATCGAGTTCATACCAGGTGCTCTTCTCGAATTCGTCAAGGTTGCCGTCGAAGTACTGGACCTCGATGGTGTCCGTATGTTCATCGATGGCAACCACCCGGAACTCCTGGGCCTTTTCCGGGTGGTGGTACCAGTAACCGATAATGGGATCGGCCTCGCTGACCATGTTTAAACCTCCTCGATACGGGGTGCTGAACCAGCTGTGAATTGTGCAACAACTGTTCTGGTCGCAAACAGCCCGTTATAACCTTGCCGGCAAATGCGTGCGGATCTCGTGCGGGCTGTACTGGCCGAGGTTTTTCTGGATTTCGGTGATCGCAATCTCGTTCATCGAGGCCAGCTGTTCCCGGAGCATTCCCAGGAAGGGCGGGCCGGCAACCAGTACCAGTCGGTTACAGCCTTTTTCGTGACACGCCGTACGCAGGTGGTCGGCGATCTGCTTGGCAAAGCGGATGGCCTCCTGCTCCTTGGGTTCCACCGCCGTGCCCATGGCGTGGCGCCCCTGGCCGCCGCTGTCGAAGCTGCGCCCCGGGCGATCCGAGGTCAGGGTCTGGGAGCGGTCTCGGGCCTCCGGGTGATCCAGGTGGTCCACTTCCTGTAATGCCCCCTGCGGGTCATCCACAGTGAATATCCGTGCCTTGCTTTGGTCGGCTACTACAATCCAGGGTCTTGACATGGTGCCTCCCGAATACTACCAGCCGTTAAAGTCGATGATTTTCAGGTCCCTGCTTTTTGGCAGTCCTATAATAATATTAGACCATCAGGACCACGGCGGTTGTTCAAGGTTGGGGCTATTTGATCGGGATCATGTCTGCCCCGGCCACAGGATCTATAATTTATACAGGCGTCATAAAAGGCTTCAATCTGCGTGTCCGGAAGCAGGTAGTACTGCAATGGCATGGCACCCTGAGGAGAGCGACTATGAGTGATGTCAGACAATTACCGAAGGTAGGCGCGCCGGATCCGGAGTTGAAGAATTCGCCTATTTTCGACGACTCCGATGCCGACGATCTGTCCCTGGACCTGGAGCTGGAATCCGGTGTTTGTTATTTCAACAACATGAGCTACGGGATCGGCGACTACGTTTGCAGCGGCAGTGAGATGCTGCGCTGTGAAGAACGCGGTGTCTGGGTCCGCGAGGGCAGTTGCGGCCATTGAGGCGGTTTGACCGGTTCGCACCGCTCTGTGCCGGTGTTCGTGACGCTACCCAGGCGGCGCTGATGCTCTCTTTGCAGGCGCATGTCAGTTGCGCCTGAGCAGCTTCCTCAATTCATCCAGCCCGCGGGTGTTGATGACATCGCCAGGCCCCAGCCAGCCGTGCCGTGCCTGGCTGACTCCGAAACGCATATAGTCGAGGTTGCCGGTGCTGTGTGCATCGGTAGAGATTACGACCTTGAGCTGCAACTCGCGGGCCAGCATGCAGTCGCTGTCGGTGAGATCGAGTCGCGCCGGCTGGGCATTCAGTTCCGGAAAGCAGCCGCGTTCCCTGGCGGCCTGCATGAGCTTTTCCATGTCGACATCAAGGGGTGGGCGCTTGTTGAGCAGGCTGTGCGACAGGCCGTTGATATTGCGAGCCGCCGTCCGGTAGGCGCGCACCCGGAACGGATTGGCGTCCTCAAGCTCCAGCAGGTCGGCGAGACGACTGAACAGCCCGGCGATCTCGGCATTATGAACCGGCATGGCGGGATTCCTGCTCCTGGATCATGGTCTGCAGGCGTGCGGCGTTGTGCGCCGCATAGGCCTGCTCGTCGTTGTCGAAGTAAAAATAGACCTCACGTCCGCTGGCCGCCCAGCGGTTGCAGGCCGTCACCCAGGCGGCCAGTGCCTTGCTGTCATAACTGCCCCGGTAGGCAGCTCCCGGCCCATGCAGACGCACATAGACGAAGTCGGCCGTGAGTTTCTCCGGGCTCAGGAAGCCATCCAGTTCATAGAGACACAGTGCGGCACCGTGACGGGACAGCAGTTCATAGCAGTGCTCATTGAACCAGCTGTGATCGCGAAATTCGAAGGCGCTGCGACAGGCGCCGTCCAGCCAAGCGAGCAGGGCGGCGAGGCGTTCGGGATTGAAGTGCCAGTGCGGTGGCAGCTGGAACAGGATGGGGCCGAGCTTGTCACCCAGCACGGCAAGCCGTTCGAGCAGCGGCGGCAGGGTCTCCCGTGGTTCCTTGAGTTTTTTCATGTGGGTGATGTAGCGGCTGGCCTTGGCCGCAAACACGAAGTCGTCAGGGGTGGCGTCATGCCAGTGACGCAGTGTGGACTCGGCGGGGAGGTGATAGAAAGAGTTGTTGATCTCGACGCTGCAGAATTGCCGCGCGTAGTAGGCCAGCCATTCGCTGCCGGCCAGGTCGGCGGGATAGAAGCGGCCTTTCCAGTGCGCATAGGACCAGCCGGAGGTGCCGATATGGACCCGCCTGGGTTGTGTCGACATGGTATTAACCCTTGATGCAGGCCAGTGGTTTCAGTTTTGCCACCTTGCGCGCCAGCCCCGCCGCGTCGGCGGCATCGACCACGGCATCGACGTCCTTGTAGGCTCCCGGGGCCTCCTCGGCCACGCCGCGCGAGGAGGGGCTGCGAATCAGGATGCCCTGGGCCTGCAGGCCGTCAACCAGCTGGCGACCCTTCCAGAGCTTGTAGGCCCGGCGTCGGCTCATGGCGCGCCCGGCGCCGTGACAGGCCGAGGAAAACGCCAGGGCCTCGCCCTCCCGGGTACCGACCAGGATGTGCGAGGCCGTTCCCATGGAACCCCCGATCAGCACCGGCTGGCCGATGGCGCGCAGGTCCTCAGGGATATCGGGGTGGCCGGGGCCGAAGGCACGGGTTGCGCCCTTGCGGTGGACATACAGGTGTTGCGGCTCGTCGTCGATGACATGTTCCTCCACCTTGCAGGTGTTGTGTGACACGTCATAGAGCAGTTCCAGCGTGGCCGTCGGGATAATGCGTTCGAACACCTCGCGGGTCAGGTGGGTGATGATCTGGCGGTTGGCGAGGGCACAATTGATGGCCGCGCGCATCGCGCCGAGATAGGCCTGGCCGGTATCCGAATCAATCGGCGCACAGGCCAGTTCGCGGTCCGGCAGGGTAATGCCGTGCCGGGGTGCCATGACTACCATCGACTTCAGGAACTCCGTCCCGATCTGGTGGCCCAGTCCGCGCGAGCCGCAATGGATACTGACCACGACATCGCCGCGGCTGATGCCGAAGACGGTGGCGGCCTCGGGGTCAAACACCTCGCAGACCTCTTGCAGCTCCAGGTAGTGGTTGCCGGAACCCAGGGTGCCCATTTCGTTGCGCTGGCGCTTGCGGGCACGCTCGGAGACCGCATCCGCCCGCGCGCCCTGCATGCAGCCGTGTTCCTCGATGCGCTCCAGGTCCTCGCGCCGGCCCCAGCCGCGCTTCACCGCCCAGCGGGCACCGCCGTTGAGCATGGCATCCATGCCGGCTGCGCCCAGATGGATGTGGCCGGTGCTACCGACACCCGCCGGGATGGAGTGGAACAGGGCGTCGGCCAGGCGTTCGATCACCGCGTTGATCTCGGGGCGTTTCAGGCCGGTGTGCAGGGTGCGGACGCCGCAGGAGATATCGAAGCCGACGCCCCCGGCGGAGACCACTCCACCCCGGTCGGCATCGAAGGCGGCCACCCCGCCGATGGGGAAGCCGTAACCC
>CAMYJZ010000041.1 GCA_947258845.1 uncultured Ectothiorhodospiraceae bacterium | reverse complement strand
TGACAGGTCCCAGTAGCCGGCCACGAACCAGGCGCCGCCGTTGAACAGCGTCCGGTTCCAGCGGTTCTGGATACCGAGCCGGAACACGCTTGCATCAATGGAATTATTGTCTGTGCCTGCGCTGAGTGAGATCGAATCGACCCAGCGGTTGCCGGCAGCCTGGGCAGGGCCGAGCAGGGCGCCGAACAACAGCGAAACAAGCAAGACCCGGGCTGGTGTTGTCATTGTGAACCTCGATTGCAGTACTGATTCGCGGATGGTCTCATGAATATGGCCGGTTTGTCACGACCGGGACTCGTCAGTCCGCATAGATGATCCCGGGCAGCCAGGTGGCCAGTTGCGGCCACAGCGCCAGGATGATCAGCATGAGCACCTGCAAGCCGATGAAGGGCATGACACCCCGGTAGATCTGCGCGGTACTGACTTCCGCCGGCGCCACGCCGCGCAGGTAGAAGAGGGCGAAGCCGAAGGGCGGCGTCAGGAAGGAGGTCTGCAGGTTCAGGGCGATCATGATCCCCAGCCACACCGGGTCAATGCCCATGGCCAGCAGCACCGGCCCGACGATGGGTACCACGACAAAAGTGATCTCGATAAAGTCGAGCACAAAGCCAAGCAGGAACATCAGCAGCATCACCGCCAGCATTGCACCCACCTTGCCGCCCGGCAGACTCCCGAGGAGCTCGGCTACGATTTCATCACCGCCGAAGCCGCGGAACACCAGCGAGAACATCGATGCACCGATCAGGATCAGAAACACCATGCAGGTAACGCGCGTCGTGCTGCGCATGACATCGCGCAACATGGCCAGGTTGAACTGCCCCTGTGCAATGGCCAGCAGGATCGCGCCCATCGCGCCCACCGAGGCCGCTTCCGTCGGCGTGGCAATCCCCCCCAGGATGGAACCCAGTACGGCAACAATCAGCAGCAGGGGCGGCAACAGGACGCGCAGCACCTGTTGCAGCAGTTTGCCGCCCGAGGGCGTATGCCCTGCATCGGAAATGGCCGGCATGACATCGGGGCGTAACAGGGCCGTAATTGCCAGGTAGGCCAGGTATATACTGACCAGCACCAGCCCCGGCAGCAGGGCGCCGCTGAACAGGTCGCCGACCGACAGGGTGTCCGGAGAGAAGATCCCCATGTCGAGTTGTGCCTGCTGATAGGCGGAGGACAGCACGTCTCCAAGCAGCACCAGTACTATCGAGGGCGGAATGATCTGCCCCAGTGTGCCGGCCGCACAGATGGTGCCGGCTGCGATTCGCGGGTCGTAACCGCGCCGCAGCATGGTGGGCAGGGACAGCAGCCCCATGGTCACCACGGTTGCGCCAACGATGCCGGTACTGGCGGCCAGCAGCATGCCGACCAGGGTGACCGAAAACCCCAGTCCGCCGCGCAAGCGTCCGAACAGTGCCGACATGGTGTCGAGCAGGTTCTCGGCCACGCGCGAACGTTCCAGCATTACCCCCATGAACACGAACAGCGGAACGGCGATCAGGGTGAGATTGGTCATGATGCCGTACAGGCGGTTGGGCAGGGCATCGAGGAAGGCGCCGTCGAAACTGCCCGCCAGTTGCCCGATAAAGGCAAAGCCGAGCGCGGTACCCGCCAGTGTGAACGCCACCGGGAAGCCTGTCATCAGCAGCAGGCAGACCACCAGGAACAGTAGCAGCGGAATCATGGCGTCCCTGTTCCCGTGCCGGCGCGCATGCTCACAGTTCCCGGTCCGGTCCGGCGCTGCCCGCGTCCGCTGTGGCCTGCTGGCCGGCCAGTACCAGGATGCTGTGCAGCACCATGGAGAGTCCCTGCAGCAGGAGCAGCGCGGCCATCAGCGGGATGACGGTCTTCAGCAGGAAGACCGCGTCCAGGCCGCCGGCCTCCTGGGAGCCTTCACCCATGGACCACGAAACGGCGACATAGTCCCAGCTGACGTAGAGGATGAAGGCGCACACCGGGACCAGCATCAGCAGGGTGCCGCACAGGTTGACCCAGGCCCTGGCGCGCGGCCCGAGGTCGCGGTAGATGATGTCCACGCGCACATGCCCGTCGTGCTTCAGGGTATAGGCTGCGCCCAGCATAAAGACCGTGGCATGCAGGTATGAGATAAACTCCTGCAGGGCAATGGAACCGCTATTGAAGACATAGCGCAGCACGACGACGGCGAAGGTGACCAGTACCGTCCCCAGTGTCATCCACGCAACGATGCGTCCGGTGGTTTCGGAAAAACGGTCTATGCCCCGGGCGAGGGCGTGAAGTTTTGCATACACCTCGCCGGCCTCGCGCAGCAAACCGGGTCAGCCCTTAATCCGGCGCAGGCGCCGAACCGGGCAGGGCCGCGAATACATCGCGCGCCGGTTTACAGAAGACGGACACACGAGGCAGATTCGGAACGGACCCGGGAATTACCAGCGGAAGATCATCCAGCTCGGTACCAGCAGTGCCGGTTCGAGCTTGTTGTAGCGCGACTCCAGCGAGCCGTCCCCATCCTTGTCGATCAGGTAGTACGGTGGACCGTTGCGGGGTTCGATCTTGACCATGTAGAGTGCGCCGCCGACGCGGTATTCATGCACCGTCTCTTTATCGCGCTTGATGATGCTGACCTCGGGCTCCAGTTCCGCCGCCGTATCGATGCCTGTGGGTGTGGGTGCCATATCCGGCAGGGGTTCGAGCGCCGGCTCCGCCGCCGTAAGAGGCAGTGAGAAGCACAGCAGAAGGGGGGACAGAATTTTTTTCAAGGTGTCAGTCCTGCTGTTGATTCAAAGTTCCAGCAGCTTTTCCTGTTCCTGTTGTGAAGGTTCGAAGCTGATATGTTCATAGTAGTCGAAGATAGCATCCACGACCTCCTGCGGCTTGTCCAGCACCTTGAACAGGTCGAGGTCCTCTGCGGAGATGGTGCCCTCGGTGACCAGGGTCTGTTTGAACCAGTCGAGCAGTCCGGTCCAGAACCCGGACACCACCAGGATGATGGGGATGCGCCGCGTCTTGTTGGTTTGCACCAGGGTGAGGATCTCCGCCAGCTCGTCCAGGGTGCCGAAGCCGCCCGGCAGCACCACGTAGGCCGAGGCGTACTTGACGAACATTACCTTGCGCGAAAAGAAGTGGCGGAAATTGAGACCGATGTCCTGGTAGGGGTTGCCCGCCTGTTCCATCGGCAGCTGGATGTTCAGGCCGATACTGGGTGATTTCCCGGCAAAGGCGCCCTTGTTGCTGGCCTCCATGATCCCCGGTCCGCCGCCGCTGATCACCGCGAAGCCGGCGTTCGACAGCGCCAGGGAGATCTCCTCGGCCAGCTTGTAATAGGGGTGATCCGGCGCGGTGCGGGCGGAACCGAACATGCTCACCGAGGGCTTGACCTGGGCCAGGCGCTCGAAGCCTTCCACGAATTCGGCCATGATCTGGAAAATCTTCCAGGATTCGCGAGTCAGCTGCGAATCGTCTTTTGGCAGGGTGCCGTGGCTCTTGAGTCGGGAATCTTTGTTCATGCTCATCGAGGGTGTGTGTCCTTGATTAAGGCAGTGATAACAATACAAAAAGAGCTGGAAACAGCTTTAGATGATACCATGTTCGCCCGTTTTAAATCGGTACCCGGACAGTGTTTGCCGCCGTTCCGGGTACCAGGTCTTCCTGATGAATGCTAAAAAAAGTAAACCGCTGGTACTGGTCGACGGATCATCTTATCTCTATCGCGCCTTTCATGCCCTGCCGCCACTGAGCAATTCGCGCGGTGAGCCGACCGGTGCTGTCTACGGTGTCATCAACATGCTGCGCAGCCTGCTGGCCGAATACACGCCGGAACACGTGGCCGTGGTATTCGACGCGCGCGGCAAGACCTTCCGGGATGATCTGTTTGCCGAATACAAGGCCAACCGGCCACCGATGCCGGATGAACTGGCCGCGCAGATCGAGCCCCTGCACACGCTGGTGCAGGCACTCGGGCTGCCGCTGTTGCAGGTGCCCGGCGTCGAGGCCGATGACGTCATCGGCACCCTGGCGCGACAGGCGAGTGCGCAGGGCATGGACACCGTGATTTCGACCGGAGACAAGGATATGGCCCAGCTGGTGGACAGGCATGTCACCCTGGTAAACACCATGTCGCACAGCGTGCTTGACCCGCAAGGTGTGCAGGACAAGTTCGGGGTACCGCCGGAACGCATCATCGACCTGTTGGCCCTGATGGGAGACAGCTCCGACAACATCCCGGGCGTGCCCAAGGTCGGGCCGAAGACGGCGGCCAAGTGGCTCGGCGTCTATGGTTCGCTGGATACCGTGATTGCGCATGCCGGCGAAATCAAGGGCAAGGTCGGCGAAAGCCTGCGCGATCACCTGGAGACCCTGGCCTTGTCGCGCGAGCTGGCCACCATACGCTGTGACGTCGAGCTGGAGACCGGGCCGCAAGACCTGCAACCCCGGCAGCCGGATGTCGAGCAGCTGCGCGAGTGGTACACGCGTCTGGAATTCAGTCGCTGGCTGGACGAGCTCGATGGGGAAATCCCGCCGGTCACCGCGGAAGCCGGCGAGGCCCCGGACAGCCACTACGAGACCGTGCTGACCGAGGAGCGCCTGGAGGACTGGCTGGCGCGGCTGGAGGCGGCCGGGGAGTTCGCTATCGACACAGAGACCACCAGCCTGGATTACATGGCGGCACGCATTGTCGGGGTGTCATTTGCCGTCATGGCGGGCGAGGCCGCCTACGTGCCGCTGGCACATGACTATCCGGGTGCGCCGGACCAGCTGGATCGTGCCACGGTGCTGGCCCGACTCCGGCCGCTGCTCGAAAATACACAATACAAGAAAATTGGTCATAACCTCAAATATGATCGTAATGTGTTGTTAAATAATGATATTACTCTGTCCGGTATGCGTTTCGATAGCATGCTGGAGTCCTATGTGATCGACAGTACGGCGACGCGCCATGATATGGATTCGGTGGCACTGAAATACCTGGGGTACAGGACCATCAAGTACGAGGAGGTGGCCGGGAAGGGCGCCAACCAGCTGGGCTTCAATGAGGTGCCGGTAGAGACGGCCGCCCCCTATGCCGCGGAGGATGCAGACATCACCCTGCGCCTGCATCAGGCCATCTGGCCCCGGCTGCAGGCCGAACCCGGCCTGGAAAAGATCTACAACGAAATCGAACTGCCGCTGCTGACTGTGCTGTCCGACATGGAGCGCACCGGAGTCGCCATCGATACCGACATGCTGGCCCGGCAAAGTCGGGAATTGGCCGGGCGCATCCTGGAGATCGAGAAGGAGGCGCAACGCGAGGCCGGTCAGCCCTTCAACCTGGGCTCCCCGAAGCAGATCCAGGAGATCCTGTTCGACAAGCTGCAATTGCCGGTGCTGGCCAAGACGCCCAAGGGTGCCCCGTCCACCGCGGAATCGGTCCTGCAGGAACTGGCGCTGGACTACCCCTTGCCCCGTCAGATCCTGGAGTACCGCTCGTTCAGCAAGCTCAAGTCCACCTACACCGATCGTCTGCCGGAACAGCTGTGTGCCGCCACCGGTCGCGTGCACACCTCCTATCACCAGGCGGTGGCTGCCACCGGGCGGCTGTCATCATCGGACCCGAACCTGCAGAACATCCCGGTGCGTACCGAGGAAGGTCGACGCATTCGCCAGGCCTTTGTAGCACCTGAGGGCTACCGCCTGCTGGCCGCTGACTATTCCCAGATCGAATTGCGCATCATGGCGCACCTGTCGTCGGACGACGGACTGCTGAAGGCATTCGCTGCCGGGGCTGACGTACACCGGGCCACGGCGGCCGAGGTCTTCGGGGTGGCGCCCGAGCAAGTCACGGGGGATCAGCGGCGCTCCGCCAAGGCGATCAATTTCGGCCTGATCTACGGCATGTCGGCCTTCGGGCTGGCGCGTCAGCTGGGGATCGCACGCGGCGCGGCCCAGGAATACATTGAGCTGTACTTCGCACGCTACCCCGGGGTGAGGAACTATATGGAGGCCACGCGCGAACAGGCACGTGAGCGGGGCTATGTCGAGACCGTGTTCGGGCGCCGGCTCTATTTGCCTGAAATCAGGGCGCGTAACCAGCAACGCCGGGCTGCGGCGGAGCGTACCGCCATTAATGCACCCATGCAGGGGACGGCCGCGGATATCATCAAGCGTGCCATGATTGGGCTGCATGGCTGGATTGGTTCGCAGAGTGCACTCGATATCACCATGATTATGCAGGTGCACGATGAACTGGTTTTCGAGATCGCCGAGGCTGATGTGGAGCAGGCGCGCGCCCCCATCAGGGAGGCCATGGTGGCTGCTGCCGGGCTGAAGGTACCGCTGGTCGTGGATATCGGGGTGGGCAGTAACTGGGACGAGGCCCACTGACACCGGTGCTCACAGCGAGCTAGCTGGGTTTACACCAATACCTGGGTAACTGAAAATATCAACTTGTTGATATTATGAATAAAATAAATATATAAATATAGATAATTAAGGCATCATATAAAAATATTGTTCTCTATATTATTCACCGTGTGCCGGTGTCCAAAAGGGCGCGATATCAGGCCCGCTGAACCTTTTTTTTGATCAACAGTCCTAATTGCTGAGCGCTATGGCGCTCACCCGCTCCCCTCCCTGAGCGGGCATTCCTCCTACCCGGTCCGGTGGATCGGGTGATTGGTGACCCCGGCATACTCCCCCTTTGCCGGGGTCTTTTTTTATCCAGCCGGAGCAGGGGCTAACCGCAGACAAATGTCGCTATTTGTGGCAAACGGTCGAAAAAAAGAGGCTTTATGTCCCTGTTGCCGTTAATTGTATCGATATTATCAGGTCATTCCGCTGCATAACCAAGCCAGTTATCCAGGACGGCGCGCGCCTCGTCAGCACCTGTCCGGTTGAGGGCAGAAAACAGTTGCACGGAGGCGCCGCTAACGTGCTCGGTGAGAAACTTTTGTACCTGCAGCAGGGCCGCCTGGGCGGGACCACGCTTGAGCTTGTCGGCCTTGGTGAGCAGGATGTGTACCGGCAGCCCTGCTGCGTGACACCAGCCCAGCAACTGGCGGTCGAATTCCTTCAGCGGGTGGCGGATATCCATCATCAGGATCACACCCTGCAGGCATTGGCGGGTCTCCAGGTAGCCGGCGATGTGTCGTTGCCACTGATTCTTGATATTACGTCCGACCTTTGCGTAGCCATACCCGGGCAGGTCGACCATGCGGCGTTGATCATCCACGGTAAAAAAATTGATCTGCCGGGTGCGGCCCGGGGTCTTGCTGGTCCTGGCGAGTGCCTTTTGGCCGGTTATCACGTTAAGAGCACTGGACTTGCCGGCATTGGAGCGTCCGGCAAAGGCGACTTCCAGGCCGCTGTCTGCCGGAGCGTGGGCCGAATCGGGGCTACTGAGCAGGAAGCGGGCATGCTGATAGCGGTTTATCATGATCATTGGGCAGGCTGCCACCGGAAGCGGTGGCTTGACGGCATTAGACTAGAGTCTGGACGCAATGAAAACCCGTCCACCGAGTCGTCGCCGAGAGGCCCTGGCGATGTCCGGCGGTTGACCCCCTGTCGTCTGGCTGGTATACAAGACGCCCTTTTTGCCGTCATGCGTGTGGCGCCTGCCCCGGCATGATCCAGAGCGTAATCACCGGGCCGCCACCCGGAGTGAATGCGGAGACAGGAGTATGTCTGCTATGAAAAGCTGGATTTATCTAAGTATCGGTATATTGTCATTTTTAGCCCTGAGCACGGCACAGGCAGGTGGCGATGCGGCAGCCGGCAAGGCCAAATCGGCCAGTTGCGCTGCCTGCCATGGCGTCGATGGCAACAGCATCAATCCCGAGTGGCCCAAGCTGGCCGGCCAGCATGAGGGCTATCTCGTCAAGCAGCTGTTCTATTTCGGGCATGGTGAGCGCGACAACCCCACCATGAAGGGCATGGTGGCCAATCTCAGCGAGCAGGACGCCATGGATATTGCGGCCTATTATGCCAGCCAGACCGCGACCATCGGTGCCGCCGATCCCGAGCATGTCATGTTTGGTGAACGCATCTACCGCGCTGGCAACCCGGATAGTGGCGTGGCCCCCTGCATGGGTTGTCATGGGCCGAATGGTGCCGGTAACCCCGCCGCCAATTACCCGGCCCTGCGTGGCCAGCATGCCAAGTACGTCGAGAACCAGATGCACGGCTTCGCCAGCGGCAACCGGGCCAACGAGAATGCCAAAAAGATGATGCAGATTCTCGCGGCACGGATGACAAACCGCGAAATCAGCGCCGTCGCCACCTATATACAGGGGCTGCACTAGACCCTCGGCCACCGGCCGGCCGCCGCCGCGCTGCGGCCAGTTCCCGGAATCCCGTCTGAACCGTAGCGACCGGCCGCTGTCCTACAACTTGCGTACGCCCGCCGGCAGTGACAAACCCCGGGTACTCATGGCATGTGGCGGGAAATCCAGGGGGCTTTGTCACCCTTTTTGCCTCCCGGGGCGTTAATATATTCCCGTAGTGCCCGCATTGCCCATGAGGGGTGGGGGCGGCTTGTGCAATAAATATCCGGAGTTGATGGTATGAAGAAATTATCCAACTGGTGCCTGGCCCTGATGCTTTCCCTGTCCCTGCCGGCGGCCGTTGCCGCCAGGGACTACATGGAGGGTGCGGAGTATCTGCGCCTTGCCAAACCGCAACCGACAACCGTCGCCGACAAGGTCGAGGTAGTGGAGCTGTTCTGGTACGGCTGCCCTCACTGTTATTATCTGGAGCCGCATATCGGCAAGTGGCTGGAGAACAAGCCCGAGGACGTCGAATTCGTGCGTCTGCCGGCCGTGCTTGGCAAAAGCTGGGAATTGCTCGGCAAGGCCTATTTCACGGCCGAGCTGCTCGATGTGGTGGACCGGATCCATGAGCCGCTGTTCGAGGCCATCCACGATAAGAAACAGAAATTCCGTGACGTCGCTTCTGTAGAGGACTTCTTCGTCAGTCACGGTGTTGCCGTGAAGGACTTCAGGAACACCTTCAATTCCTTCGCCGTTGCGGTCAAGATCAATAATGCCAAACTGATGACCCGGCGCTATGCCATCAGTGGCGTACCCACGGTGATTGTGAACGGCAAGTTCAGCACCGGTGCCAGCATCGCTGGCAGTAATGAGGATGTCATCAGGGTTATCGACTATCTGGTCGAGCAGGAGCGCGTCGCGGATAATGCGTCCGCACAGACGACGGCCGCTCAGCCCTGACTCGCCGCATGCTGCCCGTTCCGCACCTGATACCGTCGCCTGAAGCTGCAGCGCGCCGATGAAGGCGGCCGAGCTGTTTGTCCGCTGCCTCGAACACGAGGGTGTCGAATACATATTCGGTATTCCGGGCGAAGAAAACCTGGATGTAATGGATGCCCTGCTGGAGTCATCCATCCGTTTCATCATCACCCGTCACGAACAGGGCGCGGCCTTCATGGCCGATGTCTACGGGCGCCTGACCGAACGCCCGGGAGTCTGCATGGCGACGCTGGGACCGGGGGCCACCAACCTCATTACCGGTGTGGCCGATGCCAATCTGGACCACGCGCCGGTCGTCGCCATAGCCGGCCAGGCAGGGACTAACCGCCTGCACAAGGAATCGCACCAGGTCCTGGATCTGGAGAAGCTGTTCCACTCGGTTACCAAGTATTCCGCCAGTCTGCTGGAGCCCGAGATTATTCCCGAGGTCGTGCGCAAGGCCTTCAAGCTGGCGCAGACGGAAAAGACCGGTGCGACCTTCATCGAGTTTCCGGAAAATATCGCGAGCATGGAGGTCGAGGAGGAGATACTGCCGGTGACACAGCCGCCGGATCCGGAGCCACCGGCTGAAAAAGTGGATGATGCGGCCAGACTGATCAGCAATGCGCGCAACCCGATTATCCTGGCCGGCCACGGGGTGGTGCGTTCCGGGGCCTGGAAGCAGCTGGCGGACTTCGCCAGCGGGCTGAATATTCCGGTGGCCAATACCTTCATGGCCAAGGGCGTCATCCCGTTCAAGCACCCGTGTGCACTCGGCAGCGCCGGTTTGCAGGCCAATGACTATGTCAGCTGTGGTTTCAACCAGGCGGACGTCATCATCTGCGTCGGTTACGACCTGGTCGAGTACCATCCCTACCTGTGGCACCCCACACGCGACCGCACCATCATTCATATCGATCATTCACCGGCCGAGGTCGATTCACACTACCCGGTGAAGGTCGGCGTCATCGGCGATCTCAAGCACAGTCTGGTGCGCATTGCCGAGCTGACGACGCCACACCAGGGGCATCACATGCGTCCTCTGCGCGAGGCGCTGGTCGAGGAGATGAACCTGCACCGTGATGACACGGAATACCCGGTCAAGCCCCAGAAGATCATCTGGGACCTGCGCACCGCACTCGAGCTGGAAGACATCGTCATCTGTGATGTCGGTGCGCACAAGATGTGGATGGCGCGCATGTTTCGTTGTGAATTTCCGAATACCTGCCTGATATCCAATGGCTTTGCCAGCATGGGCATCGCGGTGCCCGGCGCGATTGCCGCCAAGCTGGTGTACCCCGAGCGCAATATCGTGGCCGTAACCGGTGATGCGGGTTTTTTGATGAACTCGCAGGAGATCGAGACCGCGATGCGCTGCAAGCTTCCTATCGTGATTCTGATCTGGAATGACGGCGGTTACGGGCTGATCGAATGGAAGCAGCTTAACCAGTTCAAGCGCAGCTCGAATATCAGGTTCAACAATCCCGATTTTGTGATGTATGCCGAGTCATTCGGCTGCAAGGGCTACCGTGTCGAGAGGACGGAGGATTTGCCTGCTATACTCGAAGAGGCGCTCTCCAATGATACGGTGAGCATTATCGACTGTCCGGTCGACTACAGGGAAAACATAAAACTTACGGAGCAGATGGGAAATCTGGTATGTCCGATCTAATGACCGCCGCGGTTACCAAGCCGGGCGCGTACAAGGCTGTTGCCGCTCGTGGCAAGGACACCGGGCAGCGCATCCGCCTGCTCAGCTACAATATCCAGGCGGGCATCAGTACCGGCCGTTACCGGCATTACATCACCCATAGCTGGAAACACGTGCTGCCGCACGCACAGCGCTTCAGCAATCTGGACCGGATCGCGCGCCTGATCAGTGACTATGATGTCGTCGGTCTTCAGGAGGTCGATGCCGGTAGCATGCGCAGCGGCTATGTCAATCTGACACAGTACCTGAGCGAGAAGTCCGGTCTGCAATTCTGGTATGACCAGACCAACCGTCGCATCGGCCGCCTGACCAGTCACAGCACCGGTGTGCTGAGCCGGATCCAGCCTGCCGAGATTATCGAACACCGTCTGCCCGGGCGGATTCCTGGCCGCGGTGTACTGTTTGTACGTTACGGAAGCAAGAGGGATCCGCTGATCGTGCTGATCATGCACCTCGCACTCGGCAAGCGTGCGCGCATTCGGCAGCTCGATTATGTCAGCGAAATCGTGAACGAGTACCGTCACGTGATCCTGATGGGCGACCTCAATTGCCATTCGAACAGCTCGGAGATGGATTTCCTTATCAACCGAACCATGATGAGCGAACCCTTCCATGGACTGGACACCTTTCCCAGCTGGCGACCGCAGCACAACATCGACCACATCCTGGTCACGCCCACACTGCACGTTGACCGCGTCAAGGTGCTGAACTACTCACTTTCTGACCACCTGCCCATCGAGATGGAAATTATCGTGCCGGACTCGATCCACATGGCTGGCTGACCTTCATCCCCTTGCATAGATGTCGGTGGACCATTCGAAGGTCTGTTCGCTGCTGATTTGCTGAAATCCAGCGCCACCTATCCAGTGAGCGATATCGGCCGGATTGTGTACATAGGGCCGGAATCCGGAGCCGGACAGTTTCAATGCGGCTGTCATGAGACCAATACCGGCACGGGTAAACAGTCGATCGCGAGGGTAGGTGAGGGCGATGACGCGCCGGGTCCTGGAAAGCGCCAGTTTCAACAACCGCTCCGGATCCGGGTAGCAGCAGACCACCTTGTCAAGAATGGTGATATCCGCCAACGGGACCCTGTCTGCCAAATCGACAAAATCGCCCTGACGGTAATCGGTGCGCGTGGTCAGGCCGGATGCCTGCGCAAGTCGATGTGCCTCTGCGAGCATGCGCGCGGACATATCGATACCGGTTGCACGGGCTGCACCGGCACGCAGCAGAGCATGGTGCAGGTAGCCGATGCCACAGCCGATTTCCAGGAGTTCTGCATTATTGATGCCGGTCTGCTCTAGCAATCCGATCATCTGTCGCTGGGTTTTATCAGGCCCGAGCAGACGATAGCGCCAGCGATACAGGCTCGCCAGCTGTGAAAAGAAGCGGCTGGTGTCGGCGCCGTGAATGGAACAGCAGGCCATGGTTTGTTTCTCGCGGGTTCCTGGTTTGTTTCATTATAGTTCCCATGCCGGGAGTGAGATATGCAGGATATGCACGTCAGCCTCGGGTACATAGGAATAAGCCGTACTCAGGAATTGCGGAATAATTTATCATCCATACTTGTTTTGAATAAATCCGGCAGGAGAAGACCTATGACCCGTGATAACACGGAAAAAGAAACAGATATGATATCGGCCAGCAGCGCGGTATGGAGTAATCACGTTGCGGTGCCCGATACACCGGACGGCTTTACCGTGAGAACAACATTTCCGACTAACCCGCAAGGCGTGGAGGTGATGCTGGAACAATGGGAGGCCGGCAGCGAGGAGCCGCCGCATTCACATCCCGGTGATGACATGACCGTTGTCATCGAGGGCAGGATGTCCATCCAGTTCTTCACCAGGGGAAATAACGGCCTGGTTCCCGACGGCGACAGGATATTTTTGAGCCAAGGCGAGACCGGTTACATCAGGGCCGGAAGAATCCACGATGCCAGGTACATCGAGCCGTGCAAGCTGGTCTATGTGCACGACAAGGCCTTTGGTTTTACGGCAGAGGGCTGATTGCAGTTTTTTCTGCAGCGTTTTTAACACCAGGAAGGCGCACTGGAAAATACGGCGTTGCAAGGCAATTGAATTGATGCCCGGTAACGGCTGTGTTTTTTCTGGCACAGGGAAATTTTCCTGCCGGTACAATAAAAACAATTAGATAAGGCCCTTTCTGCATTCATTCGGCAGATCAGCTAATATTGATGGTTGAATTTAGAACGATCTGCGATTGACAAAATAATATAACCGGGGAGTCGTCCATGGATTTTGCTCACGCCCTTGGGCTGAACAAGAAAGCCGAGAGTCCGGAAGAAGAGCGCCAGAAGCTGCAACTGTATATCAATCTGCAGCTGGCATCGTCCGGACAACCCACCAGTGTTTCCAGGGAGGTCGAGCAGTTCTTCGGTATCTCGCATGACCTGCTGAAGAGTTACCGCGAGAAGAACCGCCTGCTCTCCGACTACCACTGCTGGGTGGACCAGCGTATTCAGAATTTCCTGGTGCGTTACCTCGATGGTCTCGAGCTCGAGGAATTCCCCACGCTCCCGACCCAGACGTTCATTCTCGACCGTCACGGTGTTGCTCGCGAACTCTCGATACCGATGGGCAAGGACGAGTTTCACTCGGATATTATCTCGAGCTACCGCGTAAAACAGGGTGTGCTGCACAACCCGGCCAGTGACCGGCGCACCACCAAGGGTTCCTTCCATGTCGCGGAGGGCGGTCTGCCCATACCGGGCGACAAGAAGGCCGTACCCCGACAGACCTTCGCGCGCATGCTCGCGCGCGCGCTTAATCCACCGCAGGAACTGCTCACTATCCCGTTTACGTCCACCCTGACGGAACCGGCGCGCATGTTTACCTCGTTGCTACTGCGTCCTACCGTTTGCCCCGAGGTGCCGAACCGGGAACCGGAAAAGAGCATGGAGATCCGTTTTTTTGCCCCGGGCAACCTGGTGAGCAACCTGGACTTCGTGGAAAGCATCTTCGGTAATGCCGGCAATCCCTACCTGGCGGAATGCGACGCCGGGCTGGATGTCGAGCACTGGACCGGGACCACCGGTTGCGCGATCCTGGCGCCGCACCTGGTCGGTACAACCAAAAAAGAAGTGGGGCTACCGCACTGGGACGAGGCCACCGAACGCCAGCGCCATGACGGCATGTGCTGGAAGGAGGAGGGTGAGCTGTATAACGATGGCCAGGCCTTCAAGCTCACCGCGCGGGACGAGTCCGGTGTCATCGTGACCATGCTGGCGGACAACTATTTCGGCTACTGCAAGAAAGAGGTCAAGACCCAGATCGGTTTTTCGGCCAATCTCTATGGCCTGTCCGAGGAGGAACACGCCGGTGGTGCGCTTGCTTTTCCGCGCCGCAATCACGGCGAGGAGTTCGGCGTTGACAGCCGTACCCAGCGGCCAGGCTACAACTTTGCGAACATGGTGGAGCGCTACGGTGAGGTGATGGACGTGCAGCCCGAGGGCTATGCCATCGACCGCCATTACCCGGAGATCATCTACGTCCCGCAAAAGCTGCGCATGGATCTCAACGCCCAGACCATTAGCTGGGAAAAGGACGACGAAAAGCAAACCGTCCGCCTGCAGCCCGGCAAGATCTACATGCAGCCGAGCGGTTACAAGCTCGAGATGGAGAAGCACCCGGGCGCGCCTTCCTGGCGCATTGTGGGTACCAATCCCGAGGGTACCTTCTGCCACAAGCCCTCGACGGTTTCAGGCGGCGGCAAGTCCGAGATCTCCAAGTCCCTCAACGATGCCGTCATCTATCGCCCCCTGTTCGTCGATGATCTGCAAAAGGACCTCGACCAGGTACAGGCCATTTTCGACCGGGATTACACGCAGCGCTTCAAACCGGGTTTCGAGGACAATGACCGCGATCCGACCCGCAAGCCGCTGAGCCCGGAACGCAGCCTGGGTTCGGTCATCAAGCTGCTCACCCCGACCTCGACCTACACCGACGAGTTCAATGAATGGCTGGCCGCCATACCGCCACGCATCCTGGCACTGGTATTCCTGATCAAGCGCTTCTACCGGGTCGAGTGGGGAGGCAGCTGGCGTGATCATCTCTCGGTCGACGAGGTGGACGGCGCACCGGCACACGAGCTCAAGCTGGATGATCGCAATATCGTCGCTTCCTACCTGCGGGTGGGTTTCGACCGTGATGGCAAGTGGCGTACCTTCAAGCTGCGCCAGGACTACATCGCCACGGAAAAGGTACAGATGGAGGACGACATCACCGCCTCCATCGTGGTGCCGCCGAAATGTGTGGCCGGTTGCGGCCCGGCGCACGATGGCAAGCACAGCGTCAAGCTGGCCAAGAACTGCGAGTACCGCCTGTTTCAGCGTCCGGATGATGCCATACACCCCGGTTTCGACAAGCAGACCGAGCTGGATATGTCGCAACCCGGCAACTTCTTCGCGAATTACGAACCGCTCTCCGGTGAAAAGCTCGCCGATGTTGTCAATGACGTGCACACCTTCTGTCGCTTTACCCAACCCATGAAGTCGCTGCTCCAGAAGGCCTACGACGAAGGCACGGGATTTGTCGTGTCATCGGCCCATCCGCGGCTGGTCAATGGCAAGCCCTCGGTGAACCCGCGTTACCAGCAGATCCGTCCCGACCTGGTCAATCCGGTGCGCCGCTACATGGCGGATATGAGTACCCGCCTCAGCCGCAAGATGGAGCTGAACACGACCGTCTGTCACCCGGTCGATGCCGTCCTGTCGGGCCGTCGCAACAATCCGCCCGGTGACGGGATCCGCCCGCTGGCGGTCTACAATCCCATTCATTACCAGGAACTCCCGGAACTGTTCATGGATTACGTCTGCAGCCTGACCGGCAAGTCGCCGTCGACTACCGGTGCCGGCAGCGAGGGTGCGCTGACCAAGGGACCGTTCAACGCGTTGCGGCCCACGGCGGACCTCAACAACGCGCTGGTATCGTTCATACTTACCGGCTACCAGGGCTTTTCAAGTTCCGCGGGCCACGTGGGCCCCCACGTGCGCGTCGACCATGACATCAGCCTGCTGGTGCCGGAGATCTGGGCGCGCATCGAGCCCGAGGAGCGCGATGCCAACTACCTCATTGAGACCGGCTGTCTGGAGCCGCTGGAGGACTTCCAGCATAACGGCAAGCTTGTACACGCCAGCCGGCTCGGGTACCGGATCACCGAACAGTTCGTGCACGGCTTTTTCGGCAAGATCTTCGACAATCCCCAGGCGGTGTTCACCGAGGAAATCCTGAAGCCCGAGATACAGGGACTGGATGTCTTCGTCGACGGTATCAACAACATCGTTGAGGCACAGCAGCGGGTGGCGCAGCGCTACCTTGACGACGGCAGCATCGATGATGCCTGTCCGCCCTTGCGCGCACTGCTGCATATCATGGCAAGTGGCGAATACCAGGGTATGGACGCGCATCACCCGAACATACGTGCCATGTTTACGCGTGACTACCTGGTCAATTCGGACTGGTACCAGGAGCGTCTGAAGGTCAGGCAACTGCGCGACATCGAACTGTGGAAGCGCCATGTCAGCAACCTGCAGACCTTCCTCGATGATCCCCACTTTGCGGACGAGGCCGCGCGTCTCGGTATCAACCAGCGTCTTGATGCCGCCAATGAAAGGCTCCGCCAGATTCTGGATCAGGACTATCTCAACGGGCTGGTCGGTACCCTGGGTGCCGACCCGCTAGGGCCGCCGGGCAGCATGGATGAAAGCCGCGTCATTCACTGGCGCAAGATGGTCACGTCTTTCAGCAAGGACAAAATGGTGGATGTAGAATCAGAAGCGCCACGCGAGGAGAAAATCCCCTCGCTGCTACAGCGCTTCAAGGCGAAGTTCCAGCGCGCCCAGGTCCATTAATAAGGGGACATTCTGCTTTTTCAATTAATTCTGAAGGTCTGGTTAGGTGCGCAGCGCCCTTGCCTGACAGGGAGCGCTGGATTACGCTGACGCGCATCCGGGCTGCAGCTTCGTCGGTATAAATCAGAACGTCCCCTTTTGTATTCTTGGATCTTCCCCTGATTGACTGGGTAACACATCAATTCAGACGAGCTGTATTCTTAAGGAACCTCTGATTAATTCGAGTCACCTTGTCCTCGCAAAGACCAGTAAATCAGAGATTCCTTGGTTATCAGATCCGCGCGCAATCATCGGTGACAGCAGCAACCCGAAGAAGGGATAGAGCACGCCGGCCGCGACCGGCACGCCCAGCGAGTTGTAGATAAAGGCGAAGAACAGGTTCTGGCGGATGTTGCGCATCACCGCGTGGCTCAGGCGCCGGGCACGCACGATGCCGCGCAGGTCGCCCTTGACCAGGGTGACGCCCGCGCTTTCCATGGCGACATCCGTGCCCGTGCCCATGGCGATCCCGACCTGTGCCTGGGCCAGTGCCGGTGCATCGTTGATACCGTCGCCGGCCATGGCGACGACGCGTCCCTCACCCTGGAGCTGCTTGACGATCTCGGCCTTGCGCTCCGGCAACACCTCGGCCTCCACCCTGTCGATGCCGAGCTGTCTGGCGACGGTCTTTGCCGTGGCGGCGTTGTCACCGGTGAGCATCACGATCTGCAGACCGGCCCGGTGCAGGTCATGGATGGCCAGCGGAGTGGATTCCTTGATCGGGTCGGCGACGCCGATAAGCGCCGCCACGGACCGGTCTACTGCCAGGAACATCACCGTCTGTCCCTCGGCGCGCAGGGCCTCCGCCTGTGGCGCCAGGTCTCCAGGTGCCGCACCCAGTTCCTCCATCAGGGCCCGGTTGCCGACGGCCACGTGGTGATCGTCCACTGTGCCGGTGACTCCCTGCCCGGTGATCGAATTGAAGTCACCGACGCGGTCCAGAGTGATGGACTTTTCTTCGGCGTGGGCGACAATCGCCGCGGCCAGCGGGTGTTCGCTGGCGCGCTCCAGGCTGGCGGCCAGGCGCAGGGCAGCGTGTGCCGTGATGCCTTTCAGCGTGCGCATGGAGATCACCCGTGGCTTGCCCTCGGTTAGGGTGCCTGTCTTGTCCACGACCAGGGTATCTACCTTCTCCATGATCTCCAGGGCCTCGGCATTTTTTATGAGCACACCGGCCGAGGCCCCCCGACCGGTACCGACCATGATGGACATGGGGGTCGCCAGGCCCAGTGCACAGGGACAGGCGATGATGAGCACCGCCACCGCGTTGATGACGGCATGTGCCAGGCGCGGCTCGGGTCCCCAGATGCCCCAGATTACGAGAGTGACAACGGCGACCAGCACCACCGCCGGTACAAAATAGCCGGCCACCACATCGGCAAGCCGCTGGATGGGGGCGCGCGAGCGCTGGGCCTCGCTGACCATGCGCACGATCTGCGCCAGCAGGGTGTCAGAGCCCACCTTCTCGGCGCGCATCAGCAGGCTGCCGGTGCCGTTGACCGTGGCACCGATCAGGCGTTCACCCGCCTGCTTTTCAATCGGCATCGCTTCGCCCGTGACCATGGATTCATCCACTGCACTCCTGCCGTCGGTGACGATGCCGTCCACCGGTAACTTCTCGCCAGGGCGCACCCGCAGGATGTCACCGGGGTGGACCTGCTCCAGGGGTATGTCTTCCTCGCTGCCATCGGCACGGACAATGCGGGCGGTTTTGGGCGCCAGCCCCAGCAACAGCCGGATGGCGGCATTGGTGCGTGAGCGGGCACGCAGCTCGAGGACCTGGCCAAGCAATACCAGGGCGGTGATCACGGCAGCGGCCTCGAAGTACACCGGCACGGTCCCGTCTGCATGCTGCATGTTCGGGGGGAACATCCCGGGCAGCAGCAGGGCCACCACACTGTAGGTCCAGGCCACCGATACGCCCAGGCCGATGAGCGTGAACATGTTCAGGTTCCAGGTCCTG
>CAMYJZ010000040.1 GCA_947258845.1 uncultured Ectothiorhodospiraceae bacterium | reverse complement strand
GACGATGCCACCGATAACCGCCGGTTGGCCACCGGCCTGGCGCATCGACCCGACGGTGATCTGCATGCCCAGTCCTACCAGGCCAAAGGCAAACAACCATGTGATCCAGCTGCGGAATGCCTTGATCTTCTTTGCGGTATGCCGCACGGCCTTGTGCGCCCCTTTCATGATGTTGTTGGCGTCCTTCGACAGGACCTTGGCGTTGATCAGACCGCGGATCGCATCGTCGTCCGCAATGGACATCACCTTTCCGTTGTCGATCAGGCGTTGCAGTGCCTCCTTGCGATCGTCGCGCTGGACCTTGCCGGCTTCGTTCTGGAGTACTGAAATCTGCTCTGCTTTCAGCAGCTTATTCTCCTTGAAGCCGGTTTCAGCGGTGTTGCCGAAGTACTTGCCCTTGTAGTGATTGGCTGGTGCGAAAATGCCGGTGGTGGACAGGGCAAACATCAAAATGAAGCCCAATACGAAGACCGGGAATTTCTCGAAGATCACGGTACCGACATTGACGGTGTGAGTGACCTCTTCTTCGCGCTTTACGTACCAGAGCGCCAGCCACAGGACGATAATCGGCAGCACCAGTACGCGGGTGATATTGAAGATTTCCGCCACCTTCAGGGTTTCGATTCCGTCGGGCTGATAGGCCAGTGCTGCACCGGCGACCTGTGCGGAGTTGAGGATGCCGGTACCGGCCCAGGCGCCGAACTGAACATATGACATGCCCAGCAGGTTGCCGATGATCGGGAAGATAAACATGCAGCCCACACCCCAGATCAGGATGGTGCCGATGGTATAGGCGATTTCAACTGACTTGGCCTGAACCACGGGTGCCGCGGCAACCGTCGCCGAGACACCGCAGACCCCCATACCGGCAGAAAGCACGCCACCCATGGAGTTGGGAATGCGACGGCGGGCGCCGATCCACAGCACCAGTCCGACCGAACCCAGCACGAAGAATCCGATCATGATGATCGAAAGTCCGCCCAGGTTTTTCAACTCGGCTGCGCTGTACAGTGTACCCAGCAGGATGACACCGGTCTTGAGGCCGAGACGCGAAAGGCGAACCCCGTTCTCGGCCCAGGCGGGTATCCTGAACACGTTGACTATGATGATACCGGTCAAAATACCGAGCACGACGTAGTTGAGACCCAGCAATTTATGGATATAGGCGCCGGTGTCACCGACTTTACCCATGCTGGTACTGATCACGGCCACTTCCGGAGCGACGAACCAGCGGACCAGCATCGCGATCAGAAGAATGAACATGCCACCCGCGATTGACGAGGAATAATAGTCCCATTGACTTTCCTTGTGCTTGCCAAACCATTGCCAGAGACCGATAACCGCCGCGACGATACCGAAATACAGGGGCAGGCTGGTGAGTTCCGTAAGATATTTATACTTCTTGCCGCCGAGATGCTCAATATAGGGTGCCATGGTGCCGCTGTCGGCGAGCCACCAGATGGCGAGCATGATGACCCCGATAATGAATAACGCCGGTGATTTATGCGTATAGACCATAATTTTACTCCTCCCAAGGTTCTTATATTGAGTATTGCGATTCCGAGTCTTTTTGGTGCATTACCTCTTCTCTTTACTGGAGTTACAGCCTTGCTTTCTGTTTCATCACTACATCTAAACCTCATAAATTGTTGCAATTGAACCCTTTGTTGCAATTGAACCCTTATATAAAATAAATATCAATACATTTATAAGGTAAATTAATGTTGATGGGCTATTCAGTATTATCCAATAATATTATTAAGTTATTAATTATTTTCTAGTAGGAGCGAGTGGTTGCCTTTTCGGCACTGCACCTCGCACACGGAGAGTTTCAGCTCCCGTTTATCCAGATCGGTTCCCTTTCCACGAGCTTCTCAAGCACCTCTTCAATGGAGTCGACCTGCACCCGCGGAGAATGTCCCCGTTTGTACCTCTCTGGTACGAGGACCACGTAGTCGCCGCCAGGGACAACATCACGGGCTATCGACTGGCCCGGGACGGAAATTACGATGGCCTGCGGCATGTCAGGCATGCGCATCACTGAGCGCTTGTTCCTGCGGCATCGGCACACAGACAGCATGCCGGGATGAGCTGACCGTATAATAGCCAGATGGACAACACTGCCACGCTTATCAGGGTCAGCATCGGGGCGCAGCGCCTGCAGTTGATCGAGTCCGACCATGTCACCCTGGACTGCCGCATTTCAACCGCCAGCAACGGGCCGGGAGAACTCATCAATAGCGAATGCACCCCGCGGGGCTGGCACCGGATCCGCGCCCGGATCGGTGCCGGCTGTCCCGAGAATACCGTGTTCGTCGGGCGCCGTCCGACCGGGGAGATCTACACGCCGGCTCTGAAGCAGCAGCATCCCGGACGTGACTGGATCCTCACCCGCATCCTCTGGCTGTGTGGAGAGGAACCCGGGAAAAACCGCCTCGGAGAGGTCGACTCCATGCGCCGCTATATCTATATCCACGGCGCCCCGGATGACGACCCCATGGGACTGCCGTCCTCCCATGGTTGCGTCAAAATGACCAACCGCGAGGTTATCCAGCTGTTTGACCGGGTACCCGTGGGGACCCGGGTACTGATCGAGGAATCCTGGTAAATCAATAATAAATACGAGGAAAGGTTAATGCGGCTTTTGGGTCCCCGTTATTTTTTGATGTGTTAGCCAGGCGTGTTGAGGGGGCAAGATCATCAGTTGGCTGGCTCATCCTTCTTCCCCAGTAGTTCCTCGATTATCTGGACGCCTTTCTTGCATTGCGCCTGGCAAACCGCGAGTTTCATCTCGAGTCGCTCCCGTTTATCGGGATCGGGCTCGGTTTCCAGTTTTGAACGGAGTTTCTCCTCTTTCTTCTCCAGTTTCTCCAGTACCTCCTCGATGGAATCGACCTGCGCCATTTGGGCGCGCCGGTCGGCATCCAGAAATTCCGTCAGTTTTTCCAGCAGGTGTTTGGTCTTCATGGCGATTATCTTCCCGGTACAGGCAGCATAATTGTCAGGTAACTAGTCGCGATCTTCTCGGAGCACATCCTCAATATCGGTATCATCCAGGACAAGTTTCTGTTCTGCGTTTTTAAGCTCCGGCTCACGTGCAGACAGCAGCGACCTGGCCATGTCATCCAGGTTCTTCCCGATGTTGTAGGCATAGGCACTGTCATTCATGATCGAGGTCGCCATTTGCGCGGTGATCCGCTTGCTGCGGATGAATTCGTCGAGTGTGGCATCCAGTTTCCTTCTGGACTCATCCAGGCCCAGCCTGACCGCGTCGAGTGACAGGATGGTCTCGGCATCCGGGCCCTGGTCCCTGATTTGTTCTATCTCACGCAAAACAGTGGCGATCTCGACACGTATCTCATTGTAGAGTTCACGAACATACGGGTCCCGCGACAAGACATAACGGGACAGGTTCTTGTGCAGGTGTTTCATGCCCTTGACCGCCTCGACGATGTTGAGGCTGGCCTGGCGCAGTGCATAGAGCTCGTTGGACCAGCGCTCGGAACTTTGCTGGGCCTGGGCCTTGCTGATGAATTCGATAATAGCGCTGTGCAGTCCCTTGATGTAATGCTCGTAATAATAATCGATATCCAGCGGCATGACCCGGCTGGTATCCGCCGCGGCCTCTGCCAGGTCCCGTTCGGAGGCAATGGTGCCGCGATGCAGGCTGAGCCCGTGGGATATCAGGCGGTAGGCATTTTCATACAGGTGAATCAGCTCATTGCGCACGGATTCCACCGCTGTCGCAGGCATCTCGATCGATGCCTTGCTGATGTAGCGTGGCTGGTCGAGCGCGGCGGCGGGGATGAGTACCAGGCGCTGCAGCAGTCCCACCAGCGTCTTGATAAAGGGCACCATGATCACCAGGCCGACCAGGTTGAACAGTGTATGGAAAACGGCAAGCTTCAGGGTATGGTCATCCGGAGAAATGCCAATGGCGGAACTGATCCCGTCAACGCCCCACAGCAGCGGCTGCAGAAAAGCGATGGCCAACAGTGCGGTGATCATATTGAAGATCAGGTGGGCGACGGCAAGGCGCTTGCCCTCGACATTGGCGCTGATGGCACCCAGCATCGCCGTAACCGTTGTGCCGATGTTGGCGCCGATGGCCAGGGCGAGGGCATTTTCGTAGGTGATCTGGTCGGCCGCCAGCGCGGTAATGATCAGCACCAGGGTGGCATGGCTCGACTGCAGGATCACCGTTGCGGCGGCCCCTATCAAGGTGAACAGGAGCAGGCCGGCATACCCGGGTACGGCATACGCGGCGAGGTTGATCGTATCCCTGAAGGCCTCGAAACCCTCCTTCATGTAATGGATGCCCAGAAACAGCAGGCCCAGACCGGTGAGGCCATAGCCGATGCCTCGCAGCGCCTTTGATTTCTGCAGGATTAGCAGCACGCCGAACACCAGCAGAGGCATGGCATAGGCCGAGATCTTCACTTTCAGTCCCAGCCCGGCGACCAGCCAGGCACCGGTCGTAGTGCCCAGATTGGAGCCGAAGACAACGCCGATAGCTGCAGCCAGGTCGATCAGGCCTGCGCTCAGGAACGAGATAGTGATCAGCGATACCAGCGAACTGGACTGCACCAGGGTCGTGGACGCAATGCCGAAACTGATACTCTTCCAGGGCCTGTCGGTCGCCTTGCCGAGCAGGATCTCAAGCGTGCCGCCGGTAAAGGCCCTGAAGCCCTCCTCGAGGGCGAGCATTCCGAACAGGAAAATGGCAAGCCCCGCCGCGATCACCTTGAACTCCGGGCTGATCCAGAAGCCGTAGGCCAGAACCACGAAGATGCCCGGCAGAAAGATCCTGTTCAGCATGGACAGTCGTCATCAGCGGCGAAGTTATCGAGGGTCATACGGTCTTGCATCAGTATCATGCTACAACGGGCTTGCCATGATACCAAGGGAGTGAACCGCATAACCATGCACCGGGCCATGATCGATCGGAATCATTCCGACAGGAGGCGTTTGCCAGTGGCCTCGCCGTCAAGGTGGTCACTCAGAAACCGCTCCAGGGCGTCACTGTAGCCCTGGCCCGTCACCAGGAAGCCGTCATTGTGTCCGCCGCGCAGCTCGAGGAACTGCTTTGGTTCGCGTGCATGTTCGAACAGGCGCTGGCCGTGTGTGAAGGGGATGATTTCATCATCGCGACTGTGTGCGACCAGCAAGGGGCAGTTGATGCTGGCAAGTTGTTCGCGTGCGTCGTAGCGGTAGCGGCTCAGCAATCGTACCGGCAGCCAGGGGTAGAGTGTCGCCGCCATATCAGGTACCGAGGTGAACGCCGATTCCATAATCAGAGCGCCGGGCCGTGTCCTGGTCGCGAGTTCGGCGGCAATGCCGGCGCCCAGTGAGCGGCCGAAGAGCACGATCCTCTCTGCCGCGATTTTTCGTTGTCCGATCAGGTAGCGCCAGGCCGCCATGGCATCGCGGTAGGTACCGGCTTCAGAGGGTGTGCCCCCGCTTTCGCCGTAGCCGCGATAGTCGAGAATGAGTACCGCCAGCCCGAGTTCATGAAACAGGCGAAGGGAGTCCAGCCGGTGCGAGATATTGCCGGCATTGCCGTGCAGGAAGAGCAGGGTGCCACGACCTGCAGTGTACGGAATGAACCAGGCATCCAGACTGACGCCGTCCTCGGTCGTCAGGGTGACGGATTCGTATTCCAGCCCGATACTGGCGGGGGTTGCCACGAGTTTGCGCCCGGGCAGATCCGGGTAGAAGAGCAGGCGCGGTTGCATGAGATAGACGTACAGGGCGAGGCTGCAGTACACCAGCAGGATCACGAACAGGATGGAGATCAGGCTGTTGAATGACATGGTTTGGCTTGCCTGTGTGTCACGCCCTGGCTATGTTTGTGGCCGCTCCGATGACAGCATCATACAATAGAGCCACAGCAACTACTGACGAATTCGACACCTGCCTGATGCTGACCTTTATCACCCACCGCCTGGCCGGCGCCCTCCTGGTTGTCTTCGGTGTAGTCAGCATTGTTTTTTTGCTGATCCACCTGATCCCCGGCGACCCGGTGGAGATCATGCTGGGTGAAGCCGCGTCCGTCACCGACAGGGAGGCCCTGCGCACAGCACTCGGGCTGGATCAGCCGCTTGCCCACCAGTTCATGGCCTATCTCGAAGGCCTGCTGCGACTGGATCTGGGCAATTCGTATCACTCGCACCGCCCGGTCTTCGAGTTGTTGCTGGAACGCCTGCCGGCCACCCTGGTGCTGGCCGGCATGGCACTGCTCATCACCCTGGTGATGGCGGTGCCGCTCGGTATCATCGCGGCGGTGCGCCGCGACAGCCTGTGGGACAGTGGCGCCATGGGTTTTTCCATGCTGGGTGTCTCGGTGCCCAACTTCTGGCTGGGCCCGCTGCTGATCCTGGTGTTCTCGCTCGGGCTGGGGTGGTTCCCGGTGAGCGGCCGCGAGAGCTTAGGGGCGGTCGTGCTGCCGGCCATTACCCTGGGCACCGGGTTGGCAGCCGTGCTGTCGCGCATGGTGCGCAGCAGCATGCTGGAGGTGCTGGGCGAGGACTACATGCGAACCGCCCGTGCAAAGGGGCTGGCACCTTCCCGGATAATCCTCCATCACGGCCTGCGCAATGCCCTGCTGCCGGTCATCACCCTGCTGGGACTCCAGCTCGGTGCACTGCTGGCCGGTGCAGTCATCACGGAAACGGTGTTCTCGTGGCCGGGTGTCGGGCTGCTGACGATCGAGGCCATTCAGTCGCGTGACTATCCCGTGGTCCAGGCCTGTGTGCTGCTGATCAGTGTCAGCTACGTACTGATCAACCTGTTAACGGACATCGCCTATGCCTGGGCCGATCCGCGCATTCGGCTCGGGGGCGGATACTGATGCGGGTCTGGATTCCGGGTGGCATCCTGGGTGCCTGGGCGCTGCTGGCGATCAGCGTATACATCCTGCCGCTGTCGCCGAATCTGATTCAGCTGGAACATATTCTGGTGCCGCCGGGGGAGGGTGCCCTGCTGGGTTATGACGACCTCGGCCGTGACATCGGCCAGCGCCTGCTCGTCGGTGCGCGCACCTCTTTCCTGGTCGCCTTCTGGGTGGTGGGCCTGTCGGCCCTGCTTGGCACCCTGATCGGCACCGTCAGTGGCTACCTGGGTGGCTGGTGGGACCGGGTCGTGGTGCAGGTCATCGATATCTTCCTGGCATTCCCGGGTATCCTGCTGGCCATCGCCCTGGCCGGGCTGCTGGGACCCGGCATCGAGAATGTGGTCGTGGCACTCGCTGCCGTCGGTTGGGTGGGTTATGCTCGCTTGTCACGCGCCCAGGTGCTGTCGCTCAAGCACCGGGAACACGTCAGGGCGGCCGAGGCGCTGGGCAGCGGGAGACTGCGCATCATGACACGGCACCTGCTGCCGCTGATGATGGCGCCACTGATCGTCGAGGCGACCTTCGGGGTGGCGGCCGTGGTTATTGCCGAGGCCGGCCTGTCCTTCCTGGGTCTCGGCGTGCAGCCGCCGGATGCCTCCTGGGGTGCGATGATCAGGGACGGAACCCGCTATATGCTGGTGGCCCCGCACATGGTACTGGCGCCGGGTATCGCGATTTTCACCGTGGTACTCGCAGTCAACCTGCTCGGTGACCGGCTGCGCGACATCATGGACAAACGCCTGGCAACCGTTATGAGAAAAGAACAATGACACTTGGTCCCCTGATGCTCGATGTCGACGGCACGGAACTGACGCAGGAGGACCGTGAACTGCTGACATACCCTGCCGTGGGTGGTGTCATCCTGTTTGCCCGCAATTACGAGTCACCCGAACAGGTCAGTGCGCTGGTCAGTGAGATCCATGCGCTGCGCAATCCGCAGCTGCTGGTTGCCGTCGACCAGGAGGGCGGACGGGTGCAACGCTTTCGCGACGGCTTCACCCGCCTGCCACCGCTGGCCTGCCTTGGGGAGTTGTATGGCAAGGACCATACACGCGCGAAGCACCTGGCGCACACCATGGGCTGGCTGATGGCCGCCGAGGTGCGTGCCGTCGGTGTGGACATCAGTTTCGCGCCGGTACTCGACCTGGATTACGGCGTCTCCACCGTCATCGGCAACCGCGCCCTGCACCAGCGTCCTGAGATCGTGGCCGAACTGGCGCATGCCTACCAGTCCGGCATGCAGGAGGCCGGCATGGCCGCTACCGGCAAACACTTTCCCGGACACGGTGCCGTTGAGGCCGACTCACATCATGCCCTGCCCATCGACCCGCGCCCCTACGAGGACATTGCGCAATGGGACATGGTCCCGTTTGAACGCATGGTTCACTACGGACTCGCCGCCGTGATGATGGCCCACGTGGTGTATACGGAGGTAGATGCCCACCCCGCCGGTTTTTCACGCTTCTGGATCAAGGCCATCCTGCGTGACCAGCTCGGCTTCCAGGGGCTGGTGTTCAGCGACGACCTGAGCATGGAAGCGGCGGCCAGTGTTGGCAGCCATACGGATCGGGCACGCCTGTCGCTCGAGGCCGGTTGTGACATGGTGCTGGTCTGCAATGCGCGCGAACAGGCGGCGCAGGTGGCCCTGGCCCTGGCGGACTATTCCAACCCGGTCACGCATTCGCGCCTGGCCCGGCTGCATGGCCGTCACGCCCCCGATATGAGCCAGTTGCGCGCCAACCCGCGCTGGGGCCAGGCCGTGGCCGCCGTGGGTGGTTGCGAGGCCGAGCCCGAGCTGGATCTGGGTTTATAATACGTATATATTACAACAGGATATATGCCAATCATCACCTTGTTTACAGGAATAACTCATGGCGGATAGTCAGCTCTACCAGTTCCTTGTCGAGTGGTCCGGGGAGAATGCCTGGATTGTGCAGGTCTTTGTGGTCGTGTTCCTGGTCCTGCTGTTCAACCTGGTCCTGCGCCTGGTGCTGAAACGCCTGCAACGCAAACTCCAGGACACCGACAATCCCTGGGACGATGCCGTCATCGGCGCCCTGCAGCAGCCGCTGAATCTGCTGGTCTGGATCGTGGGTATCGCCTTCGCGGCCGATATCGTCGGGGCCGAGACCGATGCCACCATTTTCAATGCCATCGGCCCGATCCGCGATGTCGGTGTCATCGTCACCCTCACCTGGTTCCTGCTGCGCCTGGCAAAGCGACTCCAGCAGAATATTCTCGAGCGCAGCCAGCAGAAGGAAACCCCCCTGGACCCGACCACGGCCGATGCCATCGGCAAACTGATCAGGGCCTCTATCCTGATCACGGCCGGTCTTGTCATACTGCAGACCCTGGGGTTCAGCATCTCCGGCGTACTCGCCTTCGGTGGCATCGGCGGCATTGCCATCGGTTTTGCCGCCAAGGACCTGCTGGCGAATTTCTTCGGGGGACTGATGATCTACCTCGACCGGCCCTTCGCGGTCGGCGACTGGATCAACTCCCCCGACCGCGAGATCGAGGGCACGGTCGAACATATCGGCTGGCGCCTTACGCGCATCCGGACCTTCGACAAGCGACCCATCTACGTCCCCAACGGTGTCTTCTCGAACATCGCAGTGGTCAATCCCTCGCGGATGAGCCACCGGCGCATCCATGAGACCATCGGTATCCGCTACGATGACATCGACAAGATGCAGGACATAGTCGAGGATGTGAAGGCAATGCTCGGTCAGCACCCCGAGATCGAGTCCAGCCAGACACTGATGGTCAACTTCAACAGCTTCGCTGCCTCGTCCATCGATTTCTTCGTCTACACCTTTACCAAAACCACGGTGTGGACCCGCTACCACGAGATCAAGCAGGATGTCCTGCTGCAGATCAGCGAGATCATCAGCCGTCACGGGGCAGAGATCGCCTTCCCCACGTCGACGGTGCACGTACCGCAGGCCATGACACCAGCCGAGGCGGCAGTCGCGGCGGCGGGGCAGGGCATGGAGCAGGTCTGAGCGGTCATCATGACGAAGCCAACACTCGATCTGCACCGGCTGCGACAGGATGCCGTCATGCTGCACGGTCCGGATGACGTCCACCGTGCGCTCGACCGGCTGGCGCTTGCCATCGAGGAGGATCTCGGCGGGAGCGTACCGGTCATCCTGTGCGTATTGACCGGCGGTATCATTCCTGCCGGCCACCTGCTGACGCGCCTGTCCTTCCCCCTGGAAATCGATTACCTGCATGCTTCGCGTTACCGCGGTAGTACCAGCGGCAGTGATGAAATCAGCTGGTTGTGCAAGTCACAGATCCCGTTGCAGGATCGTACGGTACTGGTGATCGACGACATACTCGATGAAGGCCACACCCTGAGGGCGATCAAGGACTACTGCAAACAACAAGCTGCGGCACACACCTACAGCTGCGTATTGATTGAAAAGCTGCACGACCGACGCGAGCCGGGCGTCACTGCGGACTATGTCGGGCTGCAGGTGCAGGACAATTACGTCTTCGGTTTCGGTATGGACTACAAGGGTTACATGCGCAATCTCAATGGCATCTATATGCTCGGTCCAGGGCATGAATAACACACCTTGCGTGTTTGCCCGCACCAGCTTTAATTCCGACAATCATTGATTCCAACAACACTGGACAGGAACAGGTATGGTAGATCTGGCAATCATCGGCGGCACCGGGCTGACCTCGCTGAAGGACCTGAAGATCTCGCGTCGCGAGGTCGTGCACACGCCCTACGGCGAACCTTCGGGTGCGCTCACCTTTGGCAGTCTCTGCGACAGGGAGGTCGTGTTCCTTGCCCGCCACGGCTACGGCCATACCATACCGCCGCACATGGTAAACTACCGGGCCAACCTCTGGGCCCTTAAATATGCCGGCGTGAGCCGGGTCATCGCCGTGTGCGCCGTGGGCGGCATCCACCCGGACCTGCTGCCGGGTTCGCTGGTCATACCCGACCAGATCATCGATTACACCTGGTCACGTGAGCACACCTATTTCGAGAAGGACCTCGCCCAGGTAACCCATATCGATTTCACCGAGCCGTATTGCGGCAAGATGCGTTCGGTTTTGATAGAGTCCGCACAACGGGCGAATATCCCGGTTGCCACCGAGGGCACCTACGGGGCCACCCAGGGGCCGCGGCTTGAGTCCGCCGCGGAGATCAACCGCCTGGAGCGGGATGGCTGTGACATGGTCGGCATGACCGGCATGCCCGAGGCCGCGCTGGCGAAGGAGCTGGAATTCTGCTACGCGGTGTGCGCCGTGTGCGCCAACCGGGCGGCAGGTCGAGGCGCAGGCCCGATCGACATTCGGGAGATCAAGGCGACCCTGTCCCGTTCCATGGCACAGGTCTGCTTGCTGCTGGAGGAAGCGATCGGACACTGCTGAGGACCTCCGGTGCGCACGGCGCAGCCTGCAACAGCCTTGAATAATCAGGGCATGCCTGTTTAGTCAAATAAATTACTTTGCGTCCTTTGCGCCTTTGCGGTGAATGATTATCAGAGTGATTACTCTGCGACCTCCGCGTCTCTGCGGTGAACGGTTTTAATCAGGGCGTTTCCTCCAGCCGGGCAACGCTCTTTCCTTGCGGCTGCCAGTCGGTTGCAGGGGCCTCGGCGTCCGGCGTTTCCGCCGGAACTCCCGACGGACGATAGGGTGTAACCCGTGCGATCACGCCGAAGCGGGGGTGATCGAAGTAATGGTACTCCCCGCTGCGTACGCGGCGTTTCTCTTCAATCTCGAACAGGGGGATACGGTAGCCCGACATGCCGGATGCCTGGTCCTGATTCGCCATCAGGAAGAGATCGACATCGAGGTGCAGAAAGCGTTCCCGGATCAGCCTGACCCAGCCCTGGATACTGTTGCCCTTGCCCTTTTCGATCTCGGTCTCGACCGGGTAGGCGACGGAATTCCGCTTGTCGTAGGCCAGTTGGCGCCAGGCGCGGTGATACAGGACTTCGTAATCCCGGGAGTTCTCCAGCGCCCGGGTGATGTTCTGCATCTGGTAGAGCCGATAGGCCAGTTCCGTGAATTCATCCTTCGGAAAGGAGCGCCGGTTGACATCCCGCCGCATGACCGGCGTAGTCCAGCGTTCACCACCATCATTGGGGGCGAGATTGCGGAACACGATAATCTCGACATCATAGATTGGCGGATATTCCGCCTTAAGCGATCCTGCCGACAGGCACAGAAGGATGAGAAAACTACTTAATACATATAATCGAGCATACTTCGGGTAGTGGGCACAGCCACGGCTATAAGGCCGTGATCTGGTTTTTTTCATTAACTTGGCTCCTCCGCCTTGTGAGAATGTCAAGAAGCTCAGCCACCACCAGGAAGCGCTGTTCGTCCAGCTCGAAATCCCCGGTGAACCTGAGACGGTTGCCCCCTTCGAACCGGTAACTGTCTGGCTGACCCTGGATCAACTCTACCAGTTTTTGTGTGTTTATGTCAGCACTTTCTCCGAACTGGATCCGGCCGTCCTGCCGGCCCACCTCGATCTTGCTGACACCCATGGGTTCGGCCACAAGTTTCAGTCCGGTGATCCTGAACAGGTGTTTCACCGCGTCCGGCAGCAAGCCGAAACGGTCGATCATCTCGACTTGCAGATCGCGCAGTTCACGCTCGGAGGCGGCGCTGGCGATGCGCTTGTACATCACCAGCCGGGTGTGCACGTCGGGTATATAGTCATCCGGAATCAGGGCTGCGACCTGGAGATCGATCTCGGGTCCCTGGTGCAGGGGTTTGTCGAGTTCCGGCTGACGCCCTTCCTTCAACGCCCTGACGGCTCGTTCGAGCAGGTCGCTGTAAAGGGTGAAGCCGATCTCGTGGATCTGGCCACTCTGATCAGCACCGAGCAGTTCCCCGGCACCGCGGATCTCCAGGTCATGCGTTGCCAGGGTAAACCCGGCGCCAAGGTCCTCCATGGACTCGATGGCGGCCAGTCGCTTGGCGGCATCGGCGGTAATCGCCCGCCGGGAAGGGATCAGCAGATAGGCGTAGGCCCGGTGGTGGGAACGCCCGACGCGTCCGCGCAACTGGTGCAGCTGGGCAAGGCCGAGCTTGTCGGCCCGGTTCATGATGATGGTATTGGCCGTGGGGACATCGATACCGCTCTCGATGATTGTGGTACAGATCAGCAGATTGAAACGCCGGTGATAGAAGTCCAGCATCACGCGTTCGAGTTCGCGCTCGCGCATCTGTCCATGGGCAATCTCGATACTGGCCTCGGGGATAATCCTGGCCAGTTCCCCGGCAATGCGATCGATGGACTCGACCTCGTTGTGCAGGAAATACACCTGGCCACCGCGCTTGATCTCGCGCAGGCAGGCCTCGCGGATGGTGGCGTCATGCCATTCCGAGACGAAGGTCTTGATCGTCAGCCGGTGTGCCGGCGGGGTGCTGATGATAGACAGGTCGCGCAAGCCGGAGAGCGACATGTTGAGGGTACGCGGTATCGGTGTGGCGGTGAGCGTGAGTATGTCGATTTCCGTACGCAGTTTTTTCAGTTTCTCCTTCTGGCGCACGCCGAAGCGGTGTTCCTCGTCGATAATCAGCAGTCCAAGCCGCTTGAAGCTGATGGTGCCCTGCAGCAGTTTGTGGGTACCGATGACAATGTCGACAGAGCCGTCGGCAATGCCCGCGAGTACGGCCTCCTGTTGTTTGCCACTCCTGAAACGCGACAGGACCTCGATACGCAGGGGCCAGTCAGAGAAACGGTCCAGGAAGTTCTGGTAGTGTTGCTGGGCAAGCAGCGTCGTCGGCACCAGCAGGGCTACTTGTTTGCTGTCCTGTACGGCGACAAACGCGGCCCGCATGGCCACCTCGGTCTTGCCGAAGCCGACGTCACCGCAGACCACCCGGTCCATCGGCATCTCTGCCTGCATATCGGACACCACGCTGGCAATGGTACTCTCCTGATCGGCAGTTTCCTCGAACGGGAACGAGGCGGCAAAGCTTGCATATTCATCCTGTGGTGCCGCGTAGGCATGCCCCTTGCGCGCCGCGCGCCGGGCGTGGATATCGAGCAGCTCGGCGGCGACATCGTGCACGCGTGCGGTCGCTTTCCGCCGGGCCCGCTGCCACTGGTCACCGCCCAGCTTGTGCAGGGGAGCATTTTCCGGCGCGGCACCGGTATAGCGGCTGATCAGCTGCAACGAGGCGACCGGGACATACAGCTTGTCGCCGCCACTGTATTCCAGCGTCAGATACTCGGCCGGGATATCGTGAACCGTGAGCGTCTCCAGCCCGCGATAGCGTCCGACACCGTGGTGTTCATGCACCACCGGTGCGCCGATGTCCAGGTTGGTCAGGTTGCCGATTATCGTGGCGGGGTCGCGTGCCGGTTTGCGGCGGCGTGACTGCCGGGCATGATCACCGAACAGCCGGGTTTCCGTGATGACGGCAATAGCAGGTGAGTCCAGGCGCATGCCCTGTTCCAGCGGTGCAACCGTCAGGCACAGCGGGCTGTCGGACTCGATAAAACCGTTCCAGCTATCAACCACCACTGGCCGTATGCCGAGGCCGTGCAGTTGGTCAAACAGGGTCTCGCGGCGCCCGGCGGATTCGGCTGTCAGCAGGACACGTCCGTCGTAACTGTCCAGGAAACCTCTGAACGCTGCCGCCGGCTGTTCGTTGCGCGCCCTGATTTTTACATCGATAAGCGGGTGGACCTTGTAGTGGATTTCTTCACCGGGGCGTTCAGAGCCCCCGAATGCCCTGATACGAACCAGCGCGTGCCGGGCGAGACGTTCCTGCAGCCCGGTCGCATCCATGAATACCATTTCGGGAGGCAGCACGGGTCGCTCACGGTCATGACGGCGCGACTCGTAACGCTCGGCGGTCTGCGCCTGGAACTCGCTGCAGGCGGCCTCTGCCCCGTCCAGCAACACGATGCAGGTGTTCTCCGGCAAGTAATCGAACAGGGTCTCGGTCTGCTTGAAGAACAGGGGCATGAAGTATTCGAGACCGCCGGGGGTAATGCCCTGGCTGATCTCCCTGTAGACCGGGCAGGCCTGCGGATCGCCCTCGAATTGTGCCCGAAATCGCTGTCGAAAGTGCCGAATGGCCTCGCTGTCGAGAGGGAACTCCCTGGCAGGCAGGAGCTTGATGGCGTCACGGTTTTCGTCCGAACGCTGGGTCTCCGGGTCAAAGGTCCTGATCGATTCGATCTCTTCATCGAGCAGGTCGATGCGAAACGGCAGCGGGCTGCCCATGGGATAGAGGTCGAGCAGTGAACCGCGGACGGCGAACTCTCCGTGCTCGATGACCTGGGCAACGCAGCGATAGCCGGCGTTGTCCAGGCGGGTGCGCATGGTATCGAGATCCAGGCGTTCCCCGACCTGCATCACCAGGCTATTCTGGTAGAGGAAGGATCGGGGTGCCAGGCGTTGCATCAGGGTGCTCATCGAGATGATCAATACCCCTTCACGTCCTTCGGCCAACTGATAGAGTGTGGCCAGGCGCTCGGAGATGATGTCCTGGTGCGGTGAAAAATTGTCGTAGGGCAGGGTTTCCCAGTCCGGGAAGGTGCTGATGCTGATGCCACTGCTGGCCAGGAAGAATTCCAGCTGATCACGCAACAGATCCGCGGCCTGCATGTCCGGCACAATCAGCAGCAGTTGCCCGGGATGGCGGCTGGCTGCGGCTGCGATTGCTAGCGGCACACTGTCGCCGCCCAGACCGGTCCAGTCGAGATCCCGGCCCGGATCAGGCAGCACCGGTTCAACGGGAGTGAACGCGTGCTTGTTCTCGAGCTGTTCTGCAGATGGGGACATCAGAAAACTGAATGCGATGGGGCAATGCGATCAGGTGGCGCTATTATCACATGCCGGTACCCTGAATCGGATACTCAGAAAAGCATGCCTGGGGATTAAATACAGCATTCCTTCCTGTCTGTGCAGGCAGGGCGCCTGCCAGGCATGTCAAGACCTCTCAGACTCTGTTACCCGATTCCTGCCCCTTGAAACCCAGTTTCTGGAACAGTATGTAACCAGGGCAGATGCCGGTGACACCGGCGAACACCAGTGCGGCAACCGGCAGGTAGAGAAGCCAGTGAACGACGTTGAAACCGGTCAGCCAGATACCGACCATGATCAGTGCAGCCATGGTCAAAAACAGCATTCGAAAGGCAGACATAATGTTCTCTCCCTGCTATTGCATGTCCTGACATTGTAGAGGATATTGCTGTCACGTAGAATACAGAGCGGATACACGGAACGTCAATAACAAACTGATACATCTCGCATATTTCTCTCCGGCAGAATAAAACAGTAAGTACACCGCAAACCACGAGATCGCCCGGAACCAGGGACAATAAAGGAAACATAATGGGAAAAACCTATGGTGAATGGCTGGTCCGCTGGCGCTACCCGGTCCTGATCTTCTTTACTCTGGCCGCCATCCTGGCCGCCAGCGGTGCCCGTTTCCTGACCTTCAAGACCGACTACCGGGTGTTCTTCAGCGATGACAACCCGCAGTTGCAGGCCTTCGAGGAACTGCAAAACACCTACACCAAGACGGATAACGTCCTGTTCGTGCTGGCGCCCCGGGACGGCAACGTGTTTAGCCGTGAAACGCTCGCCAGCGTGGTGGGCCTGACGGAGGCCGCCTGGCAGATCCCGTACTCGATCCGCGTCGATTCCATCAGCAATTACCAGCATACCGAGGCCGAGGATGACGACCTGACCGTCGATGACCTGGTCAGCGACGTCGAGCGGCTGGATGCCGCCGGGCTCCGGCGCATCCGGGATATCGCCCTCAACGAGCCACTGATCGCCAACCGTCTGATCTCGGACCGCGGTCATGTCACCGGTGTCAATGTCACCATCCAGCTGCCGGATGACGGGACCGGCAAGGAGGTCCCGGAGATCACCGCATTCGCGCGCCAGCTGGTAGAGGAGGTACAAGCAGCTAACCCGGACCTGGATGTCTACCTCACCGGCATGGTGGTCATGAACAACTCCTTCCCGGAGGTCATGCTGCACGACCAGCGCACGCTGGTGCCGATGATGTTCGCCGTGGTCCTGGTCACGCTGATCCTGCTGCTGCGCTCCGTCAGCGCGACCCTGGGTACCTTCCTGGTCATTGTCTTCAGCATTGTCACCGGCATGGGTCTGGCCGGCTGGATGGGGGTCGCCCTGACGCCGCCGTCCGCCTCGTCGCCGACCATTATCCTGACACTCGCCGTCGCGGACTGCGTGCACGTCCTGATCAGCTTCCTGCACGCGATGCGGCGCGGGCTGGACAAGAACAGTGCCATGATAGACAGTCTGCGTATCAACCTGCAGCCGATCTCTTCATGAGCATGAATTTCAGTGACGCGCCGCCGTTCCGGGACCTGGGCAATATCGTGGCCATGGGGGTGGCCGCGGCGTTCGTGTTTTCGGTGACCATCCTGCCGGCGCTGATGCTGATCCTGCCGGTGCATGTCAAACCCGGCCCCACCCGTCGCACCCGGATGATGGACAAATTCGCCGACTTTGTCGTGCAGCGGCGCAGCGTACTGTTCTGGACGATGGGCCTGGTTATTGTCACCCTGGTGACCTTGATTCCCCGTAATGAACTCAATGACGAGTTCATCAAGTATTTCGACAAGACCATCGATTTCCGCAACGCCACCGAGTTCGCCACCGAGAACCTGACCGGTATCTACACCATCGACTATTCGCTTGGAACGGGGGAGAGCGGGGGCATAAGCGATCCCGGACTCCTCGCGGACATCGAGGACTTCGCCAACTGGTACCGCGAGCAGCCGGACGTGCTGCATGTCAATTCCCTGACCGATACCATGAAGCGCCTCAACAAGAACATGCATGGCGACCAGCCGGAATGGTACCGGCTGCCCGATCAGCGCGAACTGTCGGCCCAGTACCTGCTGCTCTACGAGATGTCGCTGCCCTATGGCCTGGACCTCAACAACCAGATCGATGTCAGTAAATCGGCCACCCGGCTGTCGGTCGCGCTCGATAACATCTCCAGCAATGAACTGCTGCTGCTGGAGGACGCCGCCCAGCAATGGATGAAGGACAATGCGCCGGGGATGCAGACCAACGGTGCCAGCCCGTCGGTGATGTTTGCGCACATAGGCCAGCGCAATATCTACAGCATGCTGACCGGGACCACGCTTGCCCTGGTGCTGATTTCCCTGATACTGACCTTCGCCCTGCGCTCGCTGAAGATCGGCCTGGTCAGCCTGATACCCAACCTGGCACCGGCTGCCATGGGCTTTGGACTCTGGGGCCTGCTGGTGGGTGAAGTCGGCCTGGCGCTGTCGGTGGTCACCGGCATGACGCTGGGTATCGTGGTCGATGACACGGTACACTTTCTCAGCAAGTACCTGCGGGCGCGCCGCGAGCAGCACCTGGATCCGGAGGATGCCGTACGCTATGCATTCTCGACCGTCGGCATGGCACTCACGGTGACCACGCTGGTACTGATCGCCGGCTTCATGGTGCTGTACCAGTCCCCGTTCAAGCTGAACTCGGATATGGGCCTGATGACGGCCATCACGATTGCCTTTGCACTCGCCGCCGATTTCCTGTTCCTGCCCCCGCTATTGATGAAGGTGGAAAAATGAAGCCATACAAGACACTGTTGTTAGCATTGCTGGTCCTGCTGCCGCCCGCCGCGCTGGCCGAGACCGCCGAGGAAAAGGGCCTGGCGATCGCCACAGAGGCCGATCGGCGCGACCAGGGTTTTGGCGATTCCAGCGCCACCCTGAATATGATCCTGCGCAACAAGCAGGGTGATGAAAGTACCCGCGAGGTGCGGGTGCGGACGCTGGAAATCGAGGGTGACGGTGACAAGAGCCTGTCCGTGTTTGACTCGCCCCCCGATGTCAAGGGTACGGCCTTCCTGACCTTTTCGCATGTCACCGGGCCTGACGATCAGTGGCTTTACCTGCCGGCACTCAAACGGGTCAAGCGCATTTCATCCAAGAACAAGTCCGGGCCATTCATGGGCAGCGAGTTCGCCTACGAGGACATTTCCTCCGACGAGGTGGAAAAATACACCTACAAGTATTCGCGCGACGAACCCTGCGCCGAATTCGACTGCTTTGTCATGGAACGCTTTCCGGTGGACGAGAACTCCGGTTACACGCGTCAGCAGGTCTGGATCGACAAGGCGGAATACCGGCCACACAAGATCGACTACTACGACCGCAAGAATGCCCACCTAAAGACCCTGACATTCCATGAGTACAGCCAGTACCTCGATAAATACTGGCGCGCCATGCGCTACGAAATGGTCAACCACCAGACCGGGAAAAGCACCACGCTGCTTTGGCAGGAGTACCAGTTCCGCAGCGGACTCACGGAACGCGACTTCGACAAGAACAGCCTGAAACGGGCAAAATAAGCACGACCGGTTTCAGCGAATCTCCTCGATGGAGTATTTTTTCTCCATGACCTGCGGCGTGATCAGGGCATGGCCCTGCAGTTGCCAGTGCGCCAGTTCGGTAATGGCGGATGGCACTACGTCGATAAACTCGTGGAAGTCATCGGTGTCGTAGTCGTAGTCCTCTGCCGCCAGGCCGCAGACCTTGAACTCGACACCGAGGCTCGCGTAGTAGCGCATGCGTTCAACGGCATCCTTGTACTTTTCGTAGTTCTTGCGGGCGACGGTCACGATCTCCACGCCATGAATGACGACCTTGATGTCGAGAAACTCGGGTGCCATTCCATAGGGCGCATCCATCAGCGGGTTGATCAGTGAGCGTACCCAGTAGAGTGCCGTGTTGATCTTTTCCGGATTATCAAAGTAGAAATCGAACACCACCTTCTGTTCGGTATAGGGTGTCTGGACGACCCTGGAGGTTTTTTCATCTGCCATCCCGAATCCCTGGATGAAAATACCCGCCAGTATCATGGCTAATGTAATTGCTCGTTTCATGACCGAATACCTCTCTGCGTGCCTGGGCACAAGTATAGTTTACCGGCGCCTGATTTCCGGTCGCATTACGATGGGCCGCCCATACCACCCCTTGTATACAGCCAGGCACAGGGAAATGTGTTGCCCTTGAGGGTACCCCGTCCAGGAAGTCTGACCAGATCCCCGTGAAGGAGGTGTGTGCTGGGGCAGACGACCATCTGTCGGCATGTCCTGCCAGCCAATCAGCGGGTGGCGTTGGCTGGCAGCCTCAAGCCGCGGATTCCTGCACTTTATGGTGGTCCTGTGCCAGGGCGACGCGTTTCTCGTAGGCCTCGCGGGCGATACGGACATCCTCCAGGAAAAAGTCCAGTTCGTCCATGTGCAGCGCCTGCGGTCCATCCACCAGCGCCTTGCCGGGTGCCGGGTGGAAATCGACCAGGATCATGTTGGCGCCAGCGATCACACCCTGGGCCGTCACGTGGAAGACATCCATGATCCCCTCCGGCGAGGCCTCCCGGGTGCCCACGGAATGGGACGGGTCGACACACACCGGCATGCGCGTC